>CAYMFC010000019.1:0-21248 GCA_964389665.1 uncultured Desulfobacteraceae bacterium | reverse complement strand
GCACGAGCGCTCCAAACATGGTCTATTCCGCAGCTTTGATGATTTTCTTATCAGGGCCGGCCACAGCCTCCACCTCCAGGACGTGCGGGTCCTGATCAAGGCGGGCTGCTTTGGCGGCATCGCCGGCGGCCTCACGAGGCCCTCCCTGATGTGGCGGGCTCTCCGGTTCTACAACGGGGTGTACCAGCATCAGAACCCCCCTCCCCTCTTTGCCGCCATTCCTGTTCTTCCTCCCGTGAAGCAAGCTCCCTACCCGAAAAGCCTCATGCTGCGGCACGAGGTGGATACCCTGGGTTTTCCCCTCTCGTGCCACCCGCTCGAAAGGTACGAGAGCACCTTGAAGAACGTAGACTCTGTAAAGGCCTGTGATCTCCCTGCCCACGTGGGGAAAAGGGTGAGGGTCATCGGCTGGCCGGTGACCGGAAAGACGATCCACACAAAAAACGGGGATCCCATGAAGTTCATCTCCTTCGAGGATACTACAGGGCTCTACGAGTCCGTGCTCTTTCCCAAGACCTACTACCGGTTCTGCCACCTGTTGAGCGGATCAAGGCCCTACATCATGGAGGGGCGGGTGGAGGAGGACTTCGGCTCGATCACGCTCACGGTGAGCTGGATAGGGTTTCTGGATAAATATAGACGGGAGGGCTCCTAACAAAAGCCTGAGGGATGATTTCTGAATGCTTTCATCTTGACATCATCGATTTCTTGCATATAATAATGTCATACAATCTAGGAGTAAAAAATGCGCACAACATTAAACATCAAAGATGATGTCATCGAGCAAGTGTTGAAGCTTACCGGTTCCAAAAATAAATCTCATGCTGTGAATGAGGTTCTCGAGGCTTATGTCCAGGAGAAACAAACGCAAAAACTGCTGGAACTGAGGGGTAAACTTCACCTGGAAGACAACTCGGCGAGATTGAGGGAGATGGAGCTGGATGAAATCTAATGTTCTTGTTGATACGTCTGTCTGGATTCAATATTTCAATAAACTTAACTCAAAGTATGGTAAATCCGTTGAAGAGCTCTTGAGGGAAGGAAGGGTTGTAGGAACAGGCATCGTTTTGACTGAATTGCTACAAGGAGCTAAGATAGAAAAGGAATTCAACGCTATTTTGGAAAGTATGGCAGCCCTCCCCTTTTTGGAAACTACTCAAAACACCTGGATTACGGCAGGCAGAATTTCTTATACCCTTCGCAGGAAAGGCATTACAATTCCCACTACCGACCTCATAATAGCCAGCCTTGCTCTTGAACATGACTGCTCGATCTTCACCTTGGATCCGCATTTCGAAAAAATCCCTGATATAGAGCTATATAAAAACAGTTGACAACGTTTTGGACTGCTTTGCCTGATGTTGAGGAAATCCTCACAAAGATCCTCACGCATCTTGGCCTGTGGAAAATTAACCTGCCGGAAGTATGGCGGGTAAAGGCCAGGCAGCCGCCTAAGGCCAAAGGCCCGCTAAAAATCCAAGAATACAAAATCGACCACTCCACCTCCCAGTTCCTGGAGTTTACCTCCTCAGGTCTGTGTTGTTCGCCTTTTGTCTGGAGCGTCCGATAACCTGTCGAGAGCTCCAATGAAGGTCTACCGCATAATGTGTGCATTTTACCCTTGGCACACAAGGCGAAATCGCCTATTCTTCGGTCCTAAAAAAGGGATTTCTTTTTTCTTATCATTTCATTTCATTTTCATTCAAGGCAACAAGGCTGCCAAGACCCCTCGAATACGGCATAGACTATTCTACCTCCCGGATCCCCGCTTTCGATAACCTTGTATGGTCTTCGCTATCGAAAATATTATTCTTGACATGCACTGATCTGGAAAATAGACTAAGTTTATTAAACCAAGTCCAATGAGGCATGCAATGCAAACCATCAATATCCACGAAGCGAAGACTCACCTTTCACGCCTGGTCGATGAGGCAGCAAAGGGAAATGTTTTTATCATTGCCAAGGCAGGAAAGCCGATGGTCAAGGTCTTGCCGCTATCCGAAGGGGAATTGAAAGGGGCTGAAAAATTAGGGTTCATGTCCGGTGAGATCTCAGTGCCGGATGATTTTGATTCCCTTGCGGCAGAGGAGACGATCCGGCTTTTTGAAGGGAAGTCCTCATGAAACTCCTGCTGGATACACACGTTGTCCTGTGGGCTGCGGGGCAGCCGGAAAAGCTCTCCGAATCAGCCCGGACCCTGTTGACAGCGCCCGAGAACATCCTTTTTTTCAGCGCGGCCAGTATCTGGGAGATTGTAATAAAACGCGGACTGGGACGGGATGATTTCAAGGTGGACCCGCACCGCTTGAGAAAGATGCTTGTTACGCACGGATACACCGAGCTGCCTGTCACAGCTGAGCATGCCTTGAAGGTCGAGACGCTGCCCATGCTTCACAAAGACCCTTTCGACCGTTTGCTGCTGGCCCAGGCCCGTGCGGAAGGGATGCTGTTGCTCACGATCGATGCCTCTGTTCTCCAATATCAGGAATCTACGCTGGCTGTCTCACAATGATAAAATATGATATTGAATTTCCGTCTTATTCCTGGGACTCAATCTCACAATGACGATATTTTTTTCTCTCAGGTGGTTTAATTGCCCCGCGGCTTGCCTTGAGGCGTCATTCCGGCGGACCGACGTCGCGCCGAGTTGTCGCGTCGAAGTCTTGACGATGACGGAAGTGGCACTATATCGCATCACGAAGGCGGAAAAACCGGAATCCAGCGAAGTTGCCTGCCGCTGTCGCGATACGTTTAATCGAGCGAATAGAAATTGGGTCGAGCGGCTAAGTCTATCCCGATTTCCTAAATTTTTAATCTTTAAGTAAAAGTAAGGCATCCCTTAACCGCCGTTAAATGTGCTATCCTCCTGTATGTAGTTAACTAATCCAGCAAACAAATCCCCCGTCATCTCGCCCCAGGGGGACGTCTGAATCTAATTTGACATACAAGGGCAACTGTTCTGTGCTCCATTCATCAAAAAGCGTATTCTTATCAAAGACCAAAGAATAGTATCTTGATAACTCGACCTCCCAAACCCCTGTGTCGGATAAGCGGCTATATGTCGACCCCGAGCCTGCCTGTGCGTGACCGCACGCAGACAGGTATTCAAAGGTTTACCCGGAGGGCTATCCCGCCTGATTTTTCAAATTGGCCTCCGGCCCGGAGAGCCTACGCCTCGGAGAGGAGGCAAGTTCAGCCTCCGGCCCAGAGGGGAAAAGGTATACCCTTTTTCCCGGCAACTATCATCCTTTCCACAAATATATGGCGCCAGCTCAGCCTTCCCCACCTCTGAATGTCCTCCCCTCATTGATCTGATCCCTGTCTGCCGATAGGCAGGTCCGCCTAAAATGAAGGTCTACCACATCATGCGTCCACTTTTACCCTTTAAACAGTGGGCGAAATCGCCTCTACTCGGACTCTAAAAGAGAAACTCCTTATCATCTGCAGTACCCTCATATTCATTCCAGATCCAAAGCTTCCCTTACCACCTTGAGCATCTGCCTTAATTCATAGGGCTTGTTGATGAATCCCTTGGCCCCTGCATGCGGGGCCTCTCGCGTGGGCCCGTTGATTGAATAGCCGCTGGTAAAAACCACCTTCACCAGCGGGTTCATCCTAAGAAGCTCCTCAAGGCATTTCTTGCCCCCCATCCCGGGCATGATTATGTCCAAAATGACTAAGGAAATTTCATCCCTCTTTTTTTTGTAAATCTCAAGGGCGCTCTCTCCCCTATCGGCTATGAGCACGGTATAGCCGAATCTTCCGAGCAACTCTTTGCCAAGGTCCTGCAAAAATACTTCATCATCCACCAGCAGGATGGTCTCACTGCCGCCTTGAATCTCCTCTTGCTCTTCTCTCTTTGCTCCGTACTCTATGCTCACTGTTTCAATGGCCGGTAAATAGATCTTAAATGTGGTCCCTTCTCCAGGCTCGCTGTAACACATGATATATCCGCCATGGCTCTTCACGATCCCGTAAACCATGGAAAGGCCCAGACCCGTTCCTTTGTCGGCCTCCTTGGTGGTGTAAAAAGGTTCAAAGATATGCTCAACGGTCTCCTTGTCCATGCCGCTACCGGTATCTGATATGCTCAAAAGCACATATTCTCCCGGTACGGCCCCTAAATGGGCCCTGCAGTACTCCTTGTCCAGGTTGATGGTTTCGGTTTCGATGACCAGTCTCCCGCCTTCCGGCATAGCATCCCTGGCATTGACGCCGAGGTTCATCATGATCTGCTCCACCTGTGCCGGATCCGCATTGATGACCTTGAGCCCTTCTTCCAGATGGAGTTCAATAGTGATCATCTTGGGGATGATTCTCTTGAGGAGTCCTTCCACCTGCCACACCTCCTGGTTGAGATCCACGGGTCTCAGTTTGCTTTCCACTTTGCGGCTGAAGGTAAGGAGTTGTTTGGTTAATTGGCCTGCCCTCTGCCCGGCCTTTTCAATCTCCCGCAATCTTCCGAGGTCAGCATCACCTTCTTCTTTGTCCATCATGATCATCTGCGCATAGCCCATGATTGCCTGAAGGAGATTATTAAAGTCATGGGCGATCCCTCCTGCCAGGGTGCCGATAGCTTCCATCTTCTGGGACTGGCGTAATTGCTCTTCCAGATGCTGGATTTCTGTGATGTCTTCATAAAATACAAGTTGATCACCGGTCTCCATGCTTACCGTTCTAAAATATATGACCTTTTTTGATCCATCCTTGCAGGTTGCCCTGTATGTTCTGGCCCGGGCCTCTCCAATGCCATACCTTTTCCGGTCATCGAGCCATGTGGCAATAACCTCTTTTCTATAGTTTTTATCAGGGTAAGCCCTTCTGAACCACTCCTTGCCAGCGGGAATATCCTCAAGCGTGTATCCGAATATCTCGATAAACTTGGGGTTGAGATATTTATAGTGGCCATCTTCCCCGATGAGCGAGATCCCTAATGGCGATTTTTCCACAAGGATGCGGAGCCGCTCCTTTTCGGCGTGTAATTCTTGTTCGGCCTTCTTGTGCAGCGTTACATCTCTTGCCGCACCGGTTATTGCTATAACCTTTCCATATGCATCCTTCACCGGAGATTCATCAATTTCGAGCAATATGATCCCCCCGTCTTTTCTCCTTAATTCGAGCAGATATGGTTCTTGTCTCTCACCGGTCCGTATGGCTTTCTCAGTTAATTCAATTCCAGTCAGATTGAGAGGGTTTTCAGTTATAAAGTCCGTCCATTTTGTTCTGTTCTCATTATGGCCGTAGCCAAAAATTACCTCCGCTTGAGGGCTTACGTAGAGCAAGAGATGATTCGTATCGTGAAAAAAGAACATCTCGTTGCTGTGTTCGATGATACTTCGAAGCCGTGCCTCGCTTTCCTTCAATGCATCTTCCGCCCGCTTGCGCTCGGTAATGTCGGAAAGCAAGTTGAGCGTTGCCGGTTTCCCTTCCCAATCGATCCTGATTGCCTTGATCTCCACCCATTTGATCTCGCCCGCCTTATCAATGACCCGGAAGGGATAAACCGGGGGTGCCTTTTCACCTTTAATCCTTTTCATATGCCGATCCGCTATTGTTTCTCTATCATCCGGGTGAATGTATGCACCAAAAGCTTTTCCTATCAATTCTTCAGGATTATAGCCGATAAGATCAAAAGCCTTACGATTGACAAATCGTATCCACCCATCCTGCGCAACCAAGACTACCTCGCTGGCATTCTCGACGAGCAACCGGTATTTTTTCTCACTCTCCCTCCGGGCCTCTTCCATAAGCCTGTACGTGGTGACATCGCGCCCAAAAATGGCCAAACTCGTTACGTGGCCGAGATTATCGAAAATCGGGAAGATGGTGGTATCGTACCATCTCCCTTGTATCTGATCCTCAAAGCTTACCGGTTTTCCTGATTTGATGGCCTCAGCAACTCTCCTTCTCCTGTTCTCATACACATCCGCTGAAAGAAGCTCGCGAAAGGTCGTCCCGATAATCCCTTGTACTGTTTTTCCGAGACGCTCCGCTCCGCTTTTATTTGCTGCTATAATCTTTCCTGTTACATCGATAAGAAACAATCCATACGGTGCAAAGTCCAATAGTCGCAGGATATCGTTGCTGCCGGGGTGTGCCTTTTCAGCGCTATGAACTTGATCCAGTTTTTGCTCTATCTCCCTTACCTTCTGTTCTAATTCTTCATAGGTAGGCTGGGACATCGTGAATACCTCCAACGTCCTTAAAATGAAGAACAACTATCAGAATACAATATTCATGTTCATAGGGCCCATACTTTGACCCTGGAGCCATATCCCCCTCCTTAACCGCACGGGAGGAAGCAGGCAGGTTATTTATCAATATTTCTATCATCGTTAGCTTCTTTTATTATACAAAAAGCACAAGAAAATTCAGTATTTTTTTTGAACGTGAAACTATAAGAGCCGATAGCTATGCCTAGCAACGTGCTCTACTATTTGATGTGTAAGGACCAATTCCTTTATGGGCGCGAATCGAAACCTTAATGCAACAATGCGAAGGATAGAATACCGGAAAAAATGGTATTGAATGAAATGATACGGATTTCTGGAAATAAAAACAAGGAACGATTCGCCGCTGTAGTATCAAGGGCAATGGCGGGCAGGCAGAGAAGATGCTCTGGCTTTTTATAGATAGACCATCTCTCTGACCATCTCTCTGCCCTTGACACACACGGCGAAATACCCCTATATTTTATCTTCAATAAAGGGCCTTCTTATCAGATCACCTATCAGCTCACCGAACCTTAGGCCCTCACGGCCTGAGCAAGGATCATTTCAAGCAAGGAGGAATCTTCAGGAATGCCAGCCTTTGGGCCTCGGGAACTCATGGTTGATGTGTTTGGCCGAGATCTGTGCGTGGCCTGCGGGGCCTGTGTGGACCTGTGCCCCTATTTCAGGACCTATAGGGGAAAGACGGTCCAGTTGTTTCCCTGTGATATTCCTGCCGGAAAATGCTATGCCGACTGCCCAAAGGCGGAGGTTGACCTCGACATCCTGGCGGAAAAGTACTGGGGAAGGGCGTATGAGGGAAATGCCTTGGGGCATACCCTGAAGATCATGACGGCCCGCGCAGGCAAAAAGGCCCCTAATGGTGCCTTCCAGGCAGGCGGTACGGCCTCTTCCCTTATTGCCTTTGCTTTGCAGACAGGGCTTATCGAGGCAGCCGTCCTCACGGACCAGGAGGGTCTGATCCCCGTTCCCCGCATGATCACCCGTGCCGAGGATGCCGTGACATGCGCATCCTCCAAGTACACGGCTGCGCCTACCCTTTCCGAGTTCAATCGGGCACTGCGGCACGGATACAGCAGGCTTGGGGTGGTGGCTACACCCTGTCAGGCAACGGCCTTAGCCCAGATGCGGACCAACCCCCTTGACAGCGAGTATTTTCGAGATCCGGTAGGCCTTGTGGTCGGTCTCTTCTGCACCTGGGCCTTGGATACCCGGGGTCTTATATCCTTGCTCTCCAGGCGGCTGGACCCAAGAAGGGTCCGAAAGATGGACATCCCGCCTCCGCCTGCGGAGATCCTGGTGATTGAGACAGAAGAAGGCAGGGTGGAGATCCCCTTAGGCGATATCCGGCATCTCATCCCCAAGGGATGCCTCATCTGCCCTGATATGACTGCTGAGTGGGGGGATGTCTCGGTGGGTATTCTTGAAGGCGAACCGCATTGGAACACCCTGATTGTGAGGACACAAAGGGGAAGAGACCTTGTCAGAAAGGCCGAAGCCGAAGGATGGCTTGTAACGGGCAAGATACCCGATGATAATAAGGATCACCTATCCTTTGCCGCTGCCGGCAAGAAGAGCCGGGCTCTCAGGCGAGCCCTTGAAGAGGGGCTGGTGAACACCCCGGAAGGGAATGGCCGCTCTTCGTTGAGGATCAATGCGGAGGCCTTGCAGAGGATAATAAGGGAGTGAGGAGGATAAACAGGACTTAGAGGTCAAAAGCTGATTTGCTGGAGGATCGAGTTTCATGTATGAGCTTTGGGAAGCAGGAGAGGGTGTCAGGCTCCTCCTCATGGGCAATGAGGCAATGGCACGGGGAGCTATGGAGGCCGGAGTAAGTGTCGCAGCCGGTTATCCTGGCACGCCCTCCTCCGAGATCATCGAAAATCTTGCGCAAGCCGCCTGGAAGAAAAACATCTATGTAGAGTGGTCCGTGAACGAAAAGGTGGCCCTCGAGGTGGCTGCTGCCGCCTCCTATGCCGGCCTCCGGTCCATGGCGGTCATGAAGCAGGTGGGGATGAACGTAGCCTCTGACTTCCTTCTTCATCTCGCCCAGTACGGTACCCGAGGGGGTATGGTCCTGATATCCTGTGAGGATCCTGGGGCTCTTTCCAGCACGAACGAAGGGGAATCACGGCCCTATGCAAAGATGATGGAGTTCCCTCTTCTCGAACCCGGTGATTTCCAGGAGGCCAAGGACATGACCTCATGGGCGTTCCGGCTCTCGGAAGATCTCAGGACCGTAGTCATGGTGCGAAGCGTGACCCGTCTTTCCCATGCCAGCGGAAACGTTGTCCTGGGGGAGCTTCCCGAGCGCCGCGCCGAAGCCCGTTTTAAATACCACGGTTCTATCATGGACACCATGGAAGGGCCCATCATCAACCTTCCAGGAACGGTGCATGTTCTTCACAGCAGCCAGCATGAGAAGCTCAAAAAGGCCTCTGAGATCTTCGATGACTCGCCCTTCAACCACTATGAAGGTCCGGAGCGGGCTGATCTCCTTATTATCACCAGCTCCGCCTGCACCCTTTACTGCAAGGAGGCGGTCCGGCTCCTGGGTCTCCGGGATCGGGTAGGGATCCTGAAACTGGGCACCACCTGGCCCCTTCCCAGGGGGCTTCTTGAGAGGCATCTTGTCCGGACGGAGAGAATCCTTGTAGTGGAAGAGGTTCTCCCCTTCATGGAGGACAACGTGCATGCCCTTGCAGCGATCCTTGCCCCCAGTATCGGGATCAAGCGATTTTTCGGCAAGCTGGATGGAACCATACCCATGGTCAACGAGCTGAATCCAGACCTGCTTCTGAAAGCGCTCTGCGCTATTCTGGACATCAGATATGAGGCGGTGTCTGAGTCATACGCTGGGAAGGCTGCTGAGATCGCCTCGCTCGGTGCGCCGCCGAGGGAGCTCACCTTCTGCCCCGGATGCCCCCACCGGGCCTCCTTCTGGTCCATACACAATGCCCTCCAGCTGGACAACCGGGACGGGTTCGTGTGCGGGGATATCGGCTGCTACTCCCTGGGCGCCATCTCCTGTGGATTCAATACGCTCAAAACACTCCATTCCATGGGAACAGGAACCGGGTTGGCGAGCGGTTTTGGAAAGCTCAGGTCTTTCGGGATGGATCAGCCCGTCATTGCGGTATGCGGCGATTCCACCTTTTATCACGCCGTGATGCCGGCCCTGGTCAACGCCATCCACAATCGCTCGAACATCACCCTTATTGTCCTGGACAACAGCGGCACCGCCATGACCGGCTTCCAGCCACATCCGGGCCTGGAGAAAAACGCATTGGGCCAGAAGGCGCCGGCTGTCGATATCCCGGCGGTCTGTAAGGCCATGGGGGCAAAGGTGAAGGTGTGCGATCCCTTCGACCTGGAGGACACCCTGAAAAGCTTGCTCGAGATGATCGAGGATGAAGAGGGGGTAAAGGTCCTCGTCCTGCGTCAGATCTGCGCCCTGAGCCCTGAGAAGAAAGGCAAGAAGAGCTTTGAGATGGCTGTCGATGAAGATGCCTGTCTGGGTGAGAACTGCGGATGCAATCGCCTCTGCACGAGGATATTTAAGTGCCCCGGCCTGATCTGGGACAAGCAGAGGGGTGCGGCCAGGATCGATGAGGTGATTTGCACGGGATGCGGGGTGTGCGCCTCCATCTGCCCTGCCGGCGCCATAAAGAAGAAGGAGGTTGCCTGAGATGAGCGGACCGTCAGTCCTCGCGAGCGACCCTTACAACCTGATCATCACCGGCGTCGGGGGCCAGGGCAATGTGCTCGCCTCTCGCATGGTGGGGGAGATGCTCTCCCAGCTCGGTCTTCATGTGACGATAGGGGAGACCTTCGGGGCCTCTCAGAGGGGGGGATCGGTCATGAGCCATCTCAGGATTTCAGAGGAATCCTCCTTCTCCCCCCAGATCCCGAGGGGCAGGGCGCACATGGTGGTGGCC
Organism: uncultured Desulfobacteraceae bacterium; assembly: GCA_964389665.1. Taxonomy (GTDB): domain Bacteria; phylum Desulfobacterota; class DSM-4660; order Desulfatiglandales; family B25-G16; genus B25-G16. Next base: position 11,080 of record CAYMFC010000019.1, on the reverse strand, counting down.
CTCGAACCGATGGAGGCCCTCAGGGTTCTGAAGGACTATGGAAACCCGGAGATCCGGGTTATCTGCAACACGCGACCCATTCACCCAATCGGGGTCATATCAGGGGAGCAATCGTATAGCCCCCTGGAGAATATCAAGAAATGGATCCGGTCCCTTTCCCGGGAGGCCTGGTTCGTCGATGCGACGGAGGCTGCCATACGGCTCGGCAACCCTGTTCTGGGAAACATCATTTCCGTGGGCGGCCTTGCCGCCACAGACGCTCTGCCCCTGACCCGCAAGGTCTTTGAAGCGGTGCTGACCCGAAGGATGAGCGCGGACAAGGTAGGCCTGAACCTCACGGCCTTTGATATGGGATGGGCCATGATCAGGCGTGCGATCTAGGTGAAGATGAATGCGCCATCATCTACTGATTCTCGCTCTCAATCAGAGCCATTATCTCCTCAGGGGCCTTAGCCTTGTATTTGCCTAAGAGCTTTCTGTAGGTACTGATATCAAAGGGGGCCTTATCCTGCATAACGGAGAACATCACCGGGGCCAGGATCGCGCCTATCAAGTGGATGGCATCATGGCGGGAACATCCCTTCTTCTGCATGGCTTTGTAGAATTGAACAGCCTCGATGGGGTTCTTTTCCTCAAGCTGTGTTTCAACGATGGAGTGAATAAAGATATGGAGGAAGGGATTCACCTCGGTTTCCGGTTCGTATTCATGGTCAGCGGTGAGGTCTGAGAACTCAAACTGGTTATGAAATTCATCCTCATGCTCCAGCATGATCCCGCCCAAGCGCCTCTCTTCAGGCGATAGCTCCTTGAGGTCCCCGGCCTTGGCCTTCTTCCAGATCCGGTGCATCATGTTACGGGAAACGCGTCTCCGCTCAGTCTCTGCCTCCTTTTCATCCTCAGTCAGCGAGTCTGAGGCGAGATCGTCCTCAAACTCATCCTCGTCCAAGCCCTCGTTACTATCGAGTACATAGTTCAGGCGCTCCTCTGGATCATCGAATTGAACCTCGCTCCGATCGAAGTAATCCGGATCGAAATCGTCCCTCCCGAGCCATTCAACCATCTCCTCATGCTGCTCATGCTCGGGGTTCGAGATGATCTCAAGGAGATCCTCATAGCCCCAGGGGCCGCCGCAGTCCTCAGGCGGACAGGCCCTCTTTCCGGCGAGACAGTGTGGGTAGACGGCATCCTTCTCCATGGGCAGGATCTTCTCCAATCTGATATCATGGACCCAATCATCGCCGAAATCGTACACATAGCGGGCCTTGGCGTTCTCCTCGTTGAAGTACCGGGCGATCTTTCGCTTCCACGCCGGGATAGTCCTGCCATTCCCCCAGTCAAAATCATCTCCAGGGATCCCGATATCCTCCACGAAGCCTGTTTTCGGATTAAGAACCTCAAAGGCATGGAGGTGTGAGTCAAACCATCCCATGGCATCCTGGATTGCAACGTGCAGATCCCAGAATGTATAGGTGCCCGGGACCTGGATTCGGCGCCAGATAGGCGGCCGGATACCCCTCAAGGTGATCTTGAACTGATAGACTTTTTTGAATCCGCTGGCCATGAGATTGCTCCTTTTTTTATTAAAGTCGAACTCTATCCCCTACGTTTCAACCATGAACGAATCGATTTTGCAACCAAATAGTGAGGCCGGCCGATGTAGTGCTTCAGGCGGATGACCCCACGGGACTGCGTGAGCAACTTTTTCTTGCTCATCCTATATATTTATCGTACTCTTACATAAATTCAGCTGTCTTTTACCAGCACTCGTTGTGAATGGTTCCCCGCTCACGTGAACCCAGTATCGACAGCGCGCCACGCTCATAATCAAGACCTCTTGCGCTTCTCAACCTCTCAAATCATCATGGGTGCGCATGTTATGAAAAAGGATACACTGTCGTCATAGCCAGGAAAACTAGATACGTTCGGTCCGTATGGAATCGTGCTGGCGTCGCATGGTGCGCCTCATTTCATCCAACAATTTTGTGGATATAGGCCAAACGGGCTTTTGAAAGATATAGGCCCCATTTCCCAGGGAATATCGAATAGTGCAGACAGGTAAATCTGGTAATTACAACAAATGGAGGCGAACTATATCAGCTCCATCGAAATGGCCTTTGATAATAGCTGGGGCGTTGCTGACTATAGACTCAATAGGGATATTTGTTGGCATACCTAACCCACTCTTTGGCTGGCCTTTGCCTTGCCCAGCGACTTTATCCCTGCTTGGTACTGGGATTCTTCTTCTTGGAATTGCCAGTAAGGCTTTTCAAAACCAATACAGTTTTTCAGCCAGATTCAGACCGCTCCTTTGCACTGTTTAGGATAAGCTGATTTTAAGTGGGGCTAAGGTTCCAGCACGGCATTGCTCACAAGATGATATAGAAAAAGTCGGTCTATTTTTTGCATAACCATTCACTCAGGCTGACCTGCTTACTAGATGCTTTTGGAAATGCTGGCGATATTTGTGGCGCGGCGCCTTTAACCAGCCGGCAGCTTGGGTTTGCCTTAGCGGCTGTCGGGTTACAAGAAATGTTTTGGCGTTTTTACAAAAGAATAATTGTGAGCTTCTGAATGGTTCTTGGCTAGTCTTAATTTGAATGTCGTTGCTCAGAGTCCCTTACGCTTTTTGAAAATTATTTTAGGCGCATGCCTCGGTTGCTAAATGCAATAATTCGCTGGTTCACATACGACCGAGTGAGTCGATTACCTTTGCTACAATCAAAGTCTGCATCTTGGGCTTTCACATTGATCTTCTTTAACATTTATAAATTGAAAAGAGGTCGATATGCCAAATCAAACTGATTACAATAAAGCAAAAGAAATAGTTGAACTAAAGATTTCATTCCTTATCCATCTGACAATATATCTGTTAGCTAATTCATTATTTGTAATCATTAATTTAACTACAGATCGTGAAACATTATGGTTTAAGTGGCCGCTGATAGGATGGGGTGTAGGCTTAATAATACACGGCATCGTTGTATTTTTGGGACCAGAGTTATCAGTATTAAAAAACAAGATGATAGAGAAAGAAATAAACAGACAAAAAAACAAAAAGTATAAATTTTGATATCCTCTTGACTCAACCATCCCCCTCTATTTCATGTTTTGGCTGTGGCCCCGTTTTGTGCGTGACGAGATCTGGGTATCTCACTGGGTTCATAACCACTGCTTGCTGAATAAGCCGGCAAAATAGTTTGCCGCGATAGCGAAAGGCGCGGCCGTTGAACCTGAACGGATATTCGTCGAGGGAATCGAAGTGTATATACCCTGCTTCAAGGACCTTATTTGCAGCAAGACAGCTTCTGGAAGAACAAAAGATCTGGCTTATGCGGAAACCTTGTAATCCTTGAAAGACTCCGAACCTTTTGTTCCACCCGACAAGGGATAGCTTGCCGAGGCGTGCCTTCCCTTGCGGGCGAGCATCGCATTAGCCCGTCAAAAAGGATGAAGATCGTTGGAAACATTTACCGTATCCAGGGAGTTCGTAGAGAGCAATAGGTACGCCCAGGACCGGCTGGATACTCTCGCTGCACTGGATCTGGCTTCCATCGACGAGCCGATTAAGGATATTATATCTGGTTTTGCCACGCTTCCTCACTGCTTTCCCATCCAGAGTTGTGTCGGGCATTTCATTTGCGCTCAAAACAAGGATACTCACACCCTCGATCCCATCCCGACAGGCTACACTGACTCGGTCAGATACAGAATTGCCTACCTCGCAGTCTGCATAGAGAACAGCCCTCGTGGGCACACCTTGCGTCAGTCCCTTGCCGAGATTCCGGCAATTGACCCAACGTGCGTTCAGTTCGGATCGGCAGACTGGTTCTGGGATCGCTGGGTGAATTCATACACCCTTCAGGTTGAACCAATGAGTTACATGAATAAGGACGAAGCGATCTTGGACCTTACAGAAGCCCTGCACATCCAGAAGACCAGGGACCTGTTTTTTGAGGAACTGAGAAAGTTGCTGTCAGTGGAGTTGGGTGCCGGTCTGAATGTACGGAAGGGCTAACAACGGGTTCCGGCAGACGATGCTCCGCCGCGCTCCGCAACGCGTTTGAGCCCGAATGTTATCTTGATCTGCCAGAGAAGGACTCTCCCCCTCCCCTCACCATCCGCCTTCGCAAGGCTGCGGCAAGACAAGTCCGCCTTCATATGAAGCTATTGCGGGACAAGTCTCCATGCTGGTCTCTATCGGCATGATCAGGATAGACACACCAGGCATTTTACAGGGCTTTCAGCTGTCGAATTTTGTTGACAATGAGCACATTTCTGAACTAAGTATAAACCGTATCTATAGCAAGAAGCTATAGCAGTGGGCCATGTTGAAGGACCAGAAGGGTTAAAAAAAGAACGGCAACTCCTTTCTGGTTTTTCTTTTCTGTAAACCCTGAGGCTGCTAGGAGAATGGTTCTTCACTATGCTCGCAATACAAGAAGTCATTGCGAGCGAAGCGAAGCAATCTCTAAGATCATGAAATTGCATTGAGATTGCTTCGTCGCCATGCTCCTCGCAATGAGAGGCAATATGTAATGTTATTCTAGAATCCTAGTAGCTACTCTACCAATTGAAAGGAGGCTAGCCATGTGCGAGGCAAATGCATATCTGCTTCAAAACGGGGAAGAACAACTCATTATGCAAAGTGTTGATATCGTGCGCCCGGAGAAAGAAGGTGTCTACCTTCAAGACATCTTCGGCGGGCAACGAATGGTGAGGGCAAGAATCAAGGAGATGTACCTCGTGGATCACAAGATTCTGCTCGAGGAAGAGGACCAACCTTCTTGACCAGTAGAGAGGACACACCATGAATCACCACCATCATCATGAGGATGACGGCGCCGAACTCAAAGTCGCATTGTCGGATAGGGAGAAGCTGGAGAAGCTCCTGGAGTATTGGATCAAGCACAATGAGGAGCATGCCAACTCGTATCTCGAGTGGTCCAAAAAGGCAAACACCTGGGAGATAAAGGATGTGGCCGAGATCCTCAACGAGGCAGCGAATACCGCTCTATCGGTTAATACGCTTTTTCAAGAGGCCCTGAAGAAATTATAGGATCATCTCGCCTTTCAGCTGACTCTCTTCCATATCCCCTTTTGTTAGTGCGCGAAGAGGCAGTGATCTATTATCCTGTTACCCATAAGAACCTCAGGCCTTTTTACCACCCCGTGGTTTCTCCTCAGGGCCCCAAGGAAGAGCCAGAGCTCATAGCACCGGTTCATTTTTTTGTTTGCCAATGACGGTAAATGTAAGTAGATACAATAATCAAAAGGTAGTATCTAAATTCATTCATTACGAGACAGTAGGCAGCATGAACGAACTAGTAACTTCCTTTCTCAGGTACCTTCACACGGAAAAGGGGTACTCAAATCACACGGTGAGGAACTATGATAGCGACCTCCAGCAATTCATCCGGTTTGCGGCAACGAAAAAGGATTTACAAGGGAAAACATCGGATATCAATCTCATTGACTATAAACTCATCAGGTCATATCTGGCTGATCGTTTCGATACAAGCCGGAGAACCACCATGGCCCGGAAGCTTTCCGCGCTCAAATCCTTTTTCAGGTTCCTTGAGTTGAGGGGATTTTGCTCAATCAATCCCGCATCCGAGATAGCCACTCCAAAACAGGAGAAATATATACCTACCTATCTCCCCATCGATGAGATGTTCGCACTGCTCGAGAAACCCGACAGGGAAAAATTGTCAGGGATGAGGGATGGGTCCATCCTGGAGTTGCTCTACTCATCCGGTCTCAGGGTGAGCGAGCTCGTCAATCTCAACGTGGAGCATCTTGACCATAAGGCCCGCCTCGTAAGGGTCTCGGGTAAGGGAGGGAAGGAAAGGGTTTTGCCCGTTGGCAGAAAGGCAATCGCAGCAATCGTTGAGTACCTCGAACAGACAGCTCAGCAACGCAAAATGTCCGGCTACAGCAAGGATCAAGGACCGCTTTTCCTCAACTGCAGGGGCGGTAGGCTTTCCTCTCGAAGCGTACACAGATTGGTGAAGCGCTATTCATTGGAGTGTGGCATTACCACGGATATCAGTCCCCACTCCATTCGCCATACATTCGCCACGCATCTCCTTGATGGCGGCGCGGATCTGAGATCGATTCAGGAAATGCTGGGCCATGTAAGCCTCTCGACAACTCAAAAATATACGCACGTGAGCATCGATAAGCTCATGGAGGTGTATGATAAGTCCCATCCGAGAAGCTAACGTCTTTATAGAGGTAGAGGAGCGTGGGGTGAGAGAACGAAGGGCAAGAGATAGGGCAGGTCAAAAGATCAGGGCAACCACCATCTTATCGATCAGAAAGGATGGACAAGCCGTAATGGCCGCTGATGGACAGGTAACCCTGGAAAATACCATCATGAAGAAACGGGCCAAAAAGCTGAGATTCATGTACAACGACAGGGTTCTGATAGGCTTTGCCGGAGCAACGGCGGATGCCTTCTCGTTGTTCGAGAAGCTCGAGGGAAAGCTTGAAAAATACAACGGGAACCTCCCCAGGGCCGCAGTGGAACTGGCAAAGGATTGGAGAACGGACAAAATCCTTCGCAGGCTTGAGGCATTGCTTCTCGCAATGGATCTTGAAAATACCCTTATACTATCGGGAAATGGAGATGTCATAGAACCTGATGAAGATGTTGCCGCTATTGGCTCAGGCGGCCCCTACGCCTTGGCTGCCGCGAAGGCCCTTATCGCCCACTCCAATCTCGATGCCAAATCCATCGCTCTGGAATCCATGAAGATCGCGGCATCGATATGTCTTTACACCAATGAAGAGTTTGAGCTGAAATTTCTGCCGAACACATAAAGCTCACTTGCAGGGGCGCCTGTTGTAAGGGGCTTTGCCTTCAAGCGTAAACCAACGGAGACCATATGGAATCTAATGGGAATCCAGAGACAGAACTGAAGGTAGCGACTCCGAAGGAAATCGTCTCGGAGTTGGATAAGTATATAGTAGGTCAGGATAAGGCGAAACGCTCAGTTTCCATAGCTCTGCGAAACAGGTGGCGAAGGCAACAGGTTCCGCCGGAGCTTCGGGATGAAATAGCCCCGAAAAATATCATCATGATAGGTCCAACTGGCGTGGGCAAAACCGAGATCGCACGACGCCTTGCACGACTGGCAAACTCTCCTTTCTTGAAGATCGAGGCCTCGAAATTCACCGAGGTGGGCTACGTCGGCAGGGACGTGGAGAGCATGATAAGGGATTTGACTGAATTGGCGGTAAATATGGCCAAGCAGGAGGAACAGGAAAAGGTGAAGACCAAGGCCGTAGATCTAGCAGAAGAAAGACTCCTGGATATCCTTTTGCCCAAACCGAAAAAGGAGATAGAGAAGGACACCGAGGACAAGAGGGAGGGGATGCTTGAGGTAGTGAAAGACGGGCCTCAAGACGCTCACTCCACCAGAGAAAAACTCAGGCGTCTCTTGCGCCAGGGAAAACTCGATGAGCGATACGTAGAGCTTGAAGTGAGCGATAAGCCCTTTCCCCTCATAGAGATATTCTCAGGTACCGGTTTGGAAGAATTGGATATAAACGTGAAGGATCTATTCGGCCAGATCATGCCCTCCAAAACCAAAAAAAAGAGGGTAAAGGTAAAAGAGGCGATCGAGATAATCACACAGCAGGAATGCCAGAGATTGATTGATCCCGATAAGGTTGTTGAAATGGCTATCCGAAGGACGGAGCAAAACGGGATAATCTTCCTGGATGAGCTTGATAAGATAGTGGGAAACGACGTCACCTCCGGGCCCGATGTCTCGAGAGAGGGCGTACAAAGGGATCTGCTGCCCATTGTTGAAGGATCAACAGTGCTCACGAAATATGGCATGGTAAAGACCGACCATATCCTGTTTATCGCCTCCGGAGCCTTTCATGGAAGCAAGCCCTCCGATCTTCTTCCTGAGCTCCAGGGACGGTTCCCTATAAGGGTTGAACTCGATCCCCTCACCAAAGATGATTTCGTAAGGATTCTTACCGAACCTCAGAACGCGCTCATAACCCAGTACAGGGCCTTGATCTTTACCGAGGGCATCACCCTGAATTTCACCGACTCCGCCATTGACCAGATAGCGGAGATGGCATTTGAGGCCAACGAGTCCATGGAAAATATCGGTGCGCGCAGATTACACACCGTCATGGAGGCGCTCTTAGAGGAAATCTCCTTCAATGCATCGGATACGCAGGAAAAAGAGATTACCATTGATAGGGAGTATGTGACGGAGCGGTTAAGCGAGATACTGGAGGATACTAATCTCAGCAGATACATCCTTTAGAGGATTAGGGAGCAATGATGGAATCTCGTTTAGACAGGGCAAGGATCCTGATAGAAGCACTACCCTATATAAGGAAATTCTATAGCCAGACCGTGGTCATCAAATACGGTGGCCATGCCATGGTCGACAAGGCTTTAAAAGAGGGATTTGCCCAGGATATCGTCCTCATGAAGTATGTGGGCCTCAAACCGGTGATCGTGCATGGAGGCGGCCCCCAAATAGGAGAGCTCCTGAGCAAATTGTCCATAAAATCGAGCTTTGTGAGCGGCCATAGGGTCACCGACCAGGAGACCATGGATGTCGTTGAGATGGTACTTGCCGGCAAGGTCAACAAGGAGATTGTAACAACCATCAATCAACAGGGCGGCCAGGCGGTTGGTCTTTCCGGAAAAGACGGTCATCTCATTACCGCTAAAAAGCTCAAGATCGTGGCAAAACCCGATGGGAAGGGAGCTCAACCGGAAGATCCGCCTGAGATACTCGATATCGGGCTCGTTGGAGAGGTTGTCGCTATCAACAGCCGAATTATTGAAAGCCTCATAGATAACCAGTTCATCCCGGTGATCGCTCCTGTAGGGGTCGGCAAGGACAGCGAGACCTATAACATAAACGCCGACCTCGTAGCAGGACATGTTTCATCGGCTCTCAAGGCCAAAAAACTCATACTCCTGACCGATGTGGAGGGCGTTCTCGATGGGAACGGCAAGCTCATCAGCAGCATCAAAGCATCTGAGGCGGAAAAGATGATTACCGATGGCGCAATCACCGAAGGGATGATACCAAAGCTCCAATGCTCGCTCGAGGCCCTCAATGGGGGGGTGGAGAAGGTCCATATCATAGACGGAAGGAAGGAGCATGCCCTTCTCCTTGAGATATTTACGGACCAGGGAGTGGGTACGGAGATCGTCATCGATTAGTTCGTTCACATCTAGCCTGAAGGTGCATCATGATTTCGCATACGATAGACAGAGCAGAACGATTCATGTTCCAGACTTACAAGAGAGCTCCCCTCACCCTGGTGAGAGGAGATGGCTGTCGGGTTTGGGATGAACAGGACAAGGAGTACCTGGATTTTGTCGGGGGAATAGCTGTCTGCGCCCTAGGGCACAGCTCCCCTGTGATAAGCGCAGCTATATGCGAGCAATCAAAAAAACTCGTTCATGTCTCAAACCTCTACTACACCCAGCCGCAGACAGAGCTTGCCCAGCTCCTTATAGAGAACTCCTTTGCGGAGAGGGTATTTTTCTCAAACAGCGGAGCAGAGGCTAACGAGGCTGCCATTAAACTGGCCAGGCATTATTCAAAAGATCACTATGGCCCGAACCGGCACGTGATACTCACCATGGAGAATTCATTCCATGGACGGACCATGGCAACCCTCTCGGCAACCGGTCAAGAGAAGATACGGAAGGGATTTGAGCCCCTCCTCGAGGGCTTCCGGTACGTCCCTTTCAACGATCTTCAAGCCCTCAAGGCTGCCGTTGACGAATCCGTGTGTGCGGTTTTGTTGGAACCCATACAGGGAGAGGGCGGCATTGTGGTGCCCGATTCGGATTACCTGAGAGGCGTCAGGCAGATCTGCGATGCCCATAATCTGCTTCTGATCGTGGACGAGATACAGGTGGGGATGGGCAGAACTGGGAAGCTCTTCGCCTACCAACATTTCGGGATAACGCCCGATATCATGACGCTCGCCAAGGCCCTGGGCAACGGGCTTCCTATAGGAGCCATGCTGGCCAGGGAGGATTTGAAGGATTCCCTCAGCGCCGGTACGCATGCAACGACATTCGGGGGATCGCCCTTGATCGCATCAGGGGCTCTCGCTCTCGTGAAAAGCCTCCTGAACGATGGATGGATCGATCATGCGAAGGACATGGGCAATTACTTCAAGAAGGGGCTCCTCGATCTTCAGCGGCAATACAGCCGCATCCAGGAGGTTCGCGGGTTAGGCCTCATCCTCGGTTTGCTGGTAGAGGGAGAGGGAAGCGAGATCGTGAATGCCTGCATGGACAAGGGTTTCCTGATCAACTGCGTTCAAGAAAGGATTCTCAGGTTTGTTCCCCCGCTGATCGTCAGCGAAAACGAGATCGACCGGTTGCTCAACTGCCTCGATGAGATATTCGCTGAATCATAAAACAAGCGGTTCACGGTTTCAGGTTCAGAGTTCAAGGTTCAGCGGTTTAAAGATGTTTCAACCATGAACCCTGAACGGTGAACCGCTTAACCTCGATATAATTGAGAGAATAAACGGCCCTGGTTTGTAACGTATATGATGCCCATCAAGGGAGACCCGGACTATACTGTGAATTTAGGGATTGAATTTTCTCTTGATTTAGTGCATGTAAAGTGCCTTGACCCGGTTTTTCACGGATATAGTACAAACTGACAGTGAATATGCTAACCTGAGAAACGAGAGTGAACCATGAATCAAGTACAAAAGATCGTGCTGGCCTATTCCGGTGGTCTGGATACATCGGTTATCCCATCATGGCTGAAAGATACCTACGATTGCCCTGTCATTGCCTTTGCCGCTGACCTCGGCCAAGAGCAGGACAGCAAAGAGCTCACAACACGGGCGCTTGAGGCAGGCGCGGATGAGGTAATCGTAGAGGATCTCAAAGAGGAATTTACCAAAGACTATGTGTGGCCGGCCCTGAGGGGCAATGCCGTCTATGAAAGCACCTATCTCCTGGGCACCTCCCTGGCGAGGCCGCTTATCGCCGAACGCCAGGTGGCAATAGCCAGGCAAAAGGCTGCGGATGCGGTCAGCCACGGGGCTACGGGAAAAG
>CAYMFC010000018.1:0-21749 GCA_964389665.1 uncultured Desulfobacteraceae bacterium | reverse complement strand
TATTCTCTACAACGGTGCGGAGCAGGCCCCCTCCCTCATCGCAATGGACGGTGGTCAAGGTGATCCCATAGGCGCTCGCCGCGATGAAGGCGCCTTTTACCGTGGCTGGGATGTCGTGGAACTTCAGATCAAGAAATATCCCGGCCTCGCTCCTGTCCGTGATGGCATCGAGGATCTTCGGTCCTACACCCACGAATAGCTCCAGTCCAACCTTGAAGATACCCACGTGATCCTTTAAGAGGTCCACATATTCGATCGCCTCGTCATAGGTGGCAACGTCGAGGGGAAATATCAGGTAGTCCATGGGGTTTTTCATCTAAGCTTCTCCCTGTCTAAATGGTGTTTCGCGATGATGGAGTTCCCTGAGCCGGAGCCGGTAAGGAGATATAAAAAATTGGACACGCGCTGAAAAAAAGTATACATAGAGAATACGAAGGCCACCGTAGCTCAGATGGCAGAGCACCTCACTCGTAATGAGGGGGTCGGCGGTTCGACTCCGCCCGGTGGCTCCAGGCTTGAATTTCCCGCTCTCATCATCGAAAAGGCATGAATGGAAGGGCTATCGGCATAAGGGAGGCGACCACCTATTCTTGTACCCATTATAGGACCAAGCACTAGGCAATGAATGATTTGATCGGAACTTGGGGTTCTTGGCCCACTCCTGCATTATTTCATGAGCTCCTAGTAATTCCTTAAACTTTTCGCCATCACCGCCTTTATCCGGATGGTAAAGCTTTGCCATACCCCGGTAGGCCCTCTTTATCACGGCGGCGCAATCCCCGACAATCAGGCTATCTGTTGAAATATTGAGGTGTTTAAGCCCTTTTTTCTGATCAAGGGATAGCCGTGGAACGCGATTCGCATTCGGTTTAATGGCCTCCGGATTGATGCTGTGCTCAATCTTTTCCTCGAGAAGGGACTGGGATGCAAAGCTATGAGAAAAACGCCGGTCTCTTTTTTGATACCACTGCTTTCCTGTTTCGAGCACCAGCTCCTTAAGGGCGTGGGCAGGGGTATGTCCTGATTTTCTCTCACGTACGAACCTCGATATGCTGTTAGACCATGTGGGAAGTATATCGAGAGCTACGCATGTATCGTTAAACGAGAACGCCGCATACCGTGCATTGAGGGTTTGCAATAATCCCTTGGATAACGAGAGGGACCACATCAATTTCTGCCTACAGTACCTTGAACAATAACGCCTTCCAGGTTTAAGATCCCTGTTTCCGCAAGCAAGACACCTTCTTTCCTTGCTCTCTGATTCGTTGGAGAACGTTCGGAGATCGTTTCTCCTTTCGTTTCTTTGGAGCACCTGTTGGTTCATGGTAAGCATCGAAGATCTGTCCAATATTCCATAGCGCCGGATAGGATAGCACAAGGAGGTTTGACAGTAAAAGGAAAAATGTTCCCGTGCCCATTTCAGCATTTCGGTTGACTTTCATGACGCAATGCAAGTATGGTGGTAGCGGTCAATCATTATAGATCAGGGGTAAAAGCTGGAATGGATATCCTTGCAAGCGATATCGTACAGATGATATTTCATGCTGGAACAATGGTGAAGTTCGTCCTGTTGCTCCTGTTTTTTCTTTCACTGTACTCGTGGACTATTATCTTTATGAAGCTGAGATTGTTCAGAAGGCTTACCGATGAGAACGAAAAGTTCATGGAGCTATTCTCCTCCAGTCGTGAAATACAAAAGGTGTACGCGGAGAGCAAGGCCTTTGCCTTTAGCCCCTTGGCCAAGAGCTTTAGGGCCGGGTATGCAGAGTTCAATAGATCTAAGATATTTCAGGCTAACCCAGGTGAGGATAAGGCCCATCATTCCCTACACGCAAGCATGGAAAGCATACAGAGGGCGGTAAAAAAGATCCTCGCCTCCCAGACTTCCCGTCTCGAGAAAGGCCTCACCTTTCTCGCAACGACCGGAAACGCCTCACCCTTTATCGGCCTGTTTGGAACCGTGTGGGGTATTATGACCTCGTTCAGATCCATCGGCATGAAGGGCTCGGCAACACTGGCGGTTGTAGCACCTGGCATTGCCGAGGCCCTTATTGCCACGGCAGCAGGGCTCGCAGCGGCAATACCCGCGGTAGTGGCATTCAACTACTTTACCCGCAGGGTGAGGGCCTTTCAGGTAGAAATGGGCAATTTTAACTCTGACCTCATAGGGGTTTTCGAGAGGGGGTTCATGAGGATGACCTTGACAGAGAGAAGAAGAGGTGAATAGCGGTGGATCTGGAGGAAGGCCAATCCCGATTGATAGCCGATATCAATGTGACTCCTTTAGTCGATGTGATGTTGGTGCTGCTCATCATCTTCATGGTGACTGCACCAATGATGATACACGGGGTTAAAGTGGACCTTCCCAGAACGGAAAGCAGGAATATCAAAACAGAGGAGGACCCCTTACTTTTAACGATAACGAAAAAAGGGGAGATCTTTGTCGAGGATTACAAGGTTGACTATAAGGATCTCAGGGGGAGGCTCGAAAGGATATTCGCCAATAGGGCAGGCAAGGAGATCTTGCTGCAGGCCGACAAGGAGGTGCCCTATGGTGTGGTAATGAGAATTATGGCTCAGGTTAAAGAGGCTGGAATTACCAAGGTGGGAATGATAACCAAGCCTTTGAATAAATGATAGCCACATGGTTACAGTTTAATTTTGGCCCGAAAGAAGAGAGATGGGCCCAGATGATGATCCTTTCGTTTGTTTTCCATCTCGCAATCTTCTTTGGCTCCATTGTTATTTCAAAAAGCACGATATACTACCCTCCTTTTGAGGAACACGTGTACCACGTTGAATTAGTTGCTCCTCCTGCGCCAAGCACTGGAGATAGGGCAAAAGGGGCAAGTGTGGCTGCAGGAAAGGACACAACCCCCATCGTGAAGACAAGGACGCGGCGTATTGACGCTAAGAAGGAACCGCCCACGACTGTGATTGCAAAGAGGGTTTCCCCGAAGCCGCTCCCTGAATCCAGGAAGGAGGCCGCTTTTCCCTCAGAGCTCATTGATGGGGCCATATCGAGGGTAGAGAGAGAGGTCGCGCAGCAGGGAAATCAGCTGGAGGAAACCATATCCCGTATCGAAAAGAGGCTGGAGAGCAAGAAAAAGGCACAATCTCAAGAGGGAGCAGAAAAGGCTCAAAGGGGCGAGGCGCCACCTCTCAAGAGGAGCGAAGGCGGGCTGCCCATAGGCCCTTCGGGCATCGGTAAGGGCATTCAGCTCTATCAAGTGCAGATAGAGACTGCTATTAAAGAAAACTGGTCCTATCCCGTCGCCCTTATCAACGCGAGGGAAGGAAAAACCCCCGAGGCAGTCATATTACTGACACTACGAAGCGATGGAAAGATCGTAAAGGCTGAGTTTAAAAAAAGATCCCGGGATCTCTTGTTCAACGATTCTGTGCTGAAGGCCTTGGAGAGATCGGATCCCCTTCCGAGGTTTCCACCGGGCTACAACAAGGGCAGTGACGAGGTCGAAATCCGCTTTAGCCTCAAAGATCTCATTCAATAGGAGGGGCATGTTCAGGATACTGGCATGGATATTGCTGATTAACATTTTGACCCTTTTCCCAGCAGGGGAGGCTGTGGGTAAGCTTTACATAGATGTAACCTCACCATCGATGAGAAAGATACCCATTGCAGTACCAGAGTTTAAAGATACGGGAGGAGGAGAGGGGCAGCGGGATTTAAGCCGTATGCTTTCCGATATTATCACGAATGATTTTCATCTCAGCGGCTATTTTAAGGCGCTGGATAGAAGCTTCTTTATGGAGGGACCTGAGGCCGGGATTACCCGTGAACGCATCCAGTTCAAAGACTGGTCTCTCATTGGCGCGGACCTTCTCTTAAAAGGAGGCTATGAGTCTGTCGGCAGCCAGCTCAGTGCAGAGGTGCGGCTGTTTGACGTGCTGTCCACCAAACAGCTCTATGGAAAGCGGTTTTTAGGGAGCTTTGAGCAGAAGAGACACCTTATGCATCGTGTTGCAGACGATATCATCCTCACTTTGACGGGCCATTCCGGGCCTTTTCTTACCAGGTTTGCCTTTGTTGGGACTTTCACCGGTCAGAAGGAGGTATATATATCGGATATGGATGGTCACAACGTGCAGCAAATGACCCATTGTAGCACGATAACCCTATCGCCACGTTGGTCTCCCTCTGGAGACAGGATGATCTACACCTCCTTTCGTGATTCAGAGACGGTGCTTTTCATGCATGATATAGAAAGCGGAGTGGTTACGAAACTCTCTGAAAGAAAAGGCCTTAATATCTCCGCTGCCTGGATGCCAAGCGGAGAAGAGCTTGCCCTTACGCTCACGATTAGCGGAAATCCGGATATTTTTTTGATAGATACAAACGGCAAGATTTTGAAGAGGCTGACCAAGAATTGGGGAATCGATGTCTCCCCGGCCTTTTCACCTGACGGCAAGAAGATGGCATTTGTTTCCAATAGATCTGGAACGCCCCAGATCTATGTGCTTGATCTCGTTACCAACCAGATCGAGAGGCTCACCTTTGAGGGCAGGTACAACACCTCACCGGCCTGGTCAAGGCTCAATCGGATTGCCTTTGCCGGGTCAGCGGATGGCCGGTTCGATATCTATACCATTTCTCCGGAAGGAAAGGATCTTCAGAATGTCACCCACAACCAAGGTAACAATGAGGATCCTTGTTGGTCTCCAGATGGGCGGTACATGGCCTTTAGTTCAAATAGGGTTGATGGAAACCACCACATCTTCATCGCTAATGCCAACGGGGAAAACCAGAAACAGGTAACCTT
This sequence comes from uncultured Desulfobacteraceae bacterium, assembly GCA_964389665.1. Taxonomy (GTDB): domain Bacteria; phylum Desulfobacterota; class DSM-4660; order Desulfatiglandales; family B25-G16; genus B25-G16. Next base: position 16,968 of record CAYMFC010000018.1, on the reverse strand, counting down.
TTATCAGGGGGATCAGCTCGACCCTTCATGGGGTGACCGCGTGAAGAGATGAGTCGTACTGGATACAAGAAAAAATTTTTATGGCTAATTGCTTGAAGTTGTAATCGATAAATGATAAGTATTTATTGTTATATATGAGGGGATTATTGGCTACAACAACCATAGAAAAGGAGGTAGGGGCCATGAAGAGGAATTTAATTATTGTCACACTCGTAGCATTCGCGTTTTCATCGGTGTTTTTCCTTTCATCATGCGCGAAAAAGCAGGTGGTAACAGCTGAGGAAGAGCTGAAGGCTGCCCCCACAGAGGAGGCGGCCAAGGCGGTTGAGGAGGAGAAACCAGCGGTCACTGAGGCGGCCAAGGAGGTTGAGGAGGCAAAAGAGGAAATTGCCAAGGAAGAACAGGTTAAGATCGAGAGACTTCAGGAATTAGAAGAGGCCAAAAAAGCTGAGGCCGTCGAGGAGGAAAAGGCCATTGAGGAAAAAGCAGCAGCGCTTGAGTTTGATGAAGAAAGAGCATATAGAGAGAGGATGGCCGCACAGGTTGAGGCCGAGTCCATCTATTTTGATTTTGATCGATCCTTTATCAGGCCCGAGTATAGGCCCCTTCTAGAAAAGAAGGTGGCATTCCTGAAGGAATTTCCGGAATATAACCTAAGGATCGAGGGCAACTGCGATGAGAGGGGCACGAATGAGTATAACCTCGCCTTGGGGGATAGACGAGCTGACAGCGCGAAGAGCTACCTGATATCACGAGGAATCAGCGCTGATAGAATAGAAACCTTAAGCTATGGGGAGGAAAGGCCGCTCGCTGTGGGGCATAACGAGACAGCATGGGCACAGAACAGACGCGATGATTTCGTGCTCATGAAAAAGTAGTCCTCACGAAGGTATCCGAAAAGGCAGGGCCTTCTGCGCAAGGCCCTATTCTCATGGAAACACAACCACAGCGCACACGCCCGCATCGATCAGCAGAGGCCTTGATCAACGTGGAGAGATGCTGGTGTGTACCGAGTGATAGGTAAAGGGGTGGCATCTGTTTTATGAGGGTGTTTCTTTTCATCTCCTTTCTTTCCGCGTGCATCGCTTCCTGTGCGTCCCAGAAAGACATGGTGCACCTCAACAATCAGGTTAATGCCCTTTACCGGCAGGTCAAGGAGGATGGGGAGAAAGAGAAGAAGATCATCGGGGAGTTCGAGGAGATCCTTAAGGAGCACCAGGATGCTCAACGGGAACTCAGAGAGGCCATCGGTGAGCTCGAATTTAAGCAGAGAGAGTTTGAAGAGGTAATTGCTCGGCAGGTATCCAAACAGAGTGAATCACAGGAGGCGGAACAGCGGAAGAGGTTAGAGGCGGTCATGAAGGATCTGGACTCCATCCGCATGACTATCGCTCAGCTTCAGGCAGACCTTTTGGGAGCAAGGGAGAATATCCAGGTTCTGACAGGCCAGATAGAGGAGAGCAATTACCTGATAAAAGGAGCAATAGAAAAAGATACCACGAAAACAGATGCCATGGCGGCTAAAATGAATGAATTCTCCTTGATCGCAGACGATTTGAGCTCAAGGCTGGGGGTCATCGAGAGTTATGTGAGCGCTGAGATACAGGAAAAGAAGCAGGGAGCTCTTCCGGAGCAGGCCTCCCCCTTAGAGCAAAAGGGGGAGACAGGAACCCGCGCTCCTCAGAGCATAGAACTCACGGAATCTGAGCTCTATGATCGCGCCCTTGGATACCATAGGGATGGACGGCACCAGGAAGCCATGGCGGATTTCGACACTTTTCTCAAGCTGTACCCGAGATCCGATCTTGCCGATAACGCCCAATTCTGGATAGGCGAAGGTTACAGGGCCCAGGGCAAGCATGAGGAGGCGATCTTGGCCTATCAAAAGGTTATCAATAACTATCCAGAAGGAAATAAGGTTCCTGCCGCAATGTTGAACCAGGGATTCGCCTTTGAGAAGATAGACGATAAGACAACTGCTGAACTCGTTTTCAAGAGGTTAGTAAAGAATTTTCCGAAGACCAAGGAGGCAGAGATCGCGCAGAAGAGACTTCAAAGGAGTCAATAGAAAACCAGCCGAATATATTTAAAAGTTGGTAATGCTTTAGTTCTTTGAAAAAGTTAAAATCCCCCCCTCCCTTTAGAAAAGGGAGGGGGGGATTTTGATTTCACAGAATGTAATTTATTCATAAATCTAAATTGATACAAAAGTTGCTTCACCTTGAATCAACGTTGATCGCATGAGAGTGTTCAGGGGTTCAGCGTTCGGTGCTCCAGTAAGACTTTTCCCTTTCATGGCTCCTGGTCCCTGAACACCGAACCCTCAAAATGCCATGCAATGAACTACTCTTCATAAAGAAGGTACGGCCTCCTCAGTTCCAGGAACTCCTCAAGCCCTTGAGAGCAGCCCTCAAGTATAGCCTCTAAGTCCATTCCGCTCTCAAGGGTCGTCCTGAGAGAGGAATCTCCGAAGATGAGGTCTATGGGGAGTCGATCGAACTCGTATTCATAGGGTGGCTCCCGCCATGCAAAATACTCCCCGAATAGTTCCATGGCCCCCTTAAGCAAGGCGAGCGATGTCCGAAAAGGACGATACACAGAAGGGTCTTGCACGTGGATCATGAAGCCTCCGCAACGCTGCCCTTCCCACTTATTGAAGGTTGGCCGAAACCAGTATTCACGCAGACAACATCCAGCAAGATGCTCACCGGAGAGACCCTTCTTCATGGTAACGGGGTTGATAAAAGGGGCCCCAAATATCTCGAATGGTCGGCAGGTTCCCCTTCCCTCTGAGATATTCGTTCCCTCCCAGAGCACCTGCCCCGGATAAACCAGGGCCGTGTCAAAGAGCGGCATGTTGGGAGACGGCATAATCCATCTTCGTCCGACATCCTTCCATAGCATGTGGCGTCGCCACCCCTTGAGGGACAGTACGGTGATATCGCAGCCTATCTTCAGGACGTCATTAAAGAGATATGCGAGTTCTCCCGTGGTCATCCCATGACGCATGGGAAGGGTGAATGGGCCCACAAGCGAGGCGAACTTCATTCTCAAGAGGTTGCCCTCAACGATTGCCCCGCCCAAAGGGTTCGGTCTGTCCAGAATAAGCACCCTTTTGCCGGCTTTAGCGGCCTCCTTGAGGCATTGGAGCACGGTGCCGATAAATGTGTAAACCCGTGTACCCACATCCTGAAGGTCGATGATCAGCAGCTCCACGCTCTCGAGGATATGGGGCAGCCTTTCGAGCTTGCTGCCATAGAGACTTACCACGGGAATATGTAATTCGGGATCGAGGCTATCCTCTGTTTCGATCATGTTATCCTGGTCCTCACCCCAAAATCCGTGTTGAGGCCCTAAAAGGAACCTGAGCTGTCCGGGAAGCAGGGAGGAGATCACCTCCTTCGCGTTTATGAGATTTCCATCTACCGACGCCTGATTCGCGAGAAGCGCCAAGGATTGGCCTTTGAGCCGTTGCCGGCATTCATTCTTGAAGAGATCCAAGCCAGTATAAATCCTCGCCATTATTCGTCTCCTGCTTGTCCGTTTACGGGAAATATAGTATAGATTGTGCCTGTATACTATTTTTAGTATCATGCCCCCTGCCTCGCGCAATCACACCATCATCTGTGTACCTCGATTCTTCAGAGGCATAGAGGGATGAAATAGCACTATTGTATAGGTGGCTGGTGGTAAGTCAAGCTAAAGGCACTGAAGGTCGGGATTCCGCATACGAAGAGGAACTCTCCAGGCTTTACAGCCTCGAGAAGTACGGAATAAAGTTCGGGCTCTCGAAAACCTCTAACCTTTTGAGGGCATTTGGAGACCCCCACCGTGGTCAGCACTATATCCATATTGCTGGAACGAACGGCAAGGGATCGGTAGGAGCCATGTTGGAGTCCATACTCCTGGAATCGGGCCTTACGGTGGGCTTCTACACATCACCGCACTTGGTTAGTTTTACCGAGAGGTTTCGTATCAATAAGGTCGGCATCGACAGGGATCAGGCAGCAGCGCTGATTCATGAGGTTTACCGGGTAACGGACAAGAGGGAGCCGCCTACCTTTTTCGAGATGACCACCGCGATGGCGCTCCTCTACTTTGCCCGCAGCAAGGTTGATGTCGGCATTATTGAAGTGGGAATGGGCGGACGCCTCGATGCCACCAATATCATTACCCCCATGGTCTCGGTTATTACCAATATCGGGTTGGATCACAGCCAATTTCTGGGTAACACCATTATCGATATTGCCAGAGAGAAGGGCGGGATAATAAAAGCAGGGATTGATATGGCGACTGCTGTGAGCCAAGGGCCTGTGAAAAAGCTTTTTCAGTCCTTGTGCGAGGGGAGAGGAGCCCCATTCTGGAGCCTAGGACATGATGCACGATATCGCAGGTTGGCATCGGGCCTTCTCGGCTATTACGGGGTAAGGGAGAGATACACAGATCTCGCCCTCGGCCTTAAGGGGAGGTTTCAGTACAGGAACGCCGCCCTGAGCCTCTTGACCCTGGAGATACTGAAGGGGAAGGGGATCGCGGTTTCCGAAGAGGATATTCGATTAGGTCTTGCCAATCCCCTTTGGCCTGGAAGACTTGAGATCGTATCGTCGAGGCCGGCGATAGTCCTGGATGGTGCGCACAATATCCCTGCCATGAGGTCGCTCGCGGATTCTATAAAGAGGGATTTCGATTTCAAGAACCTTGTGCTGGTGATGGGCATCATGGCTGATAAGGAGATCTCGCGTATTTTGAGGGAAATATTGCCTCTGGCCAGCAGGGTAATCTTCACCAGGCCCGCCTACTACAGAGCAGCAGAACCCCAACGACTATTGAAGGCGGCTGAGGAGCTTGGTTGGGGTGGTGAGGTCAGGACTCCTTTGTCGGCGGCCATCGAGAGGGCGAGGAACCTGGCTGATGAAAGAGACCTGATATTGATTACCGGCTCTCTTTTTACTGTTGGAGAAGCAAAGTCTTGCCTCGATCCCGCACGATATCCAGCTGAACATATCTGACTGTCGGCAGCACGATGGGATTGGTTGATTAGCATCTGCTCAATAGGCAGGGGCTGTCGAATGAAAAGAGATTGTACCGCAAAGGCAGCAGGGGATGTCTATTTTTGTTCTTCGCCCCTTGCCCGCCATCGCGAGCAGCTCAGGCGAGGCGGGTCTCAGCGAAAAACAAAAAGGGCGATTTCTTTGCGTTCTCCCCGCCTCTGTGGTGAACGTAGGGTTGAAAAAGACCCCTACCTTTATTCATTGAGCTATCACGTTGATTGCATACAAAACCCTTATACAGGGGGATCTTCCCCCTCGAGGTGAGAGAGCGGAACGATGCCGACCTCCTTCTTAAAACCCGGAGTTCCGAGCCGCCGTGCGGGCGGCTTGATCTGGATCAGGCGGCTGATGTTATTCATGATCTCAATCGCCCTTTTCGTGCTCTTTATGGGAAAGCCTTATTGCCGAGCCGAAGAAGACATGCGTCCCTGGCATATCACCGCTGATAGGATAGTAAGCCTGGCAGGGGATGAACTGTATTTGGCAGAGGGGATGGTAGTTATTTCCAGGGCAGAGCAAATCCTCACGGCAGACAGGGTGACCTATAACAGGAGGTCCGGGTTTGTGAGGGCAGAGGGAAACGTACGTCTTTCCTCGGCAGGCGATATCCTGCGGTGCGAGAGGGGAACCTTCAATCTCAATGACGGAACGGGGTATCTGTCGAAAGGGAGCCTGTTTCTCAGGGCCAACCATTACTACATCAGCGGTCGAGAAATATGGAAAACAGGCCCTGCCACCTATTTCGTCAAGGGCTGCAGGATCACCACGTGTCACGGTGAGTCCCCGGACTGGTCTATTACAAGCTCGGAGGCGGAGGTAACCATCGAGGGCTACGGCACTGCCAAGCACGCGACCTTTTTCGTAAAGCGCGTTCCCCTTCTGTATTTTCCCTATATTATCTTCCCGGCAAAGAGGGAAAGGCAGACCGGTTTTTTGCCGCCGAGCATCGGGTACTCCGAGAGAAACGGTATGGACTTCGAGCTCCCCTTCTTCTGGGCTCTATCACAACAGACCGATGCCACCTTCTATGAGCGATATATGGCAGAGAGGGGTCTCAAGCATGGCCTGGAGTTTCGGTACATAACGGGATCCGACTCAAAGGGTGGATTCCTCTACGATACCATTTCAGACATGAGGGAGAAGAAGGACATGTACAGCGAGGATGACCTTGCAATCAGTCCGTATCCGCGTACCAACCAGAAACGGTATTGGTTCAGGGGTCGCGCTGATCAGAGGTTGCCCTTTGGCATAGTCAGCAGGCTCGATGTGGATTTCGTGAGCGATTACGATTACCTGAGGGAATTTCAAAGGCCCGGGCTGGGAACCGAGTATAGAGCGCGGCTGGATGAGGAATCGGGAAGGCCCTTGGAGGAGACTCAGTCTCCTACCAGGCGGTCGGCACTGAGGATTAGCAGGGATTTCCAGGATTTCTCCGTGCAGGCCCTGAGCAGTTACTACCAGAGACCAGAGAGGCCGGAACAGGATACAACCCCCCAGCCTTTGGCAGGGTTGGACCTTGCAATTCTTCCGAGGAAGGTACCGGGACTCCCCATCTTCTTTTCCATGGAATCGGATTACGGCTCCATATATCGGGAGAACGGTTACAGAGGGCAGAGATTGGCCCTCGCTCCCTCAATAAGCTATCCCCTGTGGCCTATTCCCTGCCTCGAGATCATGCCCTCGCTCAAGTATCTCATTACCACGCAATGGATCGATGAATACGAGGAGCAGAGAGTCAAACAGACAAAGGATGCCTATGAGCTGGGCCTGGGGATTTCTACGGTACTGGAAAGGGCATTCGCTGTAGGGAGGGGGACCGGCACCAGGGTAAAGCATAAGTTTCAGCCTGTGCTTTCATACAACCTTCGGCCATACCCGGAAGAAAGGGGATTCAGCCCGTGGTTTGAACCGGTCGACACCTTGGACAGGCTCAATTCGATCTCCCTGTCCTTTCAGAACTACTTCGATTCGTGCAGGGAGGACAAGGAAGGAAGGCGGGCTTACTCCCAGAGTGCGAATTTGACCATCATGCAGGCCTATGACCTCGATGAGGCAATGGAGGATAAACCGCCTGGTGTGGAGAGGAAGCCCTATGATCCCTTGGAAACAACCCTGAGCCTCACCCCCTATCCAGCCCTCGATCTCTCCGCAAGCGCGAACTACGACCACTATGAGCAGCATCTCTCATCAGGGAGCTTCGGCCTCGACCTCTTGGTAAAAAGGAGCGGACCAAGGAATGATCGCTATTCCATAGATTACGTGTACTCCAGGGACAGCACCAAGCAGTTGAACTATGAGATCGCCATCCACCTTTTCCACGGCCTATCCATAGGGGCTGAGAGGATGAGGGATCTCATAGAAAAACACGACACTGAGGATGCCTATTGGATAGAGTACCAGTCACAGTGCTGGGGCATACGGCTTACTTATGAGGATCTCGACGAGGACAGGAGGGCTATGCTCTCCTTCTCGCTTTTAGGATTCGGGGGGGCAGGGGCCTTTACGATGGCGCAGGGGGAGTTCGAGTAGGGAGTTCGTCCTTTGGCCTGAGATACCATAGGAGGATGCCGAGGACACCCGTTATGATGGAGAGAATCTGGCCCATGGTCACCAAGGAGAAGAGAAACCCAAGCTGTGGGTCTGGTTCTCTGAAGAATTCGACGAAGAACCTGAAAATGCTGTAGAGGAAAAGGAATAGACAGAAAAGGGTTCCTTTCCTGAGGGGGCGATCCTTTACCCACCACAGGATCATGAAAAGGAGCACACCCTCGATGAGACATTCGTAGAGTTGTGAGGGATGCCTGGGGAGAGCTCCGGCCGAAGGGAATACCATTGCCCAGGGAAGGGTGCTTACCCTGCCGTAGAGCTCGGCGTTGAGAAAATTTCCGAGCCTTCCGAGACCAAGCCCTATAGGGGCGGTGACGGCGATAAGGTCGGCAAATTGCCAGAAGCTGAATCCATATCTCTTCACGAAGATGAGCCCAGCAATCACCACGCCTACCAGGCCTCCGTGAAAGGACATTCCTCCTTCCCAGATCGCGAATACCTTGAGCGGGTAGTCGAGATAGAAAGGGAGATTGTAAGCGATACAGTAACCGATACGGGCTCCCACTATCAGGCCGAGCACCAGATACAGGAAGAAGTCATTGAGGACGTCGGTGTGAATACCGAGTTCTTTTTTCTTGATCTGATACCGTACCAAGAGGTAAGAGGCCATGAAGCCGAGGATGTACATGACGCCGTACCAGCGTATGTGAAGAGGACCGATGGTGACTATGGTTGGATCGAGGTTTGGATAACTCAGCATTGACCTTCCTTCTAAGGCACGATACCATAAGAGGGAGGAGAAACAAAGATCAAATAGCCTAAGCCTAGACCGAGGTAGGCCGTTGGAGCCGAGACAGGAGGGGAAAGGGTTTTCCTAAAAATTCCCATCCAGGTGGGCAAGAAGATCACAGTGAAAAATAGAAAGTGCAAAAGTCAAAATTACAAATATGATGGTCTCGTAAAAACTCGACATTAGTGTCATTGCGAGCGACCTGCCCGCCATGCGAGTCCGCAAGGCGAGGCGGGCGGGAGCGAAGCAATCTCCTTCAATGTAACTACTTGAATTTACGAGATTGCTTCGTCGTGGAGTTTATCCTGAGCATAGTCGAAGGACCCCTCGCAATGACAGGTGAAAAGACTTTTTACGAGTTTGTCAAATATGGTCATACTACTGATTCTAACGTTAAGATAGATCTTCTAAATACGACATTTTGCATTTTTCAATTTGCATCTCGCAATTAATTACTCAATAGCCCATGGGACATTGAGTAATTACAAGGTATGTGTGAGGTAAGCGGCAGTGGATATCAAGAGGGGAGATACCGCGGAGGTAGAGATAGAGAAGGTTGTGTACGGGGGCAGAGGGCTCGCCCATCTGAACGGGATGGCGGTCTTCGTTAAGGGGGCTGTCCCTGGTGATAGGGTTATTGCAGGGGTGGTAAAGGCGAAGAGGAATTACGCCGAGGCAAGGGCGGAAAAGATAATCGAGCCTTCGCCCCATCGAATCATCCCTCCGTGCCCCTATAGCGACTACTGCGGAGGCTGCACCTGGCAATATATCGCCTATGAACAACAGCTCATCTACAAGCAGGGATTTGTGGCGGACTCCCTCGCTCATATTGGCGGAATCACCGGGTTGAAGATGAATGAGGTCTTGCCATCTCCAATGATATTCGGGTATCGAAATAAGATGGAATTCTCCTTTTCGGACAACAGGTGGCTATTGCCGCAGGAGGGTGCAGGGGACTCGGGGAACACGAGCTTTGCCCTTGGCCTTCACGTGCCGGGGACTTTTGATAAGGTCATAGATATCGAGGGATGTCTTCTTCAGGAGGAGAGGGGAAACGAGATATTACGGGAGGTCAAGGGGTACGCGAGGCAAAGCGGAGAGCCTGCCTATGGGCTCAAAAGCCATCAGGGATTCTGGCGATATCTGGTGTTACGGCATTCTCACCACTTCAATGAGTGGATGGCGGATATCATCACGAGCGAGGAGCGGCAGGGGCCTGCCCAGGGTCTCGCTTCCATGCTTCATGACCGATTTAGCCGGATCGTATCTATTGTCAATGCCGTCAATACCAGAAAGGGGGGTACGGCAGTTGGCGAGTGGGAGAACACGTTGATAGGGGATGGGTGTATGAGGGAAAAGATAGGGCCCTATACCCTTCGAGTATCAACCCATTCCTTTCTCCAGACAAATCAGTACCTCTCCGAGGCGCTCTATCAGGCGGTAAGGGAGTTTGCCTCCTTAACGGGCAAGGAAACCGTGGTTGATCTTTATTGTGGAATCGGAATAGTTTCGATGTTCCTGGCTTCAGCGGCATCAAGGATAATAGGATTCGACAGTTCAGAGAGTGCAATAGCAGATGCCGTGCAGAATTGCGAGCTGAACGGGATTGATAACTGCGAGTTTTCGTGCGGGGAGGCGGAGCTGTTACAGTTTGGTGAGATAAGCAAACCCGATGTGCTCATCACCGATCCACCGAGAACGGGGATGCATAAGAAGGTCATCCGGCATATTCTTCATCTCCTGCCTGATAGGATCGTTTACATCTCATGCAACCCCACCACCATGGCAAGGGATATCGCGCTCCTAAGGGAGAGCTATGAGCTGAAGGCGGTCCAGCCGATCGATCTATTCCCCAATACCTACCACATAGAAGCCGTGGCTCGATTAGAGAGGCGTTGAGAGAGAAATAAAAGTATTGACAATCGGGTAACCTCGTATATAATACGAACCCTTAGCTGATCAAACAGCGGAGAAGAGCAGATCTCTTTTTTCGAAAATACGATTGATAGGCAGGGAGGTGAGTCCGCGATTATTTCGTCAATTTCATGAAGGTAACCGTATATAACAATCAAATAGAAAAGGCCATTCGAGATCTCAAGAGGAAACTTTCAAAGGAGGGCTTCTACTCAGAGATAAAGGAGAGAAGGTATTACGACAAGCCGAGCGTGCAGAAGAAGAAGAAGCAGGCAAAGGCAGCGAAAAGACTCCGAAAGAAGATGAGGAAATTCTAGCTCGGTTTTCTCGTACGTGAAAGCCATACATCAGTCTTTGATCTACCATGAGCGGTACCGGGTGGTTTAAAAGGGAATCCCGTTAAAATCGGGAGCGGTCCCGCCGCTGTAATCCCGGCCCCTATCAGGCGATGGGGGAAGTTATCTTTCTGGCATATCCTTTTTAAGGAGTAAAGTCACTGTTCCGCTGGGGATGGGAAGGCGAGCCAGGAGGCCGGGAGAGTCAGAAGACCTGCCGCGATGGGTATTTTCTCGATAAAGGCCGATTATTTAGGGATCAAGGAAACAGGGTGCAGTCCTTAAATCCGCATGGATTTAAGGATTTTTTTTTGAACTAATCATGACAAACTCGTAAAAAGTCAACATCGCTGTCATTGCGAGCGACCTGCCCGCCATGCGAGTCCGCAAGGCGAGGCGGGCGGGAGCGAAGCAATCTCCTTCAATGCACGTACTTGAATTTACGAGATTGTTTCGTCGTGGAGTTTATCCTGAGCATAGCCGAAGGACTCCTCGCAATGACAGGTGAAAAGACTTTTTACGACTTTGTCAATCATGACTTTGATAAGAGAAGGATCTGAGAAGCAATGAAGGAAGCCCGGTTCAGATGTCATGTTGCAAGGAGTTTGCTCTTGCTCCTTCTCATCGCTCTGCTTTGCTGCCCTTTGCAGGTGCGGGCATCCACCTTCCGTGATTCGTTGGGAAGGAAGGTGGTGTTAAGCGCTGCTCCTGAGAGGATCGTTTCCTTGGCGCCCAGCATCACGGAGATGATCTATTTCCTGGGATTAGATGACAGGCTCGTGGGCGTGACACGGTTTAGCTATTTCCCGGAGCAAGCCAAGGAAAAAGCCAGGGTGGGCACCTACACGGATATAAACCTGGAAAAGGTCGTGACCTTGGATCCCGATCTCGTCATTGCAACGGCCGATGGAAACAGGAAAGAGGACGTTGAGATGCTGGAGGAGGCCGGAATCCCCGTGTACGTGGTGAATCCTCGAAGGGTGGGCCAAATCCTCGAGACCATCGAGGCAGTGGGGGATATCTGCGGGATTGCACACCGTGCGAGAGAGCGCGTGGGCTCCCTGCGGGAGAGGGTCGCCAGGGTCGAAGAGGCGGTTCAGGGGAGGAGTAAACCCCTGGTGTTTTTGGTAATCAATGTCAAGCCCCTCATGAGCGTGAATCACAGCACGACACACCATGACATCATAGAGCTGGCCGGAGGCCGAAACCTGGCCCAGGATCAGCTCGTTACCTACCCCCGGCTCAGCTTGGAGGAGGTTATCAGAAGAAGGCCGGAGGTGATCATTATATCGTCCATGGAAAAGGGCGGGGAGCATGAGAGGGCACGACGGGAATGGTTCCGGTGGACCACGATACCGGCAGTGCAAAAGGAGCGCGTACACGTGATCAGCTCGGACCTCATAGACAGGGCAGCTCCTCGGATCGTGGAGGGCTTAGAGGAGATGGCCAAACTCATACATCCGGAGATCCCATGGGATTGAGAGGCGCGAGGGATCAGATCGTCACTCCCCTGAGGGTGCTCTCCATAGGGATTATCTTATCCATAGTGCTCGCTGCGGTTGCCTTTATCTCCTTGAGCATGGGCCCGGCCAAGGTTTCCATGGGTACAATCCTTGGCTGGTGTGCCGGCATGGGATCGGTGGATCAAACCACCTCGATGATCCTCGCCAATATTCGATTGCCGAGGATTCTGCTGGCCGGTCTCGTTGGGTTCACCCTGTCCCTTGGCGGGGTCGTATTCCAGGCCCTCCTGAGGAATCCCCTGGCCGAGCCATTTATCCTCGGAATCTCGAGTGGAGCGGCGATAGGCGCCATAGCAGGTATCGTGCTGGGCCTTGGCTTCAGTGTGGGCGTGCCGCTGTTGTCCTTTATCAGTGCCCTGGCAACTATCCTGTTGGTACTGGGGATCAGCAGCCGTCATGGAGGCCTTGAATCGTCGACATTGTTGCTCACCGGGGTAATCGTCAACGCCTTTTTCACGGCGGTAATCATGTTCTTCATTGCCACGGCGAGCGACAGCAGGCTGCACTCCATGCTCTTCTGGCTGTATGGTGACCTGTCGCAGAGCAAGTATATCCAGTTCTCGCTGTGCCTCCCGCTCGTTCTCATCGTTTCAGGGGTCATCTATCTCTTCTCTCGGCACCTCAACCTCATCGTGGGAGGCGAGGAGCCAGCCCTCCAGATGGGCGTAGAGGTGGAGCTCGTAAAGTGGGTAGCATTCATCGGCATATCCTTGATTACCGGCGTGGTGGTCGCATTCTCGGGAATAATCGGGTTCGTGGGCCTGATCGTCCCTCACCTGATGAGGATGATGCTCGGCCCTGACCATCGGCTGTTGATACCGGCTTCAGCACTAGGGGGCGCCGTCTTTTTGGTGGCCGCGGATACCGTGGCACGCATGATCATATCTCCCAGCGAGTTGCCTGTAGGGGTGATAACCGCCTTTTTAGGGGCACCGTTCTTTATCTATCTTTTAAAGAGGAAGGGCAGCCAGTGGAACCAGGACTGACCCTGAAGTCAATATCCTTCAGCTATGGCAATCACTGGAGCCTGGACGGGATCAGTTTCGGGCTTACCAAGGGAGAGCTTGTGGGCATGATAGGCCCCAATGGATCGGGAAAAAGCACCCTGTTGAGGATTATGGATGGCCTTGTCAGGACTGATACGGGAGAGGTTTTGCTGATGAATCGCCCCATTTCCAGCTACCGCAGGCATGAGGTTGCCAGGCAGATCGCTATGGTGCCCCAGGAATCGATCTTTCGATTCAACTTTTCCGTGCTCGAGGTCGTGCTCATGGGACGTTTTGCCCATAGGGGCCTCTTTCCGTTTGAGGAAAAAAAGGATCTGGAAATAGCTCGGGAGTCCATGCGGCGTACCGGAACCCTTGATCTGGAGAGGCGCTCCATTCACGAGTTATCAGGGGGCGAAAAGCAGCGGGTGCTCATTGCCAGGGCATTGACTCAGAAGGCTCAATTTATCCTGCTCGATGAACCGACCTCGCAGCTCGATATACGGCACAAGGTGGAGATCTTCGAGCTCATTTCATCCCTGGTGCGGGGCCAGGGATTTGGCGTCATGGTTGTTTCGCATGATATAAGTCTTGCAGCGCAGTACTGCAACCGGATGCTTCTTCTGAATAAGGGAAGGATGTACAGGATCGGTTCACCGGATGAGGTGGTAACCACCGATACCATCAGAGAAGTCTACCAATGTCCGGTGCTGGTGGATAAAAACCCGATCACCCAGACCCCCCGTGTTACCGTTCTTTCAAGGAGGCCAGAGAATAACAAGGACATAGCGGTTCAGCCACTAAGGCACAAAGGCACAGAGGAATGATATGATTTTTAAACCTTTATCGCAATTAGTCAGGTAGATAGGTTGTAGGCTGAAGACTGTTAGGAAATAACGGGCATACGGCGCATTTTGAAGCCATGTTTGCTGCGAGAAGCTGCTGTTTCTTCAACAAAGTGCGGCAATAGTGTTCCTCTGATCACTTTAAGCCTTCAGTCTAAATCCCGCCGAAGGCGGGACTGACTACGTGAGTAGTCACCTTTTATCTAATGTGCCTCTTAGTAAAAAGGGCATTCAATGATTTTATTATAATCTTGGTGGCTTGGTGTCTTTGTGGCCGAACTATTACAAAAGGAGACAGCATGATCGATCTATTCTTGAAAGGCGGCCCTATCATGTACCCCCTTTTGGCCTGTTCCGTGATAGCGCTCACCGTGATCATCGAGCGAACGATCTTCTGGCTGGTTGAGGACCGCAGGAGGAATCAGGCATTGGTCAATGAGGTGTTGTCGTTGGCCGAAACGGGCAACTGGGAAAAGGTGCGGACCAAGATCAGGGGTTCAAAGGATTTCGTGATAAGAATTCTCGTTGCGGGCATTCTTCACAGGAAGTTCAGCATGTCAAAGGCCATGGAAACGGCTGCCTCCGATGAATTGGACAGGATGAGACGATACCTCACCCTCCTGGACACCATAATCACTGTGTCTCCCTTGTTGGGCATTTTTGGGACCGTGATAGGGATTATTCTCTCCTTTGAGATGCTCGGAGGCACGGGAATAGAGGAACCACAGGCGGTCACGGCCGGGATCGCTCAGGCCCTCATCACCACGGCCTCTGGTTTGGGAATCGCTATCCTTTCGCTGTTTCCCTTTAACTACTTCAACGCCAGGGTGGAGAAGGCGGCGATGATCATAGAGAAGTACGCCACGAGCCTTGAGATAGTGTATGAAGCGCTGGGGCAAGTGGATCATGAGATCAGGAGTGCATAACCCATGAAGGTTAATCTCGGTGTTAAGAGGAGGGCCAGGATCGAGATCCTCCCTCTGATCGATATCGTGTTCCTGCTGCTCGTATTCTTTATCTATGCCATGCTCTCCATGGCGGTTCATCGGGGAGTGCCCGTGAATCTCCCTGCCTCATCGTCATCCGAGATAGAGAAAAAGCTCACCGTATCGGTAACCATTAAGGATAGCGGCGATATAGTGCTGGATACCGTTCGGGTACTGTTAAAGGATCTGGCTCCGCAGCTACGCGAGAAGGCAAGGATTTCCGAGGGCCTGGGCGTTCTCCTTTTTGCAGACAGAGAGGTTTCATGCCAGCTTCTTGTCAAGGTTTTGGATCAGATAAGGATGGCAGGCGTCAACAGGGTTTCCCTTCAGACTGTAAAGGAGACTCCCCAATCGTGAGTCGTTCCCTCGTTTTCGCCTTCATGATTGCCCTCATCCTTCATGTGTTTCTCGCGGGGGTGCAATTTGACCTCTTCAAGGGGCCTTTGCGGGTCCGCAATGCGCCAGAGGCCATTACGGTGGATTTGATCAAGCCAATAGAGGAAAAAAAGCCCTCAAAGGCAGAGAAGCCGCCTGTAATCGTCAAGAAACCCGAGAAAGACCGGATAAAAACTTCGGTCGCAAAGAAGACCAAACCAGGGCCAAAACCGAGGACAAAACCAACCATAAAGAAAGACAATACAAGGATTCAAAGAGAGATGCCTTCGGCCACCAAGGAAGCCTCTCAGAAGATCGAAGCACCCGTGTACCTTCCATCACCGGAAATTTCTCGGGAAAAGGAGGAAAAACCTAATTCTGAAAGGAAGCATGCCTTTATTCCCGATATGGTGGATATACCAACGGCGCTCCCAAACAGGGATGATGTGTCCCATGCCGAAGAGGAAGATCGATCGCCCCTTTCCTCCCTTGATGAGCCCGTTACCTTTGCAACCCCGAACTACAAGAAGAACAGTCCTCCCACGTACCCTTTGCTGGCCAGGCGAAGGAATTATGAGGGAACGGTGCTCCTTGATGTTCTGGTAAGAAGAGAGGGCACGGTTGATTCAATCAAGCTGGCACGATCGAGTGGCCATGAGGCCCTTGATCGGGCTGCCATCAGGGCGGTGAGCGAATGGAGCTTTCACCCCGGAAAGAGAGGTGATGAAGCAGTTGAGATGTGGGTCACCATACCCATTCGTTTCCAGCTTCAATAATTTCATGGTATGTTTGACGGTCTTGTCAAAAGTCGAAAAAATCCCTCTCCCTCCCCTTAAGCCCCTCCCACAAGTGAGGGGAAATGGAACTTTTTACGGACCCATCATTTTTTCTTGACAAAAAAACGGGCAATGGATAATAGTGCAGCATTCAGGAAGGTATCTCACTGTAAAGCAGAATTCGCGAAACATACCACAAGCCAGGTGTTTGAATGGGGTGTTGTTCGTGTTTGAGGAGAATGCCTGATTGTCGGTGACTTTTTGATTCAAGAGAGTTAGTCAGCCTTTGACCTGAAAGCAACGAAGAGGCTCCAATGGACGAGGATTCAAAACAGGCGAACAAGACCTCGAGGCATGGGTGGGTCTTTTTTGTAGCGGGTCTGATAGTTGCCCTTATTATTGGTTGGGCAGTGTATCCCGCACTTCTTTACTCCAAGAGGAGCCAGCCGCTCCATTTCAGCCACGCAAGCCATGGCCCGGAATCAGGCGCTGGCCTGGAATGCGAGGAATGCCACTACTTCCATGAGGATGGTCGTTTTTCAGGCATCCCTAAGCTCGAAAAGTGCATGGAATGCCATGAGGATCCGGAATCCCCCATGAGCGATGATCCGGAAGAGAGGAAGCTTCTCACCGAATACGTGAAGCCCCTCACGGAGATCCCGTGGCTCGTGTACTCACGCCAGCCCGACTGCGTCTATTTTCCCCACATAGCCCATGTAAAGATGGGCAATATGGAATGCAAGGTCTGCCACGGCGATTTCGGCACCAGAGACGACATGCCGGACTACAAGGTGAACAGGATCAGCCGGTACAGCATTGATATCTGGGGGAGAAACATCC
>CAYMFC010000017.1:0-22973 GCA_964389665.1 uncultured Desulfobacteraceae bacterium | reverse complement strand
TCATCGTTGAGGCAGGAGCACTACAGGCTGTACAAGCTTATCTGGGAACGGTTTGCGGCATGTCAGATGAGCGATGCCCAATGGGACTCCACCACGGTCATGATCTCCGGCATTGCTGAGGGTGGGAGCCTGGTCTTTCGGGCTACCGGCCGTGTGCTCGTCTTTGATGGGTATTACGCAGTGGCCGGCCTGCCGCATACATCCGAGGATGTCCTTCTTCCCTCCTTATCTCAACAGCAGGAGCTGGCAGCAATTCAGATCGACCCAATCCAGAATTTTACTTCCCCGCCTCCTCGATACACCGAGGCCTCTCTGATTAAGAAGCTCGAATCCGAGGGGATCGGTCGCCCCAGCACTTACGCTCAGATTATTCAGGTTATTCAGAGCAGAAAGTACGTGCAAAAAAATAAGAACCTTTTCTACGCAACCGATCTGGGCACAATCGTTACCGACAAACTGATCGAGGCCTTCCCTGAGATCCTCCGGATCAGCTACACCAGCAATATGGAACTGCAACTGGATGACATCGAGGAAAATCATGCCGATTGGCGACAGATGCTCAAGGATTTCTACAGGCCTTTCAAGCATCGTCTCGACAGCGCATATAGGGAAATGGAGCATGTCAAGACTGAGGTTCAGGCCTCACCCTATACCTGCCCCTTGTGCGGCAGTCCTACGGTCTATCGTTTTGGAACCAGAGGTCGATTCCTGAGCTGTTCACGGTATCCCAGGTGTAAGTTCTCAGCACCCATAGACCGGAACGGGAATCCCCTCTCTCCGCAGCAGACCGAGGTGGCGTGCCCAAAGTGCGGGGCGCCGATGGTGTTGCGCAAGGGCCGGTTCGGGCCATTCTTGTCCTGCACCAGATACCCGGACTGCGACGGGAGCCTGAAGCTCGACAAGAAGGGACATCTCATAGCCCCGAAGCCACCGCCGTTGCTCACCGACATACCGTGTCCCAAGTGCGGGGCGCCCTTGAATCTTCGCCGGGGGGGCCGGGGGCTGTGGTTGAGCTGTTCCACGTATCCGAAGTGCTCGGGGAGAATCTCCTGGAGTTCGCTCGAGAAGGACACGCAAGACAGGTGGGCAAAGCTGTTTGATGAATATGAGAGAGCCCATCCAAACTCGATTATCCGCAAGCTGGATGGAACATCAGTTCAAGAAGGCTACAAGCCAGGGGCGGCAGTGGTCGAAAACGATGTGATACATGGGGATTAGATGCCGCTATGGCCAAACCCCCCCTCCCCCCTTGCGGTGGGGTCGATCTCATCTACCTCCTCAACCTGAGCGCGGTACACCTTGCCGATAACCATCTGGGCGATACGATCACCTCTGCGAATGGTGAAGGGCTCTTTTCCCCAATTGATGACGATCAGCCCGATCTCGCCCCGGTAATCAGCGTCTATCGTGCCCGGGGAATTCACCAATCCGAGGCCATGCCTCAAGGCGAGCCCGCTCCTCGGCCGAATCTGTGCTTCGTAACCCCGCGGCAGGGAGATGGAGAGACCGGTTGGGATAAGCTGTATTTCTCCGGGCTTCAGGATGAGCTCTTTCTCTACTGCTGCACAGAGGTCAAGCCCGGATGATCCATCGGAATGGTAGGCTGGCAGCGGCAAATTCAGGTTGTTATCCAACCTCTTTACCTTGATAATGATTCGATCCACGTGCTGTCTTTCTATGCTCCAGGGTTCAATGCGCACTTTTCAGCATCACCGACAACCTTTCTTCATGGACAATCGCTAAAAAGCAGGCAGTAGGCAGTAAGCGCTCATGGGACCACTCTCTTCTCCAACTGCTTACTGCCTACTGCCTGCTATCAGAAATGCTCCAATTCCATTAGGTCCACTATGCCTCTTGGGTGTCCGCTTCCATCGAGGCCTTGAGCCTTGCCTAGAAATTGATGGGATCCACTGCTATCTGATCCCTCTCTACAGGACCCAATACAGTCAACGAGATACCTTCCGGAGAAAAGATCCTCCTTGACGCCTCCACCACCTCATCGAGCGATACCTTTTTCAGTTCAGCAAGCAACTCCCTGTGGCCGACATATCTCCCGAAGATAAACTCGTTTCTAGCCAACCTCGTCATCAAGACATCGTTATTCTCCGTGCCGAGCAAGATGCCGCCCATGAGGTATTCCTTGGCCCGGGCGAGATCGCCGTCATCCAGATCCCCGTTTTGAATGCCCTTTATAATCTGAACAATCAGCTCCAGCACCTTATTGATCTGTTCTTTTTCCGTACCAGCATAGATCTTTATCATGCCCGTATCGATATACCCGTTGAGACTGGAATACACAGCGTAGGCAAGTCCCCTGTTCTCCCTGATCTCCTGGAAGAGCCTGCTGCTCATATTCCCCCCGAGCAAGGTGTTGAAGATGGTCTCCGCAAACCGCTCCCTTGCCGAGAGCGATGATGCCCGGGCACCAAAGCACAGGTGTACCTGTTCTAATTCCTTGGGATAGGAGGATACGGATGGCTTGCTTGAGGGAGTCGATCGGGCTGGGGATGCGCTCATCAGCTCTGGGGAAAGGGTTTCGAAGAGCGGTTTGAATGAGGCAGCCAGAAGGTCATGATCGAGGTTTCCAGCAGCTGCTATGGCTACTCTCGTGGGGGAATAAAATCGTGATACATACCGCAGGATATCATCCCGGACAATGCCGGTGACGCTCTCCTTGGTGCCCATAATGGGCCTGCCCAATGAATCTCCTACCCAGAAGGCCTCGTCGAACAGGACCCCTACATACTCATCGGGCGTATCCTCCATCATGTGAATCTCCTGGAGCACAACGGACTTCTCGAGCTCAAGATCCTTTTCCGCAAAGACGGAATTGATGAAGATATCGGAAAGAAGATCGATGAGAAACGGGAGGTGCCTATCGAGAACCCTTCCGTAAAAACAGGTCTGCTCCTTGCTGGTAAAGGCATTGGAAAACCCGCCGATGGCGTCCAGGTCCTTTGCGATCTGCGTTGCCGACCGGCTTTTGGTGCCCTTGAAGATCATATGCTCTATGAGGTGGAATATCCCGCGGCCATTCTCATCTTCATCCCTCGAGCCTGCGTTGACCCAGATACCCATCGATATCGACTTCGCGTGCGCTACGCGCTCCGTAATGAGCCTGATTCCATTGTCGAAAAATGTCTTCCTATATTTCATCGCTGCTGTGCCCCAGCGCTGCCTTTCTGGAAAGCCGTATCTTTCCGTTGCTGTCGATGTCGATCACCTTCACCAATACCTCATCGCCCTCCTTGAGGATATCGGTAACCTTCCTCACCCTCTCATCAGCAAGCTGAGATATATGTACCAGGCCTTCTGTGCCCGGCATGATTTCCACAAAAGCCCCGAAATCAACAATCTTTATAACCTTGCCCTCATATAATTTCCCGACTTCCGCCTCTTTGATTATGTCCTTAATCATATCTATAGCCCTTTGCGCACCCTCGCTCTCTGTAGAGGCGATAGAGACCTTGCCGTCATTATCAATGCTTATCTGGGTACCGGTAGCTATGGTAATGTGCTTGATCATCCTCCCGCCCGGGCCTATGACATCCTTTATTTTCTCGGGCCTCACCTCTATAACGGTAATTCTCGGAGCGTGCCTGGATATCTCCGGCCTGGGACTTGATAAGGCCTTATCCATCTCATCGAGGACGTGGAGCCTTGCCTCCCTTGCCTGAGACAGCGCTTTTCCCATCACCTCCTTGGTGAGCCCATCGATCTTGATATCCATTTGAAGCGCCGTGATTCCGGTCCGCGTGCCGGCGACCTTGAAATCCATATCACCGAAGTGATCTTCATCGCCAATAATGTCGGTCAGTATGGCAACCTCGTTCTCCTCTGAGATCAGGCCCATGGCCACGCCTGCCACGGGAGCTGTTACGGGAATGCCCGCATCCATCAGGGAAAGGGAGCCCCCACAGACACTTGCCATGGATGATGAGCCGTTTGATTCCAATATTTCAGAGACCACCCTAATGGCATAGGGAAAGTCCTCCTTTTCTGTTAACACGGGCCGGAGTGCCCTCCGTGCCAGGGCTCCATGACCGATCTCTCTCCTGCCCGGAGCTCCCAATCTTTTGACTTCGCCCACGCTAAACGGAGGGAAATTATAGTGAAAGGTAAATCTTCTGAAGCTATCTCCGTAGATTGATTCTATCCTTTGCTCATCGCTCTCAGTACCGAGGGTGGTGGCTACCAGGGCCTGGGTTTCCCCCCTGGTGAACAGCGCTGATCCATGAACCCGCGGCAACACACCCACCAAGCATTCTATAGGCCTGACCTCGGTGAAGGAACGGCCATCTATCCTTCGCCCCTCCTTCAATACCATATGCCGCACCAATCTTCTCTCGAGCTCGTGGATCGCACCCTCTATCTCACCCTTTCTCTCTCCGTACTCCCCTTGCAATGCCTCCATAATGGAGTTGGCGGCCTCGGCCTTCTTCTTCTGCTTCGAGGTCTTGTTTGGTTGCGATAATGCCTCCTTCATGAGGGTTTCCCCTATTTCGGCCACCTTCTCTATCAGGTTCCCATCCCTCTCGGGTGAAAGAAAACTCCTCTTCTCCTTTCCCGCTACCTCTCTCAGCTCTAGCTGCATATCGATTATGGACTGCAAGCTCTCATGTCCGAAGAATATGGCATCGAGCATATCATCTTCCGAGACGAATTTACTCCCGGCTTCTACCATCACCACGGCCGTCTTTGTTCCTACCACAATGAGGTCTATGTCGCTCTTTTCCTGTTCCGCAAGGGTGGGAAATGCGATGAATCTGCCATCGATTCTACCCACTCGAGCACTCCCAACAGGGCCCATGAACGGGATATCCGATAGGGTGATCGCTGCCGAGGCACCCAAGATGCCGAGAGGATCGGGATCGTTCTCCTTGTCAAAGGACAACACGTTGGCTATCACCTGGGTCTCGAAATTGTAGTGATCGGGGAATAGGGGACGGAGGGGTCTGTCGATCAGACGAGAGGTTAAAGTCTCCTTTTCGCTTGGCCTGCCCATATCCCGGCGGAAGAAGTTACCCGGTATCTTCCCCGCTGCATATGACATCTCCTGAAAATCAACGGTCAGGGGAAGAAAATCGATACCTTCCCTTGTTTGATCAGTGGAGACCACCGTGACCAATACAACCGTCTCGCCCATGGTTACTACCACGGCTCCATTGGCCTCCGCTGCGACTCTGCCAGTCTCCACATTTATTGTCCTTCCGTTAAAATCCCTCGTTACATTCTTTATCATCTCTTCTTTCCCTCTACTTTCTCAGGCCTAACTCCTGGATAAGATCTGTATATTGTGTAGGATCCTTTTTTCTGAGATAGGTTAAAAAACGCCTTCTTTGACCCACCATCTTTAAGAGCCCTCTCCTCGAGTGATGGTCCTTGGGGTGGGTCTTAAAATGCTCGGTGAGATCATTTATCCTCTTGGTCAAAAGCGCAATTTGAACCTTTGATGAACCTGTATCCCTTTCGTGAATCTTGAACTTATCGATTATCCCCTGCTTATCCTTGCTCGTTAATACCACGTTTATTCCTCCTTCGTTATTGTGAATGGTATTCGTGACTAGATGTCAGTCCAAAGGCATAAGGCCGCGGGCCATACACCGTGGGCCTTACGTCCTATGTCGTGCACGTGGTGCCCTCAGCCATATGACGATGGTATCGGTCATGTAAAAACCCTGCTCACCTCATATCCATCGATGGATTCCCTCAGGATCGCAACCAATTCCTCCCCTTTGACGGCCTTACAGTAGCACCCGGGTTTGGGTAGGAAGACATTCTCCTGGCCCAGATCTCCTCTTTGGGGCATATATCCATTCCTGATCCTTCTAACCAATGTCCGGGATACTTCCACCTCCCTCATTCCCTCAACGGCGTCCTTGAGTGGTATTATAACCTCCTCGATGGTACTATTGGCAGCATGCCTGGCAAGGTTTTCGATTGTATAGCCCATACCGACATGAAAGAGCCCGCTCCTCATTCTTCTCAATGAAGCAAGGTGTGCTCCCGTGCCCAACCGCCTTCCAAGCTCCGAGGCAAGGCTTCTTATATAGGTCCCCGAGCTGCAACCTACCTCAATCCAGACCACCGGGAGATCGATCGAGAGTATGGCAATAGAGGTAATCCTCACCTCCTTCTCACGAGGGACAAACTCCACGCCTTTTCGCGCCAGCTCATATGCCCTCTTTCCCTCGTGATGTACGGCCGAATAGCGAGGAGGGATCTGCGTGATAGTGCCGACAAAGCCTTGGATCCTTTCCTCGATGACCCTCTCGGTAAGACTGCCGATATCTCTTTGCCCTAGTATCGTGCCTGTTGCATCATCGGTATCCGTTTCAATCCCGAGCCTGACCGCTGCCCTGTATGCCTTATCCTGGGTCATCAAAAAGGGGGAAAGCTTGGTTCCCTGGTTCAGGAGAACGAGTAAGAGCCCCGTAGCGAAAGGGTCCAGAGTGCCTGCATGCCCGGCCTTTCTCGCTCCTGTGAGCTTCTTTAGACGTTCCACTACCTGGAACGAGCTCGGTCCGGATTCCTTGTCTACGAGCACGATCCCGCTCTTTATCCCTCCCCCATGCTCCATTGCCCATGATCCTTTCGGTGCACTACTTATGGATTGCCGCGTGCTGAGTATAGCTCATTATCGACATTATCTAAAAAGAGCAGGGCCTTACTGAGAAACTCATGCTTTATCGAGTCCAAGGTGCCCTCCCGTGTGAAGGCTGCTGCCCTTGGATGGCCGCCTCCACCGAAATGACCTGCGAGGTCAGCCACATTTACCGAATCATTTGAGCGCAGGCTGAACCGGTAACATTCCTCCTCACGTTCTCGAATGAGAGCAGCCACCTCCACCCCGGCAATATACCGAGGAAAATCCGCAAACCTTTCGACATCGAAGTGATCGGCTCCCCACGCAGAGCACATTTCCCTCGTGATGGTCATGAGTCCTACCTTTCCCTCGTGGTACACCTCAATGGTTTTCAGAGCAGCGGCCAGGAACTGGAGCTTATCCACACTGTAGCTATCCATGACCTTTCTTGAAATCCTCCAGGGGTCAACCCCCCAATCAAACATCTCACCTGCTATCTCGAATGCCGCTCTCGTAGTATTATGGTACCTGAACGAGCCGGTATCTGTTTGTATCGCAACGAATATGCCCTCCGCTATCTTCTCGTTCATAGGAAGATCAGCAGCCCGTATCAATCGGTAGATAATCTCGCCGGTAGATGAACTGTCTCCGTCGACGATATTCAGGTCGCCGAACTGGGTATTATTTTCATGATGATCTATGTTAATCAGGCATCCCCTGCCCCCCAGCTCAAGAGAAATCCTGCCGAGCCTCTCAAGCGTGGCGCAGTCAAGGATAAAAAGGGCATCAAACCTTGTTCCGTGATCCATGGCATCAACCACCCTCTCTATACCCGGCATGGAGGCCATCGTATCCGTGAGAGGGCCTTCGTTAAAGAGCACGATCCGCTTTCTTGAAAGCCTGAGCGCTTCGCCCAGGGCCAAGAGAGAGCCGATTGCATCTCCATCGGGATCCTCATGGCTGCCTATGAAGAAGCTCTTGCCCTTTTTCAGGATGTCCACAACACGAGTTAAGTCCCTGGGCCTCAGCGGCCCCCAGAGATTCTCATCGTGTTGGCGCTTATCTGTTCTCATGCCCCTATCAATTCACACCTTGGATATCGCCTCACTCATTATCCGGCCTGGAGCCTACTTCTTCCAAAAGCCTCTCTATCTTCTGCCCTTGTTCAAGCGATGTATCGTATCGAAATTGAATGTCCGGCACGTACCGTAAATGGAGGCTCTCGCCTACGGCCTTTCTGATGAACCCCTTCGCGCTTTCAAAACCCGCTTGAGCATCCCTTTTCTGGTCATCCGTACCCAAGAGGCTGTAATAGACGTAGGCATATCTCAAATCCTTGCTCATCGTCACCTCGGTGAGGGTAATAATGCCTCCTAGTCTCGGGTCCCTCACCTTGAACAACAGGAGGCTCGATATCTCCCTCAAAATCTGATCACCAATCCTGTGAGATCTGGCACCGGCAAGCATGATGAACTCTCACTACTCATTGTTCGTCACCGGCTACTGTCTCAAAGGAAACGAGCAACGAGCAACCAGGGACAGGCAACGAGAAATTAAACATTCACGATCTCGATATCAGAATCGATCATTTCCCCAAGATACAGTGAATCAACGTAGGCAAGGATCTTGTCGAGGACTGAATTCACAAATCGTCTATCATTTCCTACCACGCTGATCCCTAACCCTATCATCTGCCACTTATCATTGGAGTCGACCTCTGCAATCGATGCATTAAACCTCTGCTGCACCTTTGCGATGACGCTCTTTACGATCTTTCTCTTCTCCTTAAGCGAGTGGCTATCCTGGATATAGAGTGAAATCCTCGCTGTTCCCACCACCACCTTAAAGCTCCGCCTTTATCTCCTCTAGGGAATAAAACTCCAAGACATCACCTGGTTTGATATCGTTATAGTTCTCCAATCCCACACCGCATTCAAAGCCCGCGGGCACCTCCTTTGCATCTTCTTTGAACCTCTTTAAAGAGGAAATGCCCCCATCGTATACGACCACCTCCTCTCTCAAGAGGCGGACCTTGGAGCTCCTCTCAGCCTTGCCATTGGTGACATAGCAGCCGGCAATGGTTCCCACCTTGGTGATGTGAAAAACCTCTTTTACGTCTGCCCGGCCCACAATAGTCTCACTGTACGTGGGTTCGAGAAGTCCTGTCATGGCTGACCTGACATCCTCGATAACCTTGTAGATGACGTCATAGAACCTCAGATCCACGTGTTCCTTCTCGGCCAATGCCGTTACCGTTGGATTTGTCCTCACATTAAAGCAGATAATGATCGCCTTGGATGCGGAGGCGAGCATCACATCGCTTTCTGTCACCGCCCCAGTTGCCCGGTGGATGACCTTGAGCTTAACGAGATCGGTACTTAATTTTACCAAATTATCCTGGAGGGCCTCAAGGGAACCCTGTACATCGGCCTTCACTATGATATTCAGCTCCTTTACCTCACCCTGCGTGATCCTTTCAAAGAGGGTCTCTAACCGAACCGCCTCCTGTCTTTTCGCCACGTCCGAAGAGACCTCGCTCCTCCTGTGTCCGCTCACCAACTTCGCCATCTTTTCATCGGGAACAACGATGAAATCATCGCCCGCCATGGGAACGTCAGAAATACCATAGATCTCAACAGGCATAGACGGAGTGGCGGATACAATCTTCTGACCCCGATCATTAAGCATGGCCCTTACCCTTCCAAAGCTCCCTCCGCACACGAAGAAATCTCCTTGGTGGAGGGTGCCGTTGCGGATAAGAAGGGTGGCTATCGGGCCCCTATTCTTATCCAATCTCGCCTCGATAATCGTACCCCTGGCCGGCTTCTTATAGTTCGCCTTGGTCTCTAAGATCTCCGATTGAAGCAGGATGCTCTCAAGCAGCTTATCTACCCCTTCTCCTGACTTGGCCGAAACATAGCTGAACAGGGTGTCGCCTCCCCACTCCTCAGATACCAGTCCGTACTTGGACAAATCCCTCAGTACCTTTTCTGGGTTCGCATTGGCCTTATCCATCTTGTTTACGGCAACAACGATGGGTATTTGAGCCGCTTTCGCGTGATCAATCGCCTCTGACGTTTGCTCCATAACGCCATCATCTGCGGCAACAACTAAAACGATAAGATCGGTTACCTTCGCGCCCCGTGCCCTCATCGCGGTAAATGCCTCATGCCCGGGTGTGTCGAGAAACACAAGATCGCCTTGGGGGATACTCACGTAATAGGCGCCTATATGCTGGGTAATTCCGCCGGCCTCTTTGTCGATTACCCTCGTCTTCCTGATGTAGTCCAAGAGCGATGTCTTCCCATGATCGACATGTCCCATGATGGTTATCACCGGTGGACGCTCCGTGAGATCCTCGGCCTTGTCTTGCTCTTGAGCGAGAATCTGCTTTTCATCAAAGGACTCCAGCTCTAATTCATACTCAAATTCGCTCGCGATTAAAGCGGCGGAGTCGAAATCAATGGTCTGGTTGATGGTGACTTTCATATCCATCTCCATCAGCTTCCTGATGAGCTCTGACCCCTTGACGCCCATGCGTTTCGCAAGCTCGCCTACGCTTATGGTATCCGGAACCTTGATCTTCCGCTTACTGGCCCTTGGAACGGTAATCTCGGTTTGCTTGAACCTCTTCCTATCGAACTTGTCCTTCTTCTTTGTCTTGCCCCTGGCCCCTAATCCATACTCCCGGCCCCCCCCATAGAGGTCCTTCCTCTCAATGATCTCCTTCTTTCGTCTATGGTACTCCTTCCTGGTGCCTATCTCCTTTTCCTTGAGGATCTCTTCCTTTCTGCCCTTCTTTCCCTTCGGCTCTTCTCGAAAGGCCTCCTCTGTGAAGGGTATTGTACCTACCGGCGCTAAGGGGGCGGCGGGTTCTTGTTCCTTGGGCTCAGGCAAAGGGATATCAGGCATCTTGATGATCTTCGCCGGGGTCGTCTTCGGCTTCCCCTTTTTCTTCTTTACGACCTTCAAGCCGACAACCGGCGCCTCACGCTCATGTTTCACCGATTCGGATCCAGAACGCGGGACTTGAACTTCCGGCTCGGATTCCTCCAGGACCGCCTCAGCAGGAGGCCCCTCCGTCACCTCTTGCTCTCGTGCCTCTTCCAGAACACCGTACGCTTTCTCCTCCGCAACGGGAACTACCTCTTCAGGAGACGGCGTTGCCCCCTCGGTAACCATGGGCTCTTCTTGCTCGATTGGCTCCTGAACCTTGGGAACTATCACCTTTCTTCTGCGAATAACGGTGGGCTTTATCCTCTTTTCCTCAAAGATCTCGTTCGTTGCGCCTGAGAGATAATCCCTGGCACGGTCCACGTCATCTCCATCAAGGGCACTCATGTGGTTATTGATGGGGAAACCCGCGTCTTTCAACCGCTCGACCAGTTCATTGCTGTCCATTCGCAGTTCTTTTGCTAGTTCATAAACCCTCATCTTGCTCATCAACTCCTCCGGATACTTCCTCCTCTTCTTGAGCGGTTTCCTCCCCGTATCCTTCCTGATTAAGGTAATTGAGTGCTTCTTGAATCAATTCCTGGGCCTTTTTCTCGCTGATACCCTTTATGGTTGCCAGATCTGAAGAATCGGACTTCGCAATGTCCTCTGCCGATCGAAAACCCATTTCATATAATGCGGTAGCTAATTTTTCGCCGACACCGGAGAGCTTGAGCAAGGATGTATAGCCCTCCTTCAATTTTCTGTTGTAATCCGACTCACTGATTACATCGAGCCTCCAGTTTGTGAGCCGGGATGCAAGCCGCACATTCTGACCCCTTTTGCCAATTGCCAGCGATAGCTGATCATCCGGCACCACGACCTCCATGACCCTGCTTTCCTCATCAACGACGACCCTTAGGATCTCGGCCGGAGCGAGTGCGTTACAAACGAACTTTGCGGGATCAGGATTCCATGGCACGATATCGATCTTTTCGCCCCTGAGCTCCTGGACAACCGCCTGCACTCGGGATCCCTTCATGCCCACGCATGCTCCCACTGGATCGACATCCCTATCCTTTGATGCTACCGCTATCTTCGACCTGCTCCCCGGTTCTCTCGCTGCCTGCACAATCCTGACTATTCCCTCGGAAATCTCCGGCACCTCGCTCTCAAAGAGGGCGGATAAAAAGTTGGGATGTGTTCGAGACAGTATTATTTGAGAGCCCTTGCCGTGATGCTTCACATCGTATATATAAGCCCTGATCCTATCGCCCTGCGTGTAGCTCTCGTTGGGAATCTGCTCCTTAGGAGGAAGCTCAACCTCTGCCTTTCCAAGGTTGGCAATAATGGCTCCTTTTTCAAATCGCTGCACTATGCCGTTTATGATCTCCCCCTTCCTGTCCTTGTAGTCCTCATAGACTGCATCCCTCTCCGCCTCGCGTAATCTCTGCATAATCACCTGCCGTGCAGATTGAGCAGCGATCCTGCCCAGGGTATCGGTGTCCATCTTGATGCCCAGGGAGTCCCCGATCTCTGATTCCGGATCAAGCTTCCTTGCTTCTTCCAACGATACCTGCAGCCTCTCGTCCGTGACCTTATCCACTACCTCTTTGAACTCAAAGACCTCTATTTCCCCGATTTCCTTATTGAAGTTCACCTCCAGCTCATATTCGGAGCCAAACTTCCTTTTTGCAGCCGACCGAACCGCCTCCTCCAAGGCGCCGATCAATACCTTGGAATCAATTCCCTTATCCCTGCTCACTTGATCAATGGTTCTCAGTAACTCGGTAATCATCTTTTGCTCTCCAGCCAAAAATCAATTCGCGAATTCATACTTGATCCTCGCCCTTTTTATCCCATCAATAGACAGCTCGAATAGATCCGCATCATCCACCATGATGCGGACTGTACCATCCTTGACATGGGCGAGGCGCCCGGTAAAATTCCTTCTCTTGTTAACGGGTCTTGCCATCTCTATGGTTATCAATCTTCCAACTGATCGTATGAAATCCTGCTCCTTCCGTAACGGCCTATCGAACCCCGGTGAGGAAACCTCCAGCACATAGGGGCGATCGATTATGTTCTCCCCTTCAACCACATCACCCAAGTCCCTGCTCACGCTGGCACAATCCTCGATAGTCACACCCCCCGCTTTATCGATAAAAACCCTGAGCGTCCATCTGCCTCTCTCAAAGCGAAACTCTACATCCACCATCTCCATGCCGAATTCAGGCAACAGAGACTCCGCTATGCGCGAAACCTCCTTCACGATCCTCTCAGCATCGGACATGGAAATGCCCCTTCTAAGAAAAAGCGGGCAGTAGGCCCGCTCCCTCAAATCTCATTCAATTGTTGCCAGATTGAAAAAGCCCTCTATAGCCAACTGGCCCATCCACTTTTCAAAGTAAGAACTTCATCACAACAACAATCGCTTACCTCAAAAAGGGAGCAGAACACATCTCTGGAGCGGGCAACGGGGTTCGAACCCGCGACACCAAGCTTGGGAAGCTTGTACTCTACCAACTGAGCTATGCCCGCTCTTATATATCTTATAAGAGAAAACAAAATAACAGTCAAGCGTAATTTATCAATCTGATGGATATGGCGTATGTGTTCGCACCCACACTCCGGATGCGGCGTGTGCCTTTCAAGGAGAAAAGGAAAGCCTTTTACAAATAAAGCCCGGGGTACTATAGTAATTACTTACCCGAGGTATTAGGGAGGAATGAGCGTACATGAAAGGGATGAAGGTAAGAAATGGCGCCCTGGCAGGGCTTTCCGGTCTCATGCTGACTGCCTCCTTCCCTTCGCTCAATCTTGAGTGGATCGGATGGATCTCCTTCATGCCCCTTTTCATCGCCCTTCAAGACCAGTCCCCCCTGAACGCATTCAAATTGGGGCTCATCACCGGTCTTTGCCACTATGGGACGTTGCTCTATTGGATCGTGGTGGCGCTTTCCCGTTATGGCGGTATACCATTGATCCCGAGCCTTGCTGTGTTGGTGCTTCTCGTTGTCTACCTCGCACTGTATCCTGCCTGTTTTGCCCTTTTCCTGGCCAAGGTTTCCCCGCTCAGGCTCTCCTCTTACCTGGGAGCCGGCATCTGGGTGTCGCTTGAATACGCACGGGCACACCTGTTGACCGGCTTCCCCTGGTGTCTTTTAGGCTACAGCCAGTTCCTGAGGCTTCCGCTCATACAACTAGCGGATATCACGGGCGTGTACGGCATCTCCTTTCTCGTTATCCTGGGGAACCTGGTCCTCTACAAGCTGCTGCTTCATTGGTCCCATGAAAGAAAACAATTTCTTGCAGCAGAGGTGGTGATCATGGTCATTATGGTAGGCCTAACCCTCTTTTACGGGTACTATCATCTGAAAGGAACATCTCAAGGCGCCGCGACCGAGAGAAAGCTCAGGGTTGCTATCGCCCAAGGAAATATCGATCAATCAATAAAATGGGACGAGGACTATCAACATAAAACAATGTCTATTTACGACACGCTTTCCCAAAGTTCAACCCCGTTTCGACCCCACCTTATCGTGTGGCCCGAAACCGCTGTTCCGTTTTTCTTCCATGACAACACCCCTCTCTCTCAGTTCGTATATCGAGTTGCGAGGATAACCGGTGCAGACATACTGTTCGGTTCCCCTGCCTATGAAACAAAGGTCCACACCATCTCCTATTACAACAGGGTGTATCTGCTTCATGGTAATGGGCAATACGCCTATTATGATAAGGTACACCTCCTTCCCTTTGGTGAGTATGTTCCGCTGAAACGATTCCTCCCCTTTGTGCACCGGCTCGTTCCAGCAGCTGGGGATTTTACGCCCGGTACGAGGCTCAAGACGCTTCGTTCGAGTAATCTCCGGGTGGGGCCTCTCATCTGCTATGAAGCGATCTTTCCAGAGCTCTCTCGGGAGCTCGCGATCCAGGGTGCCGAGTTGTTAGTGAACGTAACCAATGACGCCTGGTTCGGACTCACCAGCGCGCCCTATCAGCACCTGTGCATGGCTGTGCTGAGGTGCATAGAGACCCGGCTTCCCATGGCCCGCGCTGCGAACACCGGGCTAAGCGCCTTTATCCGGTCAGACGGAAAAATCGTGAAACAGAGCGGGCTCTTTACCAGGGAGCTTTTAACCCATGAGCTTCGATTGGGGAAGCACCATACAACATTTTATTCACTATACGGGGATATTTTTGCTATACTAGTATTGTTGGGAACGATTATATGGCTTACCTTGGCCTTAACGATAAAAAAGGAGTTGATACCATGGAATACGCGGAGACGAGCGAAAGAATAGTATCTCTGAACAGGAAATTAGATGATCTGTGGGAGCATCTTTGACCTCTCGAGGCATGAGCAGAGGTTACGGGAAATCGAAACAAGGCTATCCGATACCGTTTTTTGGCAGCGCAACCGCGAAGAGGCAACAGAGCTAAGCCAGGAGAGAGGCCTTATCGCCAACGAGCTGGAGGAGTGGCATCGATACAAGAACGATCTAGAGGAGATCGATATCTTAGGTAAACTCGCCCAAGAGGAACACGACGAAGCTTCACGCATCGAGCTCAACAATGAGCTATCGCAACTGGAAGAGGAGATTGCCCGCTATGAACTTCAAACGCTGCTCGGTGAAGAGGATGATAAAAGAAACGCAATTATGGCGATCAACGCGGGAGCGGGCGGCACTGAGGCCCAAGATTGGGCGGAGATGCTATTCAGGCTCTATCTGAGATGGGCCGAATCCAGAAAGATGAAGACCAGCATCGTCGATTATCTCGCCGGGGATGAGGCGGGCATCAAGAACGTGACCTTAACCGTGAGCGGCCCTTTTGCGTATGGGTATCTGAAATCTGAGCATGGCGTTCATAGGATGGTCCGCGTGTCGCCCTTTGATGCCAACCAAAGAAGACACACCTCTTTTGCCTCGGTTTCCGTTCTGCCGGAGATAGAAGACGACATAACCATCGATATCAATGAAAAGGACCTCAGGATAGAGACCTTCCGGTCGAGCGGGCCAGGAGGCCAGCATGTGAACAAGACCAGCTCTGCAGTTCGGATTATCCACCTGCCGACCAATATCGTTGTCCAGTGCCAGAACGAAAAGTCCCAGCACAGAAACAAGGATATGGCCCTGAAGATCCTAAGGGCACGGCTCTATGCACTGGAAAAGGAGAAACAGGAACAAGAGAAACACTTACGCCACCGATCACAGAAGGAGATAGCCTGGGGAAGCCAGATACGATCTTACACATTCAACCCATACCGGCTGGTGAAGGATCACCGGACAAACCTCGAGGTAGGAGATGTTGAACGGGTAATGAACGGGGATATTGATATGTTCATCGATGCTTATCTTACGTGGTTACAGGATTAAAAAAGATTGCTCCCTGCTCTCCATCCGCTCTATTCACTGTTGCTTACAAAAGATCTCGGAGCTTACTCGATAACTCATGGATATTAAAGGGTTTCTGGATGAAGCCATTGCATCCACGGCTCAATATCCCCTTTGCCTCGCCGTCCAGGCTGTAGCCGCTTGAAAGGAGCACCTTGACCCCAGGATTAATCTGCTGTAGTCCCTCATAGGTTTCGCTGCCGCCCATGCCGGGCATAATCATATCGAGGATCACCACATCAAGGGTATGCTTATTGTCCCTGTAGACCTCAATGGCCTCTTTGCCGCTGTTTGCAGTTAAAACCTCGTAGCCTATGGCAGCAAGCATGTCTTTCCCCACAGTGAGCACCCTCTCCTCATCATCAACAAGGAGCACAGTCCCCGATCCTCTAACAAACTCCTCGGGAATCGCCCGCTCTCCTTCCGGTTCCTTATCAGAGGCTCGCAGGTAGATGGTAAAGGTGGTTCCCCGGCCTTTCTCACTGTCAACCGTGATGAGACCTCGGTGGTTCTGGATGATGCCGTAAACCGATGCCAAACCAAGGCCGGTGCCCCTTCCCATCTCCTTGGTGCTAAAAAAGGGGTCAAAAATCCTTTCCTGCGTAGCCTCGTCCATACCGACTCCGGTATCAGTCACCGTGATCTTCACGTATCTACCCGGTTCAATGTCAAGTGGCTTGACATGGTCTGCATCAAGAGGACTATTTTCCGTTTGAAGATAGAGCTCCCCTCCGCCAGGCATGGCCTGCCAGGCATTCACATAAAGGTTTAACAAAACCTGTTCAATCTGTCCTTGATCGCCCTCTACCGGCCATAGATCCTCCTGATATTTGGTATGGATGGCAATCTCCTTCTTCGTGCGTGAAAACATCTCAGCGCTCCTTTTGATGAGCTCGTTGATGTTCATGCTTTTCACCTCATACATGCCGCCCCTGGCAAATCCCAAGAGCTGCTTGGTAAGCGCGGCGCCACTCTGGATATGTCTCTCTATGTCCTTTAACCGCCCATAAAAGGGATGGGTGGAGTCGGCCTCCAAGAGCATCAAGGACGTATTGCCGACGATAGCCATCAAAAGGTTGTTGAAGTCGTGGGCAATGCCGCCGGCCAGGGTGCCGATCGCTTCCAGCTTTCGGGCCTGCTGGAGTTGGGTCTCCATTCTCTTGCGATCGGTAATATCCACGACAATCCCTTGATAGTGAGTAATCAGGCCCCTTTCATTTCTCCTGATGTATGTCCTATCGTCAACCCACGTTACCCCTCCATCTTTGGTGATAATCCGGTAGGGCTCGTGAGCGAAACTTCTTCTTCCCCTCTCGCTGGTATAGTGGACAATCTCTTTGGCCACCCTCTCCAGATCATCAGGGTGGATAGTCTCGCTGTACAGTACCGTGCCTGATATGAATTCCTCCGCTGTATACCCAAATATACCTTCTACATTATCCGTAACAAATTCAACAGGCCAACCCTCGTCATTTTTCCAAAGGAAGGCAACTGTCGGGCTCTTGCTGATGATATCGTACGCCTCCTTCAGCGCTTCCTCTGCCTTCCTGCGTTCAGAGATATCACGGGCGACGCCGATCCTGCCTATAGGCTTCCCATGAGCATCCAGCAGTGAGGTAACATTTAACTCAACAGTAAGCCTTTTCCCATCTTTTGAGATAACCTCGACTTCATAGATCGGTATTGTTCTTCCGGCAAGGCCTCGTCTGAAGCGTTCGTTCGTTGATTCGATGTATTCGGGAGCAAGGATCTCGGTGAAAGGACGCCCTATGAAAGCCTGGGAAGAGTAACCGGTAGTCGTCTCGAATTCATGGTTCAGAAAGGTAAATCGTCCCTTTGTATCTAACGTAAGGACAACATCGGTCATCGTTTCAACAAGCGTACGATATCTCTCCTCGCTTTCTCTCAGGACCTCTTGGGATCGGTTCAGCTTGGCCGTCATAGTATTAACAGCATCAATAATGCTGGTTAATTCCTTGGTGCCTGCTCCCTTGCTTTGATCAATGGGCTGATCAGTGCCGTCAAGCTTTCGATTCACTATGCTCCCAACAATCTCGCTTACGGGATTTGATAATTTTTTATTCACGATGAACTGGAGAAAGAATATAAGGAATGAAAAAACCGCTGCAAAAATCACGAATATCTGACCAACACGGTAAACAAGCGCTTGAAAAAGCTCGGCCTTGGGCACGACGAAATAGAGCGACCAGCCTATGGGTTCTTCAAGTTTTGCCCGGTAGCACAAATACCTCTTGTCATGATACAGGAAGGTTTGAAGCCCTCTTGAGTCCGGTTCGCTCCAATTGGTGAGTTCAAATCCAAGATTATGCCGGCTGTCAATGAGGTGCCTGTCAGGATGATACACCACGGTGCCATCGGAAGAGAGGATAAACAGATAGCCTCCTTTCAAGATCTCCCCCAAATTGAAATGTTGGGCTAAAGGAATAATCCCCTCCAGATCTTTTTCCAATACGATCAGCCTATCTCCATTGAGCGGGTAAAGAAAACTCACTACCGGCTGCCGACTAAAGAGTGATTGATGTACCTTTGATACCGGGATTTTCTTCCCTATATATTCGATATGAGAAAGATTTATTCCCTGGTATTGTTCATACGGTTTCTGAATATGAATGATGCTGTTGGAGCGATCCAGGATATAATAGCTGTCTCTGAGGTTCTGAAAATGGAGATTTTCCTGGAGGTACTGAATAACCGCGGACTCCGGACCGTCAGGAATTCTTGCTATACTATGTTGAATGTATTCATGATACTGGCTTAAATAGTCTCGTATAATTTCCCCGCATGTTGTAACGGTTGTGATCATGGCTGACGCATAATCATTCCTTTTTTTCTTGCTTTCAACTGCTGCTACTATCAGTGAGGTAAGGAGATAAAAGGAGATTCCGGTACCAAGTATGACACGCATAAGCCTTGCACGTAATGAAAGCCTCTTTGTCATAGTATCTGCCCCGCATTGAAAAATGTTCCGTTTTTTATCCGGACTTCAAAGATAGGACGGATAACATCACCGAAGGCATCAAACCTTACTGGACCCATAACGCCATCAAATCTTGCGATTTCAAGGAGCGCTTTCTTGAGCTCTTGGGCGGTACATTCCTTACACTGTTTACAGGCTTCCGTAAGAATCTGGATAGCCTCATAGGCCCGAACGGTGCGGGCAGTAACCGGCTTGTTAAATCTTTCTTGCACCTGCTTTGAAATAACCTCATAGTGAGGGTTCTGATACCGGGGACTGATAAAGGTAATAATAGTCAAATCTTCCACTGCCTTACCGCCATAGCGAATAAGATCAGGGGTCTGAGCCCATAACGTGGCAATCAAATCGCCCTTAAATCCTTGAGCGCGAAGCTTTTGAGCGGCAACGCCGGTCATGGTTACCTCTGTGAGCAGCATAATCGCATCAGGTCTTGGATCCAGCAGCGCTTCTATGATCTTCTTCCAATCGGTTGTCTTTTGTGAATTGAACTGAATCGGAGCGATATGCCCGTCATAATAGTTCCTTGTTTGCTCCACATAGTCCGTCGCGAAGCTGGGATTCGACATATCCAGGAGGAAGGAAACAGTTTTAATCCCTCTTTTTCCAAGCAGAGCGCTCAAGGCTCGTCCATACGTGCTGTTATCAACACAGGTTCGAAAAAAAAGGTCGTCCTTACCGCTCAACTGAGTGGTACCAGTGAAGGAGGTGAATAAGAGTGTATTGTGTGAGGTCACATAGGGATATGCCATAAGCGTGGCTTCTGAGTAGGTATGGCCGATAATAACGGGGACACCCTCCGCAATCAACTCCCTGTCAGCCTGAAGAATCCCTTCGTCCGTATTCTTATCATCCTTTATCAACAGAGAGAGGGGATGTCCGTTTATCCCCCCTTTTTTGTTGATATCTTCGACAGCAAGCATAGCGCCGTCACGGATATATTCTCCTGCAGTACCTCCATGACCGCTTAGATTAATTGAGAGCCCGATTTTAATCGGTTCTTTTCTCCGATCACAACCAGCAAGAAACAGTATCTGTGAAATAAGCAGTATCAATAAAAGAAGGAGTGCGCCCCTTTGTTTATGCATGGTAGCTTCCTTTGCGATACGGTATCCCTGAGGTGAGATTATATAAGAGACGAGAAGATCAGGCAATCTTTACCGATACCCAGCGGCTTGTTATCGGTTCATTGACAGTAACATACATCAGAGGATTCGAAATTCCGACTCTTGCCTATCCTCCCTTATAGGCTGCCTCCATGTCCTTCATGTAGTGCCCGATGCCCGCTGCTATTCCTGAGGCAACCCTCGTCAGGTAGGCATCGCTCCCGAGCCGCGTGCATTCGACCGGGTTCGTGATATAGCCTATCTCCACGAGGACAGCGGGCATCTCGGCGCCAATCAACACATAGAACGGCGCCTGCCTGACGCCTCTATTTTTTACCTGTTTGTAGCCTCCGCTAACCTCGCTCATCAAGCCCCTGTGCACGAACTCAGCCAGCCTGCTCGACTCATGTATCTTGGTATTGAGCATGAGGCCATTGAGGATCACCTGGAGATCGCTGATATTCTTGGTGGAGGTGGCATTTTCCCTCGCCGCAAGATTCATGCTGTCTTCATCCAGGGCAATATTCAGGAAGTAGGTCTCCAGGCCCTGGACATTGGTGTACCTATGCGCATTTACGTGAAGGGAGATAAAGAGATCCGCCTTTTCTATGTTGGCCATTGCGGTTCGCTTTTCCAGAGGCAAGAATACATCGGTTCCTCTCGTGAGCACGGGCTGGCAATCGAGGTTATCTCGTACCTTTTCCGCCAGGATACGGGCGAGCTTGAGCACGATGTCTTTCTCCTTCATCCCTTTCCTGCCGACAGCACCCGGATCCTTCCCGCCGTGCCCGGCATCGATAATGATCCTCCGTACCCTAAGCCCCAGCTGCTTTGCCAGGGAAAGCTCTTTTTGCATCTCCTCCTTTTTCACCTTCTTTTCCGGAGGCTTTTCCGCACTTGCTGCTTCACCGGGCATTGTCTCCTCACCCTGCACGTCGATCACAATCCTGAACGGATCAAAAAGATGAAATATCTTGTATCCCACCATGTTATCGATATCGAGCACCACCCTCACGGTGTCTTTGTCGTACTGTCCAGCCCTGGCCATTCGCAACAAGTTATTTTTTATCGGGATGGAGGTCTCTATCTCCTTGTTAATCCATGCGTTACCCAAATCCACATAGAGGCGTCTCGGCTTCTTGAGATCCGGATCTTTTTTCAGAAGATGGCCCTCGTACTTCACCTGATCCGCTAGGTCTATAACGACCCTCGTATAGGTCGGGGTCGACCAGTGCCTGATATCCTCGACCCGTACCATCTGCTGCAATTTGGTATAGTCAGCTTTGCCCTTTTCCCGCGCCACCCTCTTCTTTCCGAGGATGCGCTCCAGCCTATCCAGCATCAGAGAGGCCTTAGCACACATATCACCCTGCGGAAAGTTTATCTCTACCTTGAGGAACTCTATATATGCCTGCCGTGAATCCTTCTTGCGCTCGTAAAATATCACCCCCAACTTGTACTGGGCATCATCGGCTAATTTGTGTGCCTTGTATCTCTTGGCTAGCTCCCGGTAAAGCGCGATGGCTTGATCGAGGTCTGAGCTCTTTCCTGAGTACCGCGAGAGATCGGTCCAGAGCTTGCCTGCCTTGTACATCGCCCATACCGCTTCATCGGTATCCGGGAACCCCTTGTAGACCCTCTCGTAGCGCGTTATGCATCCCTCCCAGTTGTGGCGGTACCTTCTCTTGTTCGGGGATTGATACAGTCCGTTGAAGCAATCCTGTGCCTGCTTAAAAAGGCTTTGAGCTGAATCTTTGGGCAAGGGGTGGCTGGAATAGGCAGAGGAGGCAAGAAAAAGGGCGAAAAAGAGGGATAGGGAAACTGAAATCAGCGCATGCCTTCGAACTAAAAACCTCCACATCATGTAAGAGCCTTTTTCATGCCTATAGACATGGGATGAGGTGTTGTACGATGGATACCCCCTTTAACACGCTTGGTGTAGGAGCAAGATACAAGGTACGCCTCGGTACACTCCCATCCATCACGTCATAATCTCGTCTTCTTGCTCGTGCCTTGAATCTTCCTTTTTGCTCTCATAAACGGGCGCGTTTCCGGGGGAGCGTATCTCCCTTTCTTTTGCAACCTTCTCCCTCGAGAGCGCTCGTATCTCTTTCTTTAATCGAAATCGCTCAAATATCCCGAAGAAACCGGTAATCAATACCCCGAGCAAAAATACTATGATCATGACCAGGTAAAAGGCCGTAGGGGGAGTTTCGTGAGACCAAAAAAGGAAATCCACCCTGAGGATTAAGGTCTTTGAAAGTTGCCCGAGGTTCTCGACGATAAGGATTATCACCAACAACATGATCAATATGCTCACAATAGCCTTTATGTGTTTCATAGATCCTCCTCACCTCTTGTTAGAAGCCTACCAGTTACACGCACCTTTTCCCATTCTTGCTGTCGCCCTCACCTATTCGGCCCTCCTCTCAGTCAAAGGAGTACGATACACGCCATAAAGCAGAAGCTTCACAAGATTATCCAAACACGATGAATCGCCCCTTATAGGTCATGAAAAAGAGGCAGCAGTTTTTTATACGTCGCTCGGATATGCTCCGGAATTACCCGCACTTCCCCAACCACGGTCATGTAATTGGTGTCCCCGCTCCAACGAGGGACAACGTGGAAGTGGATATGATCCTCGACCCCGGCACCGGCTATCCTTCCCATGTTTAATCCCACATTGAATCCACCGGGGTTCATGACCCCCTTTAAGATCCCCACGCATTTCTCAACCATGGTGATGAGGTCGAGCTTCTCATCATCGGCGAGGGCATCAAGGGCGGAAACGTGGCGCACCGGTGCCACGAGAAGATGACCGCTTATGTAAGGATACCTATTCATCAATACAATGCTCCGATCTCCTACATAGAGGATCAACCGTTCCTCATCGCGGCTCCTGTCATTACCCGGACAAAAGATGCACTCACCTTTCTCGTTGCTCACAGCAACATACT
>CAYMFC010000016.1:0-23770 GCA_964389665.1 uncultured Desulfobacteraceae bacterium | reverse complement strand
AAGCATAAAAGGAATGTTAGCGGCTAGAACTAATAGCAGTAAGCTAATCCTCAGATCCGATTATGGTAACTACAAGATCTTGGGCTGAGCGAATTGAGGAGCGGCACTACCCGATTTGGATTCTCCAAGCGATTTCGCACAGACTTCGCCAAGGCTAATCTATCTAATTGCGATAGAAATATTGTATAATCCAAATTAGCTTCTGGCGCCCTAATTCATCTTGAGCTATTCGTCGTTGCGATGGTTGAGATCCGAGGCTTTGATTTTTCAAGAGTATGGATCGCGACAATCAAAGATAGGATAACGGTTGCCATAACCGGCGCAAATGGAGTGCAGCGGGATATCCGTCTAGTGCAGCGTCTCGTTGAACTGAGCCGCTGACGCGGCAGGGTTTTAGGTCCTCAACTCGCCACAGGTATTGAAGCATAATAGACCTCTCCGTCCTTTCGGACGTGATATCAACGCCCGAGGAGGTCTATTATGAGCGCTCTGCGCCTCATCCACACATCCTTCCAATCAGGTCCCCAACGTAATGAGTTACAGTGATAACAATCACGGCAATCATCAAATGCTCGCCAACAATCTTCCAGGGTCGTTCGCCCTGGGATCGAGCGATAGCGTAACTGATCAGAGTCAGAATGGTCAGGCCCCAAATGAGACTGGCTACTATGGCAACGCGTAGAGAGAGGAGAAGCACAGGGACTGCGAAAGTCAGCGCAAAGAGAAATTTGGCGAGAAAAGTTGCCGCTGTAGCCCCCCATATGTGTTTTGCAGTATTTGCATTCTCTGACTCCTCGGAAACATGGATGCCTAGGGCGTCTGAAAATGCATCGGCGATGGCAATGGTTAGAATTCCTCCCAGCACGACTCCCTTGGAGTGCGTACCCGCATGAAGTCCAACCAT
Organism: uncultured Desulfobacteraceae bacterium; assembly: GCA_964389665.1. GTDB lineage: Bacteria > Desulfobacterota > DSM-4660 > Desulfatiglandales > B25-G16 > B25-G16. Next base: position 22,866 of record CAYMFC010000016.1, on the reverse strand, counting down.
GAGCCCCAACGTCGTAATGACAGCCGAGGTCAGCCCAAACGATAAACCTATCCTCAATGAGTCCTTCACCAGTATCCTCCAATCCCACAACCCAACACTACAGACTCTCGCTTTTCCAATAAGCCCTGGAATTAATAGGAACGATACAGAAATCTCCCGCACCCGAAATCTCCACTGGAATAGCCCACTTCATCTCTTTCTTTACCCCGGAAAGAGAGGTGGAGGTGGAAGAGCCCGTGAAATTCATGGCCCGGTAGGAAGCGACCGCCGGCACCATTAGAAACCAGCCAGATATTTCACGTAGCTCCTTCAAATTAGTTATCTCTCCAAAACGGAAAACCAGGAGGGCTCCCACCACGCCAGTCCCTATGTTCATCCCCTGTGGGAAGCATGCGCTAAAAGGGCGCTGGCTCTAGAGCATATTTATAAGAGCAGGCCAAAGCCGAGAGGAAATAAGCTCCTATTTCCTGCAGCATAGTTCTTTGATTAAATGCCAACCACCTTGTTAACCTCAGGCACCTCCTCTTTTAGCTTACGCTCAATTCCTTGCTGCAAGGTCATAGTTGCCATGGGGCAGCCACCACAGGCACCAAGGAGTCTTACGGTGACCACACCCTCCTTGACATCTACTAACTGGACATCACCACCATCTGCCTGAAGCGACGGCCTTATATCGTCTAATACCGCTTCTACCTTATCACGCATGCTCTATCTCCTATCTATTTATTATTTTTACCTTTTTTTCTCCATATCTCTTCCATTAACACATTGCTTTTGACGATCTTTCGGTTGCTTCAAGTTCCACTTTTCTTTTTGTCGCTCGACAAGATCCTCAAAGGTTGTAGATTTCAAAACTCCATCCATTGCCTTTTTTACCTCAGCCCAGATGTCATGAGTAACGCAACGGTCTGAACGAGGATACAATTCAGGATTATCGACACAGGCCACTGGAGCGATTGAGCCCTCAAGAAGTTGAATCACTTCACTGAGTATAACCTCCCTAGGAGGTTTAAGCAGCGAAATCCCACCCCGAGCTCCCCGGGTGCTCTTTATTATGCCTGCCTGTACAAGAGGCCTGATTAGATGCTCCAGGTACTGCAGGGGAATCTCTTGCCTTTGAGCAATGTCTTTCAGCAACACCGGACCTTTCCCCCAGCGAAGGGATAGCTCCAGAAGTGCCTTGGTTCCATACCGGGCTCTCGTAGAAAATTTCATTGCAAGAATTTTTGTTGACTAAAATGGTAAACAAATATTAAATATAAAAAAAGAGTGCAGGTGTCAAGAAAAATAAAGGTTGCTATTGCTGGACAAGAAAAACCCTTGATTCATTTTTCTTGTGGGAAAAAGGCTGTGGGCCGTATTTTGCTTGACGAAAATAGTGAGGAATTGAAAAGGAGGATCCCATGAAATTTAGAAATATCACCTTGTTTTTTGTAATCGGATGCCTTTTTCTGCTTTTTGCATTCCCCCACGCTTTGATAGCAGGAACTGGAAAGACTGTCAAATTAACCGTCCCTAATCTTCCCAGTGGCAGCTGAGGTGAACCACAAGATAGGATAAGGTCTATCCTGACAGGCATTGATGGTGTGTTGAGGTACAATTTAAACGCCAGATCTCTTACGGTGACTGTAACCTTTGATAATACAAAGACCAGCGTTCACAAGATCATAGAAAAACTTACAGAGGGAGGGTATCCAGTTTCAGGCGAACCTCACTGGATGGACTGACGTACTTGATTGCCAGAGCAGTGGAATCCTTTTTCTGCTTTCAAATGGCCAGAGGGGAAATGAGGTAAGATAAAGTGCTGAGCCTGCGGGAAAGTGTGATTCTTACCACATTTGGTATGAACATTTCCTATCAGTATTGGGAGTTGGTGGCAACGGTTTAAAATTAAGTCAAATGCGAATGGCTCAATTTCTCGGCGGCGACATCACGTCCAAGAGTTCGGAGGTACAGATATGAAGAGGCGGAATAACATAGTTATCATCGGTGGCACTGCCTGTGGCCCGAAGGCTTCAGCCCGTGCGCGGCGATGTGACCCGCAAGCACGAATAACCATAGTGGAGCAAGAGAAATATTTATCAACGGCAACTTGTGGGTTACCATATTACGTCTCGGGAGTGATTGATAGCCAAAGCGAATTGGTGGCACGAGGGCATGATTTCTTCAGGAATGTAATAAACACAGAGGTATTAACACACACCAAGGCTTTATCCGTGGAGCGAGAAGCCCACGAGGTTTCAATTGTTAACTTAGAAACCAATCATATTTCAACTATGGGATACGATAAGCTGGTACTGGCGACAGGCAGCCTGCCAGCAATACCAGATTTGGACGGAAGAAACCTCGGAGGCATTTTCACCTTAACCAATATCAACGATGCTAATGCCATTCGGAATATAATCTCACCGCGTGAAATCAAGAAAGCAATCATTATTGGTGCTGGCCTGATTGGCCTAGAAATGGCTGAGGCCTTTGTTTCCCAGGGGTTGGAGGTCACTGTGGTAGAAGCCATGGACTGGGTGCTGCCAACACTCTTCGATTTTGAAGTTGCTGCGCCTATTGAGAAACACTTGCGAGATAAGGGTGTAACCTTGTTACTCGGACAGCGTGTCACTGGATTTGAGGGTGATGGGAATGATCGGGTGCGCACGGTTATCACTAAAGACGTGGAATTAGAAACCAGCCTGGTGCTGCTAGCTCTTGGCACCAGACCGAATATCAGCTTGGCACATGACGCCGGGCTAACCATTGGGTCCTCGGGGGGCATCACTGTCAACCAGTACCTCCAGACAAGTGATCCAGACATCTATGCTGGTGGAGACTGCGTGGAGAATATCAATCTGATTACCCAACAAAAGATCCTTGCTCCTCTGGGGTCTACAGCCAACAAACATGGTAGGGTGATTGGAGCCAATGTCACTGGTGGGTGCGAAACCTTTCCTGGCGTTCTGAGCACCACTATTGCCAAAGTCTTTGACTACAATGTGGCACGGGTCGGCCTTAATGAATCACAGGCACGTGAGGCTGGCTACGAGGTGGTAACATGTCTTGTTCCAAGTTATGAACACGCCACCTACTATCCAAACGGCAAAGAGATTCTGGTCAAGCTTGTTGCTCAAAAACCGAATGGTAAACTGTTAGGAGGACAAGTAGTGGGACCTGGCGATACTGCAAAACGGATTGATGTGCTGGCTACTGCTTTAACCTTTGGTGCTGCCGTCGATGATATAGCCAACTTAGACTTGGCTTATGCACCACCATACAATAGTGCCATGGACCCGTTGCACAATGCCGCCAACGTCATCCGCAATAAGCTCTCAGGGCATGCCAAAGCACTAACTCCAATGGACGTCAAGAATAAGCTGGACAACAGAGATGATTTCGTTTTCCTGGATGTACGCTCGCCCGCTGAATGGGGAACCCATCGCATAGAAGCACAGCAAGCCAAGTTACTGCCTCTAAGAGAGCTCCGTGATAGACTCAATGAGCTTTCCCTAAATGCAGAGATAGTCATTTTCTGCCAGACAAGCGTGCGTGCCTATCAAGCGCAGCGGATTCTCGATGGTGCTGGCTTTGACAGTGTCAAATTCATGGATGGCAGTATTGCCGCTTGGCCATACTGAATATTAGTTGCCAGACCACGCTCCAAACAATGAATAAATCATCATCAATTCCGGTTAGGCCGATGGTTATATACCAAAGGATTAACAACCTACCGTATTCTATATTAGAAGGAGAATATTACGATAAGTAGTTAAAGTATTGCCGGTATCCGCAGGCAAATTAAACTGGTCAAGCTTCACTTGATGCCTTTCGGGCGAGTTATCAATCACCCAGGATTTTTACCAGTAGTACTTTACCATTTGGCTATTTAGAAGGAAATGAAAATGAACGCTAATTCTATATTATTAAGGGGTAACGGGGATTTCACCACGGAGCAATATATCGAAGTCTTCCGGGCTGATAACGAGCAACACCTGATGCTTTCTCTGGGACTGACCACGTCACCCGGTTGCAATATTAAATGTGTCTTTTGTTATAGCGCCGGCGGCATTAAAGAGGCTGGGCAGGACATTAAAGGACACATGACAGAGGCGGACTACGAGAAAGCTATCCGGGAATCGGCAGCGCTGGGTGCACAGTCCGTTATCATAGTCGGTGTCGGCGAGACGATGATGGATAAAAACTTCAGCCGGATTATAGAGCTGACGGACTATTACGGAATGTACCCGTTAATATTTACCAACGGTACATTTCTAAACCGGGAAATGGCCAAATTTCTCTACGAACACCGGACTACTATCTACCTGTCATTGAACAGCACACGGGAAGAGGCATTCAATCGGATTACACAGTCGGAAGGGCTTTTTCCGGTAGTAATGCGGGGCATCGATTACTGTCTGGAGGTGGGATTCGGGGAAATAACCACGCGTAACGGTCACCGGGTAACCGATTTTGCCGTGAATACCATGGTGATGAAACGTAACCTGGACCATCTGGATGAAATAGACCTGTTTTGCCGGGACAGAAATATTCTGTTTACCTGCCGTTTGCCGGAGAAGCTGGGCATGGCTCAGGATTTCTGGAAGACTCACATTGCCGGTACCCCGGAAGAGGAGGCATGGTTGAAAGAAGTGGTTTCGCAACATTCTCTGGGAGGTGAGGTTTTCCGCACGGAGCACGGTTGCCTTTTCTGGGTGGCCGGGGTGCTTTTGGGTGTCGACGGCAAAGCCAGGTTGTGTTACTCGCTCAATAATAAATATGATTTCGGCAATATCAAGACAGATAGGATGAAGGACATAATATTGCAAAAGAATTGTGTCTATCCGGTGGGCAACCAGTATTTTTGTCCCATACATGCTGAGCTTGCTCAGGTTTAAAGTTAATACAGGGAATGTATACCTTTCGCGATGGAAGTAATACCATATCTGAGTCAACCCCCGCGTAAAGACGGTTCTTTTCTAGATAGAAACCCCAATTTGAGCTATTTACTCGTTTTCGGGGAGTCGGCTGTGCAGGTCGATGCCGGGTATAACTCGGTACAAGCGGTCCGGGAACTTAAACAAAGACAGATTTCACTGGATTATGTACTTATCACGCATAACCACAGTGACCATACTTACAATATGACGGAAATGGTCACTAATTATCATGAGGCAAAAATCGGCATACACCCGTACTCCGTTGACGCTCTGAGACGGCAGGGCTTCGAACACGTATTCCCCCTTGATGACGGTATGGTGCTTAATTTGGGAAACGGGGCACTCTCAGTGGTTCATACACCGGGGCATACGGCGGACTCGGTGTCTTTTTGGGAGGAAAAGGATAACATTTTCTTTTCCGGTGACACCCTTTTCGGAGGCGGTATCGGCTGTAGCGACTATGACAATGGCGGTAATCGGAACGTCTTTTTCCAGACTATTGTTAACCTTATTAAGATATTACCGTCGGAAATCAAAATATATCCGGGGCATTATTCTGAGCATCATCGAACCATGCCGCCGTACCTGTTCTTCGGGGAGACGGTTAAAAATCCTTACGCAGTAAACGCGAAAAGCGGCAACCGTGAGAAGTTTGACTGGGACCTTAAGGAATTTTCCGTAGAGTTCGAGCGGAACGACTGTGTCATGTTAACCGAGGCGGATATCGACCGGGCCATGGCGCTGGAGAGAGAGATCTGGGTGCCGGAGTTACAGGCGAAGCGGGAGATCATTTTAAATCGACTGCGCCTAGGGCACCGGCTGCTGGCTGTGCAGAACCGGGGCAAAGCCGTGGGGATGATAGGTTGGCGGTATGCCAGTTTCTCTATCCTTGATTCCCCCGATGACTTCCCCAGGAAGTTCGCTAATTTTGCCAACGACCCGTCATGCGATAAAGCCACGGCGAAATCAGCGTTTATCTATAGTGTCGGCGTCAAGCCCACCGCCCGCAGACAGGGTGCCGGCAGCTACATGTTGCAACAGGCATTCGAGAAAATGCGGGAATTCGGCATCGACCAGGTATTCGTGGACAGCCGTCTGCCGTCCTACAATGGCAGTGCCCAGCCCCCTTACGAGGTGATTCCCGAGAATCCCGAATTCAAAGAGGCGCTTATCCGCTACTTTACCCGTCATAAATTCCCGACTATGGCGGAATTATCTCTGGACCCGGATATCAGGTTTTACATGAAAAACGGTTTCAAACCCTGGTCAATTTTAAAGGACTTCATACAGGACCAGCACAGCGGTAATATTCGGATTATCTGCTATCTGAACCTGAAGCAAGAAGATTACGGGTACCGGCTGGGCGGATAGGGGAGAGCTACCGGCTTGAGACATTCTTACACAGTGTCTCTATTCCGGGTGGAAAGCTACAAATTTTTGACAGGAACCCCGTATGTGATTATTTTGACAACCAGAAGTATCAGGATTTATTATTAATCCGATAGAATTCTCTTTTTTGTGACTGAAATATAGGAAATTTTCCCTTGTATTTCAAGCAAGATTTAGCCACATGATGTTGTGGGGGTAAATACATGTCTAAAAATGTGGGCCGAGTGAGGGTATACCCATTTTATTTAAGCTAGAATATATTGTGATAGGTCGACACAGTTGGAAATCTCATACTACGTGCCATAACCTGAAATCTGAATAAATTTCAGTATCCATATGGTATGGGAAACTTCAATATCATTCTTAAACCTCTCAGAAACATGTCTGCCGAAACGAATGCTTCCGCTAAGGTCAAACATTACGATTGAAGATAACAAGATGGATCTGTCAACAACGCCTTGCCTCTATTTTGGTGGTTTGCGATTCAGATCAACACCTACTTCGCATGGAGAATATCCATCCATCGAAGCGCCTCTGAACACCCTATCGAATTGCCTACGGGTTCAGTCCTAAAAGCCGAGCAGCCTTTCCTCCTGCAAGAACGCCGGACATCACACAGGGCATAATTCCGCCGCCGAGCGTGCCGGCGCCGACCAGGAAAAGCCCTTCGATGCCGGCAGTAAAGGAGCTGAACCGGCCGGGGCCGACTTGATCCGGAGTTTGCTCCGGTCCGTAGCATCCGCCTCGTACAGCGTTCACCCAATACTCATTCGAGAGAGGAGTGGCATATTCGCTAAATGTTCTATGATCGCTGAGGCCGGGAATATACCGCTCGGCTGCCTTTACAAGGCGCTGTCCAATCTGCTCCTTGAAGCGCTCATATTCTTCGCCTCGCTTCATAGAAGGAGCATTTGCCCATTTCTCAAAACAACCATAGTCAATAAATGTGATGAGTTCGACCGTGTGATGGCTAGAGGGCGCATGCCCCCCATCGGGATCCTTCACCGATGGACTCGTAATGAGAAAGCCCGATACGGTTTCAGGGGGCGTTGAAGCGAATATGGTATTGTATACCCTGTTGAGGTCAAAGTCCTCATAGTGATGGATATTGGCATCGGTAATTCCCAAAGAGGGAAGATCGAGATCGGTGCCGATAAAGGCATAGAATGCCCCCACCGACGGCCTCAGCTTCTTTACCTTGCTCTGCACCTTGGAGGGCACGATCTGAGGATCGAGCAATTTCCCCAGGGTGAGAACCGGATCGACATCGCTGATCACTGCCCTCGCCGTGTATTTCTCACCGGCTTCGGTCTCAACGATAAACGCATCTCGGCTCTTACCTATCCTTACCACCCGGGAACGGCTCTTCATCTCGGCACCAGTGTTTTTCAGGGCATCCAGAAACGCATCTCGAAACGCACCGCTCCCGCCTTTCGGGTAGTACGCGCCGGAGAAGTAATGGCTCCACACGGAAAGGGCAATGATAACCGATGCCCGTGCCGGAGGCAGGCCGTAGGTACCCCAATGAGCACTCAATACCGCCTGGAGGCGCCTGTCCGATGTGACCTCGTCAAGGAGCTTCTGATAGGGTATGCGAGAGTACTTCATCATTGACGGATGCTTCAGGAGAAAACCCAGCATGCTGAAAAGGCCACCCTCGAGCGTCGTCGAGGCATCCTTCATCGCTTTCAGGATTTTCTCAAAGACATCGAAGAACTTGTGTATGCCCCGCTCTTCTTTTGGAAAATCCCTTATAAGCCGTTCCCTGAAGCGTTCCTTTCCTTTGGGAAAGCGAAACTCATAGCCCGGAAAGAGGTAGCGGTCAAACCCATCCGGATCGAGTTCGATAAAGTTCACCGTATCGCTTATGCCTAGCGTATCCAGTACGCTCCAGAAACGTTCTCCTTTGCCCAGTTCACCGAGATAGTGGAGTCCTGTGTCAAAGGTATAGGATCTTCTTTGGAAGGGGTTCAGATACCCGCCAAAAGAGGGCATGGCCTCAAGAAGCAATACAGAGGATCCACTCCTGCTGAGCGTAAGGGCCGCTGAAAGCCCGCCTGCACCGCTGCCGATCACTATGGCCTGATAGTCGGTCATGGTATTCTCCTTTTCTCACGCAAGTATGGTTAACGAGAATCAATTCTCAACGCTTGCCGTGTTTCTGATCTCAGCTCCACCCATACCACCTCTGTCCCGTCAGCAGCGATGCGGGCGCATCTTGAGATAGATCTCCATTCGGCAGCTCCTAGATAGAGATGTCTGAAAGAAAAATCCTTGGATTATGAAACGGGAAAAATGTCTGGAAGTCAAGAAGAAGTGGAGGCGTTACGACCGCATCTCCCTGTGTTTTTTTTACAGAAAACGAGCAAATCTCTACCGAGAGGCCTGCGGCAATCTCCGGCACCGTGATCCGTCAAGGATCTCCGGTAAGCTAAAATTTCACGCTCTTCACCAGCCCCTCGTACTCCTTGAGCTCCTCCCGGCTGAGCTTTTTTCGAAAGAGATCCTTGTTGACGAGGATAGGGATCTTCCTGTTCAGGGCGAGCGCTACCGCATCGCTGGGTCGGCTGTCTATGGCATGTTGCTCACCGTCTGCTTTGATGATCACGCGGGCGTAGAAGGTTTCCTGACGCATTTCATAGATCTCAATCCTCATGAACTCCAGGTGGAGCTTTTCCAGGATGCCCAGATAGAGATCATGGGTGAGAGGTCGTTTCGGCTCGACCAGGCCCTTCTCCTTTGCAATGGCGGTAAATTCCGCATCGCCCACAAACATCATGAAGAATTGCTCGGCCTCTGCACTCTCCTTGAGCACGACCATGTTCCCCCTATTGGGATCGGCCTCAAGGTGGATCTGGCTAATAGCGATCATATCATCGGATGTCATAGCGCACCATCTATCCTCAACATAACACCTCTTCCCCCTTCTCACAAGACAAGGCACAAGAGGTTAAACCTTACTGCCCATTACCTCGGAATGCAAGCGCCTGTGGAAATCCTTTCACCAATGGGGACTACTTCCTCGAGCCTTTCCGCTTTCCTTCCTCTTCCTTGCCGAATTTCCTCACGACCTCGGCAAGCTCCAGTAAGCGTTCATCCACCTTTCTGAAAAGCGTCCTCTTGGGATATGATCCGTCGGGACTTAGGGCTCCAGCCTTCATACCCGTGAGGATCTCAACGCCATCCTCCATCGTGGAAATAGGCCAGATGTGGAACCGGCCTTCCTTCACGCTCTCCACCACCTCCTGCTTGAGCATGAGGTTTTCCACATTCTTTGCGGGGATGATGACGCCCTGACTGCCGTTAAGCCCTTTTTTCTTGCAGATGTCAAAGAAGGCCTCTACCTTTCTCGTGACACCTCCCACGGCCTGGATTTCCCCTTTCTGGCTAATCGATCCGGTCACTGCAATGCCCTGCAAGATGGGAACTCCCGCCAACGCGCTCAAAAGCGCGAATAGCTCGGTGCTCGAGGCGCTATCTCCCTCTACCAACCCGTAGCTCTGCTCGAAACAAAGGAAGGCCGTAAGCGACAGGGGCTTATTATGGGCAAAGCGTTCCTTGAGAAAGCTGCTCAATATCATCACGCCCTTGGTGTGGATGTTTCCGCTCATTTTGGACTCACGCTCAATGGCTACAACCCCCTCGCGTCCGACCGAGACGGTTGCTGTAATCCGGTTGGGCCTGCCGAATTCATAGTCGCCTGTCATGAGCACAGACAGGCCGTTGATCTGACCTACCTTGGCGCCGTCGGTTTCAATCCAGAAGATGTCCTTCTCAACCAGCTCCTTGATCCGTTCCTCAATGAGGTTCGATCGATAGATCCGCTTCTCCACAGCCCGCTCTACGTGTTCCTTCCCGATCAGCTCCGCATTATCGAGCCCCGCAAAATAGTTGGACTCCCTGATCAGATCACTCACATCACCCAACTCAAGGGTCAGCTTTTCCTGATCCTCCGTACACTCCATGCTGTACTCCAAAACCCGCGCCACTCCCGTCCTGTCAAGATGGCGGATTTTCTGCTCGGAACAGAAGTTGCCTATCATTCTTGCAATCTGATCGATCGCCTCATCTTTCCGGTCCATCTGGTCATCCATGTGGGCCTTTACCTTGAAGAGCTTCTGAAAGCGATCATCATAGATATGGAGCAGTTCAAAGAGGTAGGGATCGCCCGTGAGCACAATCTTGATATCCAGGGGAATGGGCTCTGGACGAATGGCTCTGGTGCTGAATATGCCGTAAAGCTCTCCAAGATCTTCGATTCGAATCTCCTGATTCCTCAGGGCACGCTTAAGGGCCTCCCACGACAGATACCACTTGAGCAGATCAAGCGCCTTCATAACCAGGTATCCCCCATTGGCCTGGTGCAAGACGCCGGGTTTAATCATGGTGAAATCCGTAAACAGGGCTCCAAACAACGCTTGACGCTCTATGGTTCCGAAGAGATTCGGATAGGTGGGGTTGGATTCGATCACCACGGGCGCACCCTCGGTTTCTGAGTTGTCGACCAATACGTTCACATCGTACCTTCGCAGGGCAGGTTCCTTCATCATAATGGGGAATTGGAGTACAGGAAGCTGCTGGCCCTCCTGCTTCTTTGTGAAATCCTCTATGTTCTCGACGATATCCTCCTGGATGAGCTTGAGATATTCAATCACACCATCCTCGTCCTTGTACTTCTCCAGATACGGTTCCAGGTGCTGGCTCACCACAAAGCCGGCGATATCCTTCTTGAGCTCATCCTTCTTGTGCTTCAACTCCGACTCGGCATCACGGATCTTCTTCACCGCATCCCTCATCTTCTCCTGGAGTCCCTCGCTCTTCTCCTTCAGCTTGTCTTTCTCCTCCTGATCCAGTTGGGCCAGCTCCTCCTGGGTAAGCGGTTGACCCTCTTTTGAGGAGGGAATGAGGACCATTCCCACCTGGGAAACCTGGAGCATAAATCCTTCCTCTTTGGCCAGATCGGACAATTCGTCGATGCTCTTCCGTCGATATTGATCGAAGTCCCCCTGCACCTCCTCATCCTTCTCCCTGGAGCTGTCGCTTTCGAATACCTCGGGGACCTTTGTCTGGAGAGTACCGATGAATTCCTGCATATCCTTCTTGAGCTCCTTTCCCTGGCCTGCGGAAATCCTCAAGCTCTTGGGCTTGTCCGTCTCCTTGAAGTTGTACACGTAACACCAGTCAGGCGGAGTGGGCTCCTTTTTGGCCTGCTCCTCGAGGTAGGTCCTGGCTGCATAGGTAAGCCCGGCCTTTGAGGGGCCGGCAATGAAGATATGGTAGTTGTTCTCCTTTATGCCCATCCCGAATTTTATAGCATCGCTCGCCCTCTCCTGACCCAGCAGGCGTTCTTCAGGGGGCTCAAGGGATGCAGTGCTCTCAAATGAGAACGATTGTGGGTCAACATGAGCTCGAAGCTTGTCAACCGGGACTTCTGGGAATTTTTTAGGCATACCATTTACCTCCATCTCCATTTTTTACCATTAAAAAGGCCCGAAAAACACTGGTCGGTTCATTGACCCCCTCATCCCACGCACTCAGTTAGGAATTCCTCTTCCCTACGCCCGTGTAAGACCACACATGATACAAGCGGCTCGCATGGCACGGACACCATTTCCGGCAGGATTATATGCTCTTGAGATTTGCGGCCAGTATACCCCAGAACTCCAATGGCCGCTCGTATCTCGAAACCGACTCGTAGTGCCACCCCAGGTGCCGGCCGCAAAGACGGCAGAAGGCCATACGCCAGGAGTAACCCGAAAACCATGCATAGGCCTCCGTGGCCTCCCCCACGGCTATGGCGCCTGGGCATGATGAGAAGGTGTGGAAATCGCACTCAACGCCCGAGGGATTCACGAAGAGGTGTCTATAAGTCCCTCCTATGGCGATCAGCCGATCTGAATGGGTGATCAGTCCATCACAGTCGATACAATGATAGGACTTCGCACCGTTTCCACCTACCCCGTCCAAGGCAGAGATGAAAGGCAGCATCGCTCATCCAAAGGTCTGGGGAATGCGAATATCCATTAGGGTAACAACTTAGCAGAGAAAGTCAATGCACCTCATGGCTATTAGTACGGATCAAGGATAATTTCAAGACAAATACCCACAGTCTCACCTCACACGAGCAGCCTTTGAGACCCTTATTGAGCGATTCCCCTGAAAAGCTTCAGGTACCGGCTATAGCCCTCTTTGTGCAGTTCTTCCACCGGGATAAACCGCAGGGACGCTGAATTGATGCAGTACCTCAAGCCCGTGGGCGGCGGTCCATCGGGAAACACATGCCCCAGGTGAGAATCCCCATGCCTGCTTCGAGCCTCAACCCGTTTCATAACAAGGCTTCTATCCTCGTGCTCCACGATGTTGTCCGGCTCAAGGGGCTTGGTGAAACTAGGCCATCCCGTTCCCGAGTCGAACTTGTCGAGCGAGCTGAACAACGGCTCTCCGGATGCGATATCCACGTATATGCCGGGTTGCTTGTTGTCCCAGTACTCGTTTTGAAACGGCGGCTCCGTGCCTTCCTTTTGGGTCACCCTGTACTGCAAGGGCGTCAATTTCCGGCGCAGTATCTCGTCGCTTGGCTTCGAGTAGTTCCTCTTTGCTTTGCCTTTTACCGCCTCATCCGCAGATCTCTCCCATACCTCTTTCAAGAACTGGTCCCTCCCCGAGTTAGACCGGTAGAGCTTGTAGCGGATCTGGTTGGTTGTGCAGTAGTCCTGATGATAGTCCTCGGCCTTGTAGAACCTCGAGAGCGGCAAGATCTCGGTGGTGATCGGCTTTTCGAACCATCCGGACCGATTGAGCTCTTCCCTGGACTCCTGTGCTAACCTCCTTTGCTCATCATCGTGATAGAAGATCGCGCTCCTGTATTGCGACCCGCGGTCCACGAACTGTCCGCCCGGGTCTGTTGGGTCCACATGCCTCCAAAATACATCCAGCAGCTCACGGTAGGTGATCCTCGTGGGGTCATAGAGAACCTGAACCGCCTCGACATGCCCGGTCCCGCCTGTTGATACCTCCTCGTAGGTTGGATCTTCCTTGCTGCCGCCGGTATATCCTGAGATGACCTCGACAACGCCATCAACCTTCTCAAAATCAGACTCCACGCACCAGAAGCAGCCTCCTGCAAAGGTGGCCGACTCCAGGTTCTTGCCCTTCTCTTCCATAGCATCCCTCTCTGTAGCTTGTCCTCCGTATGCGGGTCTCAGCCCCCCAAAGGCCAAGAAGATTATCATTAGTGTAAAAAGAATAGTTCTCATCTCACTCACCCTATATATGTTCGGTACAAACATTCCTGCAACCAGCTGCTGGATACCTCGCATCCAATGTCCCCTCCCTCCTGCCTATTTCCTCTTGCCCTCTAAGTAATCACTATTTTAAAAAAGTCAAAAAGGATCACTCCCCTATGCTCTCTAAAGTTGAACTTAGTTCGCTTCGCTCACAATTGGAATCATGGAATGTTGAAATAATGGAATAATGGGTTCTGGGTAAGTGGAGCAATGCACGTATTTGGTAGTTTTTTCGTGAAAACGAAGGTAAGACTCGCGCCTTAATACTCCCTTCTGGGGTACTATCGCTGGGGCCTTTCACGGAGCATGGTGAGGATCTTTGCGGTCAGTACATCATCATCAAAGGAAAAGGACACCGTCCCCTTCTCTACCTCAAAGGTCAAGAGCTTGCATCCGTAATCGCTGGCAGCCTCCTCGAGCATCTCCTTGAACTGGGCCGCCTCCGGATGATCCTCGCTGTCAACCTCCGCTGAGAAGAGATCAACCTCGATGATGCCCGACGTGATTGATGGCCCGTTCATAGTATGCAGTGCGCACCATTCAGGGTTTGGTGCCTGATTCCATATTGATGATTGCAGTTTGATTGAGAGAAACGGGAAAAAGCAAGACCTTATGCCTGAGGGTCGAGCATCTCCCGGATGGTGGTCTCGTAATCCGGGAAATATCGGCCAATCACGGGAAGCTCAAAGCTAGCCAGAATGCTGGTGTTGCTTTCCCGCTCAAGGAGAAACTCGAATGATTTCTCTACCAGCTTCTCCGCTGAAGCACGGCCTCCGGTAAGCTCCGCGTGATATAAAGGATCGACAGTCACCGTATGGGTCGTGGTGCTGCGGTCCGCGACCGTTACCTTGAAGGTGCGCTCATCAATTTCCTCAATCGTTATCATTGGTTTCCTTTCCCATGCCTGCACGTTCTCTCTCGGATCTTAAATATCAGCGTTTACAAAAAACCTTGACCTTTTCCAGGCTCCATAATCGCTTTAGGCCTATTCACGACCTTAGATCTTATAGTAGTAATCCAGCCCCAGGTGCGTGATCTGCGTTTCTCCCATGAGATAGCGAAGGGTGTTTTTCAGCTTGATCAGCTGGATAAACAGATCGTGTTCGGGATAGAGTGTGGGCGCGCACTGGGGGCTCTTGAAATAGAAGGAGAGCCATTCCTGGATGCCGGTCATGGCGGACCGCTGGGCCAGATCCATGAAGAGCACTAGGTCCAGGACCAAGGGCGCGGCAAGGATGCTGTCTCGACAGAGGAAATTGACCCTGATCTGCATCGGGTACCCCAGCCAGCCGAAGATATCAATGCAGTCCCAGCCCTCTTTCTCATCTCCCCGCGGCGGGTAATAGTTGATCGATACCTTATGGTGGAAATCCCCATAAAGACTGGGATAGGTGCCAGGTTGCAGGATGGTCTCCAGGGCAGCGAGCTTGCTCCCCTCCTTTGTCTTGAAGGAGTCCTTATCATCCAGGACCAATCCATCCCTGTTCCCGAGGATGTTCGTGGAATACCATCCCTTGAGGCCCAGCATGCGGGCCTTGAGCCCCGGGGCCAGAATGGTCTTCATCAAGGTCTGCCCTGTCTTGAAATCCTTCCCGGCGACGGCAACCCCGTGCTTTTCAGCGAGCTCCTCCATGGCGGGTATGTCCACCGTGAGGTTTGGGGCACCGTTTATGTAGGGTATTCCGCTCGTGAGAGCCGCATAGGCGTACAGCATGCTCGGTGAGATATGGGGATCGTTTTTCTGAAGGCCCTCCTCGAAACTCCTAAGCGAGCGGTGAACATCCGTAGGTGTCAGATACGCTTCCGTACTCCCACACCAGATCATAACACAACGGGAGACCCCGTTTTCTTTCCTAAAGGCCTCGATATCCGCTTTGATGCCCTCAACGAGCTCCGCATGAGAGGTCGCTTCCTTCACGTGGTTGCCCTTGAGGTTCTTGACAAACGCCTGCTTAAAGGCCGCAGGCCATGGGTTAATGCTCTCGAGAAAGGAGCGAGCCTGCTCAAGGTCTTCGGGCTTGAGCACCTTGGCCTGAAGAGCTGCCTCGTAGCAATTATCGGAGAAGATATCCCACCCCCCGAACACCAGATCATCCAGGTTGGCTAGCGGTACAAACTCCTTAAGGGAAGGGGCGCGGTATTCGTCTCGTTTACCAAGCCTGACGGTCCCCATTTGCGTGAGCGAGCCGATGGGAATGGCCAGTCCTCGGCGGACCGCCTCTACCCCTGCCAAAAAGGTGGTGCTCACCGCACCTCCTATGCCTGGAATGAGCACGCCAAGCCTACCTTCCGCCTTCTGAACCTTTTCTTTCCTTTTCATGCCATCCTCTAAAAATAGGTACCTTTCTGCGCCTTCGCCTCAAGGGAAAAGGAGCATGTCGCACACCATTGCCACAAAGAAATCCATTATATATCATGAGCTCGTCAAGAATAAGCACGCCCTTTTTCCTTCTCAGCTTTTCCTTTCGGCAAGCCTGTTGGGCCGAGCAGCACGGCGACCCACCGCGTGTCATCCCTGCTCTCCAATGCGATTTTAACGGTCATCGTCAGGGGCACCGACAGGAGCATGCCCACAGGACCCAACACCCACCCCCAGAAGAGAAGGGAAAGAAACACCACCAGGGTCGAGAGGCCCAGGCCCCGGCCCATAAAGCGTGGCTCGAGAAAGTTGCCCATCACTATGTTGATGCTCACGTATCCGGCCGCTACGACAAGCGCCTTCAAGATGCCGAGCTGTATAACCGCAAGCAGGACCGCTGGTATCGCAGCGATAATAGAGCCGATATTCGGCACGTAATTCAACGCGAACGCCAAGAGACCCCACAGCATTGCATAGTTGACCCCGATTATGGCAAGCCAGATTGCCACGAATGCCCCGGTGGCAAAACTGATCAGGGTCTTTATGACCATGTAATGGTTCACGTTGCTGATGAAGGTGTCAAAGCCAGCCATGGAAGACTCGGAGCCTCCCAGAACCCTGCGCAGTTTTGCAGGAAAACTTGAGGCCTCCATGAGCATGAAAATCACCGTCATCAAGATGAGAAACCCGTTGGTAAGCACATTGCGAAGGCTGTTAAGCAGGGTGCCGACGAGCTTCATGGCAGCCCCAAGGTTAAATATCTCGGTGATCGCCAGGCCGGAAGTATCCACCCCCAGTTTCTCAAGCAATCCCATCACTAGGGTTGTCTGCTGCCGCAATTTCGTCTCATACATCGGCAGATCATTTGTAAAATCCCGCACCGAAGTTCCAACCAGACCAGCAACGAGGAGCACTATGAAAAGCACGCCGAGGGTGACGATCAGAAGAGAAACCCATGTGGGCAAACCCTTTCGTTGCAGCCAGAATAGAGGCGGCGCACTGACAATAGCAATGAACCCGGCCAGAAAAAAAGGGACGAGGAGGCCTTTCGCTGCGCTCATACCCGCTATCACTACCACAAAGGCCGCAATGACAACTAAAATACCTGAGACTCTCGCCTTGTTATTAATCGCATTCATGGTCTCTATGCTCAGACAGTATATTCAAAGGAACCGAACAAGTATCTCTTTCACCGTTATCCATTTTCTTAAAGCGTTCCTTCATGCAGCCTATGCTCCTCTTATTCCTTTTTCTCACCTTCCCTCTTTTCATCATCGGGGATGCCCTCATATCGTTCAGCCTGTTTTTCGGCTATCTTCTCAATATCCTTCTTTGATTTTTGGTACTGCTTGAGGGCGCGGTGCCCGGTGGCCTCATCGATTGCCTCTTTGCCGCTGTCGCATCCTCCGATCATTATGCCGGCTACTGCTATGAGGAGCACATTCAAAATGTTGCGCCAATAGGTATGTTTCATGCCCGAAACCTCCTGTAATATACTTTTATAAAGAGAAGTGTATCAGATTCCATAATAAACGCAACGAAAGACAAATTCCACTGCAATTCAGACACTGAGACATCGCTCAGTACCTGCGATACCTCATTCGCCAAAGAGCCGCCAAGGACGTAAAGATCTCTCTTGCCTTCGACTGAGATCCGCCTGCTTCTCCATGGTTATAACGGCAATCTTCTACCCCTCATCGTGCATTTTTCCCTGGCCCAGACCCAGCCTTGAAAGAGTGGGTTTATATCTATGGATACCGTAATCTTTACAAAGCATGATAATGTTCCTGTGTCGTCACGCCAGGGCGGGCTTGACACAACTGTTAAGATCTTGCTCTATGAAGACGGCTAATGCCTGAACCGTGGACAAATTTCAAGATCTTCTTGACAATCCCGTGAATATGCATTATGATTGTCGGCGCAAGTTTGGATTGATAGTTTTGGGGAAGAGAAACCATCGATACCACCAACCTTGGTAGCGCGGTTTTTGCAGTGTTTCCATTCTGCCAAAGCGTTCATCCCGGCTGTGCAGAAAACTTTAGAAAGGAGGAAGACGCAATGGCAGAAGGAACCGTAAAGTGGTTCAGCGAGAAAAAGGGCTATGGTTTTATTGAGCAGGATGAAGGCGAGGATATTTTCGTGCATCACACAGGTATCAACGGGGCCGGGTTCAAAACCCTGAATGAAGGCCAGAGAGTTCGCTTTGAGATCGAGACAAGTCCTAGAGGCCCTAAGGCTATCAATGTAGATTCGCTGTAAAAAAGCCTTTCGAAAGCGGCACCCCGAAAGAGTGCCGCTTTTTTCATGCGGCTGTAAGCTTGTCTTCCGTTTCCATGGCAGAGCACGTGGTTCAATCTCCAGCTTCATGATTTCATCACAGCTCCGCAGTCATCAACAACAAGGTTGCCCCGGCAGGATGCCCCGTGCGGAAGCGCGGGGAGCTTCACTTCTCATGATCCATGCCTGTTTTTCACTCTTCGCCGTCTTCAGAAGGCGTTCGTCTAATCCGCTTGATCTGTGCCCGACGGCGCTTTTCCTCAAGCAAGCGCAACCTGGATGCAGCACTTGGACGCGTTTTACGGCGCATTTGAGGCCTCTCGGCTGCCCTCCGAATCAATACCGCGAGCCTGTCCCTGGCATCCTTGCGATTTCGTTCCTGACTACGAAACCGCCGGGCATCAAGCACCATTACTCCATCCTCAGTGATCCGCCTGCCGGCCAACCTGATGAGCCGGCTACGCACATCTTCGGGCAAGGAAGGAGAGTGAACCACATCGAAGCGAAGCTTCACCGCGGTGGCTACCTTGTTGACATTCTGGCCGCCCGGCCCTGAGCTGCGTATAAATTCCTCCTGTATTTCGCGCTCATCAATGGTAATCGATGGTGTGATGCTGATCATGGCGCGCCTTGCTGTTCAGATCCCTACCGATGCAATCCCGAAAAACGGATAATCCCGGAACCATCTCCTCTTTTTGAAATCATCACGGCCGAACGTGCCCATTTCTCATCAGGCAATGGCGTGGAGGCCGCATGCTCACCCTGCCATGAAGAGCGGGTTGAACCTGGTGTCATAGTCGTACACATCAAGGCCTTCGCGGCGCTTGAGGAAGTTCACCGCCTTGTAGGTGAGAGGGGTAACCGCCGCCTCGTAGGCGGTCTTCACAAGCCACTGAGTGATGATGGCTGATAAGAGGCCGGAAAACGGGATGGTCCCCGCAAAGGCGAGGGTGATGAACACCATGGAGTCCAGCCCCTGGCCTACCAGGGTGGATCCTATGGTGCGTGTCCACAGGTGTCTCCCGCTGGTGGCGATCTTCAACTTTGCGAGCACGAAGGAGTTCGAGAACTCGCCCACCAGGTACGCGAGAAACGAGGCGACTAAGATCCTCGGGGTATAGCCCAGGATGCGCGTATAGGCGGCCTGCCCGTCCCAGAAGGTGGCCGCAGGCAAGAGCCCTCCCAGCCATACGGCGATTACCAGGACGAGGTTACAGGCAAAACCAAGCCAGATGACGCTGCGCGCCTGGCGATAGCCATAGACCTCGGTGAGCACATCGCCCAGGATATAACTGATAGGAAATACGATAACGGCAGCAGGGAGCACTAGGCCGAACACAGTGATGAGCTTCACGGCAATGATGTTTGCCGTGATCAGACAGGTGATAAAAAGGGAAACGACGACCAGGAAGTAGCGGGAGTAACCCGTATTCATCGATAATGGTTTTTGATCCTGTGACATCGTTCCTCGCGATTCAGTGCAACTTATAGCGGCGTAATCAGGGGAGATGGCGCAAAGCCGACATCCAAGCCTGACAAAGTCGTAAAAAAGTCTTTTCACCTGTCATTGCGAGGAGTCCTTCGGCTATGCTCAGGATAAACTCCACGACGAAACAATCTCGTAAATTCAAGTACTTGCATTGAAGGAGATTGCTTCGCTTCGCTCGCAATGACACCGATGTTGACTTTTTACGAACTCATCAAACCTGAGATCCAAAATGAGCTACTTGCCCGTGGTTCGTTGCTGGTACTACTTGTTCAATTGCTCCTCGAGTGCCCTGGCAGGCCTAAAGTGAACCGCCTTTTTCGCGGGGATCCGGAGCTCCCTTCCGGTCCGCGGATCTCTTCCCCTGCGAGCCTTTCTCTCCTGTATCTTGAAGCTCCCAAGGCCCGACCACCTCATGGCCTCTCCAGTTGAGAGCAGATCAAAGAGGACCGCCCCTATGGCATCGATCGCCTTTTTTGTCGCGGCCTTGCTTCCGAACAGGTCCGGTCGCCTCCGGAACACCGCCTCGACCAGTCGTTTGCCGGTCTGAACCCTGTGAGGAAGCGATCTCCTCTCCATCGCGAGATCGGGGTCCTCGAGCAATAACTCGAATGGAACGCTGATAAGGTTAAACTCGCACTTGGGGCAGTCATGGGTGGGGTCTGTCATGTCCTCCGAGAGATAGAACACCCTGTGCTTCCCGTGCTCCGTTCGGCAAAATATCTCGGTCCCACAGTTCGGGCAATACCGGGTCACGCACACGAGATCGTTTGGATCAACCATGGATCTCCTCCTTCCTTGAGAATCGGCCTCTGTTCGCTCGTATTAAGTATCCAACCTGCGGCATGGTATACCTATCGGGCAAGGAGGTCAAGGCCGGCCTCCTACCATTGTGTTAAACTCATCCTCGGTTAAGGTCTTGATCCCCATCTTCAGGGCGTTATCGTATTTCGATCCGGGCTCCTTTCCGACCACCACGTAATCCGTGTTCTTGCTTACTGAGGAGGACACCCTCCCGCCCAGGTCCTCTATCACGGCTCGAGCCTCGTCCCTGGTCAAGGAATCCATGCCCCCGGTCAGCACAAATGTCATGCCCTTGAACGGGGCCTCCTTTTCCGTGGCATCTTCAACGGGAAACACAACTCCACCCCTCTCGAGCTTGTCCAGTACCTGGCGGTTCTTTGGGTTATGGAAGAAGTTGTAGATGCTCTCGGCAACGATCGGCCCGACCTCATGAACCTGTACGAGCTCATCGATGCCCTGTTTGGCCAGATTGTCGATGGAGGTGAACCGTTTCGCCAGCACCCCTGCCAGATGAAAGCCTACGTTTCTGATTCCCAGGGCGTAGATGAGATTGGTGAGCCGCGGGTTTCTGCTCCCTTCAATAGCGCTGAGAATGTTTTCAGCGAGCTTATCCCCCATGCGGTCCATCCTCATGATATCCTCTCTGGTAAGGAA
The DNA here is from genome assembly GCA_964389665.1 of uncultured Desulfobacteraceae bacterium. GTDB lineage: Bacteria > Desulfobacterota > DSM-4660 > Desulfatiglandales > B25-G16 > B25-G16. The sequence goes on along the minus strand of CAYMFC010000016.1, from coordinate 1,686 downwards.
ATAAAGGTCTGCCTGGTCCTTGATGATCCCCTTGTCCACCATCTGCTCGAGGAACTTGAACCCCAGCCCGTCCATATCCATGGCCCCCTTGGACACAAAGTGGGCCAGGTTCTCCTTGATCTGGGCAGGGCAGGCAATCCCGGTGCACCGGTGAACAGCCTCTCCATCGGGCCGCTCCACCTTGGATCCGCACACGGGGCATCGATCAGGCATGGTGAACTTCCTCTCCCTGCCGGTTCTCTTGGACTCCACTACCTTGACCACCTCGGGTATCACATCTCCTGCCCTCTGGATCACCACCGTATCCCCGATCCTGATGTCCTTCTTTCTTATCTCATCCTCGTTATGCAGGCTGGCCCGGCTCACCTCCACCCCGCCCACCCTCACCGGCTCGAGCACTGCTACCGGGGTGAGCGCCCCTGTTCTTCCCACACTCACGATGATGTCGTTTATTCTCGTATGTTCCTGCTGCGCCGGGAACTTCCATGCAACGGCCCAGCGAGGGCTCCTGGAGAGCTCGCCCATACGGCGCTGAAGATTAAACTCGTTCACCTTGATCACGATCCCATCTATCTCGTAGAGAAGATCGTCCCTCATCCCGAGCATCCTCTGATAGTAGTCCTTAACCTGATCCACGCTCTCGCATACATCTATGTATTGACTAACCTTGAACCCCAGCCCCTTCAGGTACTGGATGCTGTCCCAGTGGTTGGCTATCTCCACCCCTTCAACCCTCCCGATGCCGTAAACGAACATGCCAAGAGGCCTGGCGCTCGTTACCCGGGGATCGAGCTGCCTCACCGATCCTGCCGCGGCATTCCGGGGATTGGCGAACAAGGGCTCCCCTGCCTCTTCTCTCTTTCTGTTGAGCCGATGGAAGTCATCCTTGTTCATGATCACCTCTCCCCGTACCTCGATCAACGAGGGGTTCGGGTTGCCCATGAGCTTCAGGGGAATGGATTTGATAGTGCGAAGGTTCATGGTCACATCCTCTCCGACCTCCCCATCCCCCCTGGTTGAGCCCAGGGTAAAGATGCCGTTGGTGAACACAAGCTCCACAGCGAGGCCATCGAACTTTGGCTCTACTGTGTAGCGGATCATCTCTTCGACGGTCCCTGAGAGCTCTCGCACCCTGCGATGGAAGTCCCGGAACTCCGTCGCTGAGGTCGCCTTGTTCAGGCTCAACATGGGAAGGCCGTGCCTGACAGTTGTGAATTCCTCGAGCGGGACAGCTCCCACCCGCTGGGTGGGGGAATCGGGAGTGATAAGCTCCGTGTTATTTTCTTCAAGGGCAACGAGTTCATCGAAGAGCCGGTCATACTCGGCGTCCGATATCTCCGGGTTATCCAGCACATAGTAGCGGTAGTTGTGGTAGTGCAACTGCTTCCGGAGATCCTCGATCCTCTGAATGATGCCCTTATCGGTTCTGGGCATGGCTAATCCCACCTTGAGGGTTTAACGCTCTTGTCTCATCCTAAGATGAACGGTTCCCGGTTCAACGTACCAAGGTTCAGCGTTCAGAGATTCAAGGTTCACGGGCATTTCAACCGTGGGCCATGAACGGTGAACCGCTCAAGCCGGATTTTTATAGTACATGGGCAGAGGGTAAAAGGCAAGGCGTGGAGGAGCATCTGGAATTCCGATATAAGGATTAAACGAGAAACGGTGTTGCCGAAGAAAATCCCG
>CAYMFC010000015.1:18266-24814 GCA_964389665.1 uncultured Desulfobacteraceae bacterium | reverse complement strand
GTTCCTTCTCCACGAGCAGCGCGTGAAATCCCTGGTCAGCGATGTGCAGTGCGGCGCTCATCCCAGCCATGCCGCCACCGATGATCAGGCAGTCCGTGCTCACAGGGAGCCGTATCTCCTCGCCTTCCTCGAGAAGGGCGGCCTTGGCAACCCCCATCTTGACGAGATCCTTGGCCTTGTCAGTAGCCTTTTTAGGGTCTTCCCGATGAACCCAGGAGGACTGTTCCCGTATGCTCACAAACTCAAGCAAGTAGGGATTCAACCCAGCTTCCTTGACCGTCCTCCTGAAAAGGGGCTCATGGGTCCTCGGCGTACATGATGCGATGACGACCCTGTTGATCGTATGTTCCCTGATCAGCTCCTTCATGGTGGCGAGATAATCCACCGAGCAGGACCATTTTCCCTCATCGGCAAGGACCACGTGTGGTAATCCCCGGGCATACTCGACGACCTCGGGTACATTGACGATACCCGCGATGTTCGTACCACAATCACAAATAAAGGCGCCTATCCTGATTTCCTCGCTCATCCGGCTAACCTTTCATGTTTCTCGATACCGCTTTCATAGCTGCTGCGCTCGACTGGACGACCGATTCTGAGATATCGATCGGGCCGGTAGCGCCGCCGCACACGTATATTCCCTCAACATTGGTTTCAAGCGGCGCCGACAGCGGGTCCCTCTCCTTGAAGAAGCCCAGATCATCAAGCTCGATCTTAAGGACCTTTGCCAACCTCTTATTTCGCTCGCTAGGAATGAGACCGGTGGAAAGAACCAGGAGCTCCACTTGCTGCTGCTCGATTTCGCCCGTATCCAGGTTCTCATACCTCACGGTCAAATCCTTGGTCTCCGGATCCTCGAAGACATCATAAGGCCTGGCCTTGACATACCTGACGCCCATTTCCCTGGCCTTCTGGTAGAACGCCCAGAAACCCTTCCCGTATGCCTTGAGGTCGTTGTAGAAAACCGTGAGCTCAGCGGTTGCATCGTGCTCCTTGGTGATAATAGTCTGCTTTGTGGCGACCATGCAGCACACCTTTGAGCAGTAGGGCAGGCCTTTGGCTAAACCCCGACCTGCACATTGAATCCAGGCGATCGTTTTTGCGTGTTTCCCGTCGGAAGGCCTGATGATCTCGCCTGCCGTGGGGCCCCCGGCATTCATCAACCTCTCAAAATGAGTGTTCGTGATCACGTTTTCATAGATATCATAGCCGTACAGCCCTGTATCCGGCTCCGCAGATCGTATGCCCGTGGCCACGATAATCTCGTCAACCTCAATGTCCATGGGCCTGTCAGCCTGCCACAGGACCACCGCATCCTTTCCCTCCTCTTTGCATGCCTTGACGCATAGCGCAATGGGGCATTCCCTGCACTGGCTACAGTCCACCACGCATCCCCCAATACAGGCGCCCTGCTCGCGCATCTTACCGGAGCGGCACCGGGGATCGAGGACCGATACATTCGGAACGGCCTGCGGAAAGGGCATGTATATGAGCTTCCTCATGCCGCCGATCTTTCCATCAAGTTCATCGGGAACACTCACCGGGCAGACCTCAACGCATTTTCCGCATCCGGTGCACTTCTCCTCATCGATATATCTGGCCTTCTTGATGACTCTCGCGGTAAAGAGGCCATCGTGTTCGTTGATCCTTCTCACCTCGGTGTTGGTGAGGATGTTAATGTTGGGATGATTGTCGACCTCATACATAAGGGGGGACTCTATACATATGGAGCAATCGTTGGTGGGGAAGGTTTTATCAAGCCTCGCCATCATACCGCCTATGCTGGCAGTATCATCGACGAGGTACACCTTGCAGCCGTAGTCGGCTGCGTTCAAGGCTGCATTGATGCCGGCAATGCCGCCCCCGATTATCAAGATTTTCTTGGCCACGGGTTTTGTTTTTGGGTTTATAAGGTTTGTTGAGTTTGTTGTGTTTCTTGGGTTCTTTTGTAACTATTTAGCCACTAAGGCGCTAAAGCACCAAGATTATAGAATTATTCTTTTGATACCTGTAAGGGCAAAGCCCATACCCTCCTGCGGGCGCCTGAAGCGCAGCTGACCCGCCCGCCTCGCCTGAGCGGCTCGCGATGGCGGGCAGGTCTATCTTTGTGCCTTGGTGGCTGCCTGAACAATTACCACAGGTAACGAATTGCATCGTGACGCGAGCTTGCAATTATATCTCTGTTAGGATAATAGCCCCTGCTTTACACACAGCCTCGCAGGTGCCGCAGCCCAAACAGTTCTGGCTGCGAGCCGGACAGGATTTCCCTCCAGTCATCTCAAAGACATCCACCGGGCAGAAATCGGCGCACTCACCACAGCCGTTACATCGAGAGCTCTCGATCTTTATCAGATAAACGGAGTAATCTCTCTTTTCCATCCCCACACAGTATCATTTTTCTTGACAACGATTTTGTATACAGTATACATATCCTAGTCAAGAAAATAGTGCGGTACCGAACGCATTTTTCCTCAGACAGATCCTCTTGATATCCGATGACGGCGGAAATAATCAATCCAGGCAAGCTGGGCGAGGCCCTCACTGAAACGGTTTAGCATAGAAACAAGGAGAAACACCATGTCCCAGGAAAGCAAACTCTACCCCTCATTTCATAATCCATTATGCTTGAAGCTGGATCGTCCCCTTCCGGATGAGATCGCGGTAATCGGTGCAGGAACGATTGGACCGGATATTGGCTATTACCTAAAATCGGCCCTTCCGGCAACAAAACTCTTTCTCGTTGATGTGGTCGAGGAGCCCTTGAAGAACGCCGAGAAAAGGATTTCAGGATACGTCCAAAAGGCAGCGGACAAAAGGAAACTGACCGAAGATCAGGCCCATGCCATCCTCGGCGATATCACCTACACCATGGACTATGGGAGGATCAAGGGATGCGATCTGGTGATTGAGGCCGCTACGGAGAGCATCCCCTTGAAAAAAAAGATATTCCAGGATGTCGAAGCCCTTGTCGGCGAGGAGACCATCATCACCTCGAATACCAGCTCCATACCCGCTGACAGGATCTTTGCGAACATGAGGAGGCCTGAGAGGTCCACGATAACCCACTTCTTCGCGCCGGCATGGCGGAGCCTGCCGGTTGAGGTAATTCGTTGGGATAGAGTGAGCCCCAAGGTCGTTGATTACCTGTTCCGGCTTTTTGCCATTACGGGAAAAGCGCCCCTCATAACCGACAACGCTATTTGCTTCATGTTGGACCGTGTCTTCGATAACTGGTGTAATGAGGCCGCTTACCTGCTGGAACACGCATCTGCAAGCCAGATCGATAAGGTAGCTGAGGAGTTCGTGTTTGCAGGCCCTTTCTATGTCCTCAATATGGCGAACGGCAACCCCATTATCATCGAAACCAACACGCTTCAGATGGAAGAAGGGCCTCACTACAAGCCGGCTCATATCCTGGGTTCAGTTGCCACGTGGCAAACGCATAGGCCAGGCTCAAAGGTAGATCTTCCAGAGGAGTTAGGCGCCCTGATCAGAGACAGACTGCTGGGCATTCTCTTCTCCCAGTCCTTTGATATCATCGATAGGGGGATCGGCGCCAAAGAAGACCTCAATTTCGGTTGCCAGATCGCCCTCGGATTCAGGAAAGGGCCCTTTGATATCATGCGGGAGCTCGTTGAGGGAGAGATCGATCGGATCATGACGAGATTTCAAAGGGAAAGGCCCGGATTTCCAGTGGCGAGGCAGCCTTTTTCCACATACCAGGATTTCGCGCGTCATCTCATTGTTGATGAGATGGACGGGGTTGTGATTATCACCCTCAGGCGACCGCAGGCGATGAATGCCATCAGCGATGAGATCAATAATGAGATCCTCTCGGTCTTAACGGAACATATAGACAATCCCTCGGTCAAGGGATTTGTCATCACCGGATACGGCACTACCGCTTTTTCAGCCGGAGCTGACATCGGCAAGTTCCCTCAGACCCTTGGAAACAAGGATGCGGCGATCCAATACGCAAAGAACTCCGCACAGGTGCAGCTCTTCATGGACCAGATGGATAAGCCGATCGTTGCAGCGATAAACGGCATGGCCCTAGGCGGGGGTTTGGAGGTGGCCCTCCGTTGTCATGGCATGGTGGCAACCAAAAACGCGATCTTCCAGTTCCCTGAGATCACCCTCGGGATCCTGCCGGGAATCGGCGGGTGCATTGTCCCCTATAGAAAGTGGCCTCAGGAAGCGGCGGTCTTCCATGAGATGATCTGCCTTGCCAGGCGCATTACCGTTAAGGAGGCTTTCGATATCGGCATGGTGGGAAGGATAGCCGATGACTATGCGGAGATGATCAGGGAGGCGGTAGAGGAGGTGCATGCCTTGCAGGGGAAGATCCAGAGGGTACCAGACGGGCCTGTTGCTATCCCCGAGATCATTATCCCCGAGGAACCTAAGGCGGGAAAGCTGGCCTTGAGTAAGGAGGCCATCTCGATTGTCGCAAAGACCATCAAGGCAGGCGCTGCTGCCGATTCCTTTGCCGAGGCCCTTGAGATAGGGTATCGAGGTTCCGCTGAGATTGCCTGCACAGAGGCGGCAAAGGAAGGGATCTCGGCATTTCTCGAGAAGAGAAGGCCGGAGTTTACAAAATAGGTGAGGGGATTGGCTGGGATCTTGATGCGCTCTGTCGCGTATTCATGGGAACCGTGATCTGTAGGTGTGAAGAAAAGGAGGATGTGCCATGGAACTATTTAAAGATATGACGATCCTGTCCCTGGAACAGGCGACAACACTGCCCTATCTTACCTACAGGCTTGCACAGGATGGGATGAATGTCATTAGAGTGGAACATCCGGTCTATGGCGACCCTAACCGGATGATCGGAGAGAACTACCTCAAAGAGGAGCGGATGTATTCCTATTACCTCTGTATCAATGCAGGAAAAAAGGCGATCACCCTGAACCTGGCCGAGGAAAAGGGAAAGCAGATCCTTAGAGAGCTGATCGTAAGGTGTAAGGTAGACATCTTTGCCACCAATCAGTTGCCGAGGAACTATGAAAAGCTGGGAGTCGATTATGATGCCTTAAGGGAGATTAAACCGGATATCATCTGGCTTGGCATCACCGGGTTCGGTCCTGAGAGCAATGAGGCGGCTTATGAGCCGATTCTCGAGGCGAGGTCGGGATTAATGGAGGTAACCGGCGAGGCCGACGGTGATCCCCAGTCACTTGGGGTACCCCTGGCCGATATGGGCACGAGCGAGCATGCCTATGGGATGCTGATGAAGGCCCTGCTCAAGAGGGAGAGGACCGGCGAGGGATCAAGGATCGATCTATCCATGCTTGAGTCAGCAACATCCTGGCTTACCGTTGCAACTGCGTTAACGGCAACCTTCGGTGAAAAGGTGACAAGATCCGGAAATACCCATAAATACTTTGCGCCTGTGTCCGTTTTTAAGACAAAGAACGGCTATGTATATATAGCTGTTGGCAATGAGCGGCAGTGGAAGGCCTTTGTGTCGATACCCCAGTTTCAGTTCCTCGATAGGCCGGAATATGAGAAGAATGAGGAGCGAATACATGACGTAGTAAACCTGAACAGATCGATCGGCGAGGCCTTTGAAACACTTACTTCTGAAGAGCTCATTGAAACGTTCAACAAGGCAGGCATACCTATCAGCAATATCAACACTATTCCAGAGGTATTGGGTGACCCCCTCATCAAAAGGAGGCTTCTTACCTCCAGGGATTCTAAATCGGGCATTGAGCTCACGCTCGCACCGCCGCCCTATAGAACGCCATTCCTTGCAGAAAATGAAAATCGTCTTTCCTTTCCCCCTAGATTCGGAGAGCACAACAAGGAGATCTATGGAGATATCCTCGGATATTCCGAGGGAGAGGTAGCCAGGTTCAAAGAAGAGGGGATACTGTAGCCATGCGCATCATAGTTCTTATCAAGCAGGTGCCGGACACCACGGAGATCAAGATCGATCAAAAGACCGGCACGCTCATCAGGGAGGGGGTGGAGAGCATCATCAATCCCGATGATCGGCATGCCATTGAGCTCGCCGTGACCGTAAAAGGGGATCACGGAGGAAAGACCGCGGTGCTCTCAATGGGCCCTCCCCAGACGATCGATGCCGTATCCGAGGCAATGGGCATGGGAATCGATGAGGGAATACTGCTCACCGACAGGAATTTCGGCGGTGCCGATACCTGGGCCACCGCATTCACGCTTGGAATGGCCATAAAGAAGGTGAAGAAATACGACCTGATCATCTGTGGAAGGCAGGCTATCGACGGCGACACAGCCCAGATAGGCCCCCAGGTCGCGGAGTTCTTGGAACTGCCCCAGCTTACCTACGTGAGGAGGATCGAGGAGATCGATGAGAAACACATCGTGGTCCAGAGGATAAGGGAAGATGGCTATGAAAGGGTGGCTTCACCGCTTCCCGCCCTGATTACCGTCACAGGGGAGATCAACAGGCCCAGATTCCCCCGGGTGGATTCCCTCATCGATGCCTGTGGGGACAAGGCAAACATCAAGATCTGGGATGTGGCTGACCTCGGTCTCACGGTACAGGAGGTCGGGTTAAGCGG
>CAYMFC010000015.1:0-18166 GCA_964389665.1 uncultured Desulfobacteraceae bacterium | reverse complement strand
AGATCTGGGATGTGGCTGACCTCGGTCTCACGGTACAGGAGGTCGGGTTAAGCGGTTCGCTCACACGGGTGATCAAGACATTTTCCCCGAAGCTGAAACGGGAGGGAGAGATATTAAAGGGGAGTAAGGATGAGGTGGTAGCTCAATTGCTCGACAGGATGCACAGTAAACACCTCATTTAATGTAATACTGGAGTATTGGAGGAATGGAGCAATGGATTAATGCCTGAAGGCACCTTGATTGCATGAGGATTTCCTTTTTGAGATTGCTTCGCGTTGCTCGCAATGACAATAACAGCTTATCAATGTCATTGCGAGGAGCAAAATCGACGAAGCAATCTAAATGTAAAAAAATCCTTTTATCACCAGCACTCCAGCACTCCAATGCTCCAATATTCCATAAATTGCAAGAGGGTTAGGTATGGCGATAGCGATCGATCAGGAGCTCTGCAACGGTTGTGGGGGATGCGTAAAGGTATGTCCGTACGGCGGGGTGGAGTTGCGGGATGGGAAGGCGGTGATCACCGATAGGTGCACGGCATGCGGCGCCTGCATCGAGGTTTGTAGGGTCGAGGCCATCCGCTCGGATGTCAAAGAGAGGGAGGCGCCTGATTTTAGCGAGTATCAAGGTGTGTGGGTGTTCGCGGAGCAGCGGGAGGGCGCAGTCAGCAGGGTAACCTTTGAGCTCTTGGGCCTCGGTCAGAGGCTCGCAGAGGAGCTCAATCAGGAGCTCTCAGCAGTGCTTTTGGGGCATGAGGTAACGCATCTGGTCAAGGGACTCGAGGAGTTCGGGGCCCAGAATATCTATCTTGCCCAGCACAAACTCCTTGCCCAGTACCAGACGAATCCTTACGCAAAGGTGATCTCAGGGATTGTATCAGACCATAAGCCCTGCATCTTTCTGATCGGAGCGAGCACCATTGGCCGCGATCTTGCGCCGAGGATTTCCATGAGGCTCAATCTCGGGCTCACTGCGGACTGCACAGAGCTTGCCATTGACCCCGGAGACGGCTCACTACTGCAAACAAGGCCGGCCTTCGGGGGAAACGTGATGGCTACGATAAAGACTCCTTACAGCAGGCCTCAGATGGCAACGGTGAGGCCGGGTGTGATGGAGGCGAAAAAGAGGGATGGCACGGGCCGGTGCAGGATCATTGAGAAGAAGGTGAAGTTGCTGGACAGGGATAAGCTCACCGAGATCTTGGCGGTGGTGAGGGAGAAGAAAAGCGGCGTTAACCTCTCCGATGCCACAGTCATCGTAGCGGGCGGCAGGGGCGTGGGATCAAAGGAGGGTTTGGAGTGCATAGTCTCGCTTGCCGAGGCCCTTCATGGCGAGGTCGCCGGCACGAGGATTGTCATCGAGGAGGGTTGGCTTCCCCCAGAGAGGCAGGTAGGCCAGACAGGCCAGACGGTGAGGCCTGAGCTCTATATCGCGTGCGGTATATCCGGCGCGATCCAGCACAGGGCCGGAATGCTGGGATCACGCTATGTGATTGCCATTAACACCGATGAGAGGGCTCCCATCTTTGAGGTGGCAGACTGGGGTATCGTTGGAAACCTTCATGAGGTGGTGCCCACCTTGACTAACGCCCTGAGAGAGAAAGGCGGGATAGGGATATGATGGTGCGTTCCGATATCGAGGAACTTCTGCGAAGGATCATGGCGCGGTTTGTGGATGAAGAGGTCATCCCTTTTGCCAGGGAGCATGATGAAAGCGGAGAGTTTCCCTCTGATCTTTTCAAAAAGATCGCTGGCATGGGTATCCTGGGGATACGGTATCCCAAAAAAGTAGGCGGTTCAGGGGGGAACACCACCCTGTATTGCATCTCGGTTGAGGAGCTGGCACGGGGGCTCTTGAGCTTGGGCGCCACAACAGCCATGCAATGCCTTATGGGTACGGATGGCCTCTATCGGTATGGCACCAAGGAGATGCATGAACGATATCTCCGCCCTGCCATGAAAGGTGAAAAGATTGGAGCCTTTCAGCTTACCGAGCCGGAGGCTGGATCGGATCTCGGCAATGTCCGGACACTGGCTACCAAGACCGAAAAGGGTTGGGTAATCAACGGGATGAAGACATGGTCCACGAGTGGGCCCATCGGCCATTTTCACACGGTCCTGACCCAAACAGATCCGAATAAGGGGTTGAGAGGACTCATGTTTTTCTTTATTCCCGCGGACACGCCAGGGTTTTCCCACAGCAAAAGGTTCGATCTCTTAGGCACCAGAACCACACAGATGTCAGAGATCTATTTCAATAACTGTCATGTCCCGGACGAGTACATGCTGGGGGAGCTGGGAAGGGGCCTCGATGTCCTGTTGACCATCTTGGCGGAGATCAGGGCAATGACCGCGGCCCTCGCCATTGGACTGCTTCGGGCAGCAATGGATGATTCTATCAGGTACTGCAAGGAGCGGGTACAGTTCGGCAAGACGATCGGGACGTATCAGCTCATTCAGGCAAAGATTGCGAATATGGCCGTAAATCTGGAGGCCAGCAACCTCATGTGCTATAAGGTGACCCATCTCATCGACAGGGGAGTTTCCTGCTTAAACGAGGCATCCATGACCAAGTATTTCGCAACCGAGGCAGCATGCTCTGCTGCGGATGAGGCCACCAGGATCTTCGGCGCTTACGGCTATTCCATGGAATACAATGTGCAGCGATATTACAGGGACAACCGATTTTTGCTTTACGGCGGTGGGACGCACGAGGTGCTCCAGACCACTATTGCCAGGCAGTACTTGCGGTAACGGCGGAAAACGGGGATTGATCCCATGGACAAGGGGTAACTACCTATGGACAAAAGTGGCCCTGCCCTGATAAGGCCTCTCAAAAAAGAGAACCTCGGGACTCAGGTCTTTGAGCAGTTAAAGGGGATGATCCTGAGGGGGGAGATCCCACCGGGAAGGCGCATTGTAGAGAGCGAAATTGCCCTCTCCATGGACATCAGCAGAACCCCGGTCAGAGAGGCAGCGCATAAGCTTGAGGCAGAAGGCTTGCTCACGCCCCTTTCCAAAGGAGGTTATGCGGTGAGAGGGCTCACTATCTCAGATATCGAGGATACCTTTGACATTCGGAGTATCCTGGAGAGCTTTGCCGGATATCTCGCAGCCACGAGACATTCCGAAGGCGAGCTTATAACCTTGGAGTTGAAGATAGATGAGTTTCAGCGATATCTGGACAGGGGAGATCTGAAAAGGCTCTCCGTGGTAAATACCGAGTTCCATGAAGCGCTCTATGAATTGAGCAGGAGCCATCGATTGATAAAGATGATCCATGGCCTCAAGGATGAGATCCACTTCTTGAGAAATATCATACTCAATTCGGAGGAAATGGCCCGCTTGTCCAATAGGGATCATAGAGGGATCGTAGAGGCCATAAGGCAAAGAGATGCAAACAAGGTGGAGCGGCAACTCAAAGAGCATATCTTGCGGGGCAAGGAGTTTGTTCTCAATGAGATCAAGAAGGGAACGGTGAGCATAGGCTAATGAACAGAAAAGACGGAGGGAGTGATGCCTGAGAAAAAGATCAGAATCCTTATCGCAAAGCCGGGACTGGACGGGCATGACAGGGGCGCAAAGGTCATGGCCCATGCCCTGAGGGATGCTGGAATGGAGGTGATTTACTCGGGGCTCCATCAAACCGTTCCCTCCATCGTGAAGATGGCGGTCGAGGAGGATGTTGACGTGATAGGCCTTTCCATCATGTCCGGTGCGCATATTCCTATCGCAAGAAGGCTGATGGAGCTGATCCAAAAAGAGGGCATGGATACTGTAATGGTAGTCGTGGGAGGGGTGATACCCACCAGGGATATCCCCACCTTAAAGGAGATCGGGGTAAAAGGTGTTTTTCCGGGCGGAACGCCATTCGAGGAATCCATTCGTTTTATTAAGGAGAATGCAGGGAAATGAAGGTTTATTGGGTTTATTGCGTCTATTGGGTTTCTTGAGTTCCCAGCAAAGGAATAACTTCTCAATAAGTTCCTATTATTACTTGTAAATGCCATTTGCTGTCATTGCGAGGAGCGGAGCGACGTGGTAATCTCGCTGCAATAGTAGAGATTGCTTCGCTTCGCTCGCAATGACAAAACCCAAAATGAATTAGAAACAGGAGTAACGAGAGATGGGAGTAGCTAAATATATAAAGGACGAGCAGGATAGGATTCAGGATGTTATTCTCCAATCCGGAATTCACGTAAAACCTCTCTATAAGCCGTCTGACCTCGAGGAAATCGGCTTCGACTATGGTACGGATCTCGGCGATTCTGGGGAGTATCCCTTTACGAGGGGAATCCATAAGCTCGGCTACAGGAGCCGGGAATGGACAACACGACAATACTCTGGCTTTGGAACCCCGAAAGAAACCAACGAGCGTTGGAAACTTTTGATATCTCAAGGACAGACCGGGCTCAATGTGGCCTTTGATCTGCCCACACAGATGGGATATGACTCTGATGACCCGGTGGCAGAGGGAGAGGTAGGCAGAGTAGGGATGGCGGTTGATTCCCTGAGGGACTTTGAGATTGCCTTTAAGGATATACACATGGACACCATTGGCTCCGGTCTCACGATAAATGCTGTAGCTTCCATCATGGTTGCTATGTACCAAGCTACGGCAGAAAGATACGGATTCTCAAAACAGCAGATAAGCTGCACTCCACAGAATGATATCTTGAAGGAGATTGTCGGCCGTGGGGCATGGATATTTCCCGTAGAACCGGCCATTCGCCTGATCGGTGATGTGATTGAGTACTCCCTTAAGGAAATGCCCAAGAACAACCCAGTCAGTGTGTGCGGATATCACATCAGGGAGGCGGGGGCAACCCCGGTTCAGGAGATTGCTTACGCTATAGGAATAGCGAACGCATACATAGACGAGGTATTGAAGCGGGGGCTTCACATTGATGAGTTTGTTGCCCGGTTCTCATTCAACCTCGATGTGTTCGGAAACCTTTGGGAGCAGGTTGCGAAGTTCAGGGCAGCGAGAAAGCTATGGGCAAGGAATATCAAGGAGAAATATGGGGCAAAGGATAAAAAATCGATGTTGTTGAGGGGACTATTCGGTGGAGGCGGCGGCGGGCTTGCCAAGGAACAACCGGAGAATAACATCGTGAGGAGCGCCTATTATGCCCTAGCCGCTGCCCTAAGCGGCGCTCAGACGATAGCCTTGTGCTCCTATGATGAAGCCTATACTATCCCCACCCCTCATTCCGCCCTTATCTCCCTTAGGACGCTTCAGATCTTGATGGATGAAGTGGGCCTCAGGGACACCGTCGATCCCCTTGCAGGTTCCTATTTTATCGAGACCCTCACCAAACAGATGGAGGAAAAGATCATCGAGGAGGTGGAGAAGATCGATCGATTGGGGGGGATGGTAAAGGCGGTCTCATCGGGCTATATCCAGAAGGAGGTGGCCAGGCAGGCCTATGAATTTGAGAAGGGCGTTCAGAGCGGGGAGCTCATAAAGGTGGGAGTGAACAAGTATTCCGGAGGCGAGCAGGGAGAGGTGGAGCTCCATGAGTATAGCGATAAGTCGGCAAATGAGCAGATAAAGGGCCTCAAGGAGGTTAAAAGCAGCAGAGACAACAGGGAGGTTGCTCGAACACTCAAGGCATTGGAAAAGGCAACCAAAGAGAAGAAAAACGTCATGCCCTATCTCGTTGATTGTTGTAAGGCCTATGCCACCCTCGGTGAGATGACCAATGTGTTTCGAGGTATCTTTGGAGAATTCGTGGAGCCGAGCATATTTTAACAACGTCACATTATGACCAATTAAGTTTTACCCAAGTAGCATGCTAATTCACGAAAAGCCCCTGATCTTGTACTTGTAGATTATGCCACTTTCCAGAAAGATTGATGGAGCATTGTGATATTGACATATGGTGTACAGGATGGTTACACTGAAGCCTTATAAAAACCCCGGATGAGGGGAATGCCTTTTCTTCGAAAACCCACAGCTACGGACGAAAGCACTATGCCCACCATGCAAACAACATCACCAATAATGCCGAAAAGGAAGGAGGTGAAAGCCCGATAAATAAAGGCCAGACGTTCCGTTGCCCCTAACCCAAGATGAGGAGGTAGAGAGATGAAAAAACAAGGCATTTCAATCGTAATAGGATTTGTAGCAGCATTGTTTCTTATGGGCCTTTATCCGGTATCATCTGATGCCGCCGATATAACACTTCGCTACGCAAACTTCCCCCCGGCACCTACATTCCCCTGCGTACAGATGGAGCGATGGAAAGATGAGGTGGAAAAGCGGACAGGCGGCAAGGTTGCGATAAACACCTTCCCAGGCAGCACCCTTCTCGACGCGAAGAGTATGATGGACGGTGTCATTGCCGGCACGGCTGATATCGGGTGCCTGTGCATGGCCTACCAACCAGGCAGGTTCCTCGTAACAAACGCGACCGCCCTGCCCCTCGGCTTCCCTGATGCCACGGTCGCCAGCCTCACGCTCTGGGATGTTTACCGAAAGCACAAGCCGGAGGAGTTCTCAAAGGTAAAGGTCCTCACCATGTTTACCTGCGCCCCTGCGCATATCTACACAAAAAAACCTGTTAAAAACCTGGAAGACCTCAAAGGACTGGAACTCAGGGCTTCCGGAGGTGTAGCCGAGGTATTGAAGGCCTTAGGGGCCGCCCCCGTGGGGATGCCTCAATCGGAAGCGCCCGAAGCCCTTCAAAAAGGGGTCGTCAAGGGAGCTGCATCATCGCTTGAAACCCTCATGGATTTCAAATACGCAGAGATGTGTCGCTATGTGACAATATTAAATGGCCCGATATATCCCTTTTCCGTGGTCATGAATATGGATAAGTGGAACTCCCTGCCAAAGGATGTGCAAGAGGTGATGGATGGGTTGGGTACGGAGCAGGCCTGGTGGACGGGTAACTACATGGACAAACATGTGAATGAGTCTGTTGAGTGGTCAAAGAAAAACTATAACATCGAGATCATCGAACTGAGCGGAACGGAGATGGCCAGATGGAATAAACTTATGGAGCCCCTGATCGATAAATGGATCACCGATGCCACCGCCAAGGGCCTTCCGGCAAAGACCATACTAAAAGATATTAGGATAGGAAGGGACTATCATTCCCGATTCTAACTGAACCCCACCAAAACCCTCCCCCTTTCAAGGGGGAGGGCAGGGTGAGGGTTATCGAAATAGGACATATATTTGTTTTGCAGAACACCAGGATAAGGCAAAGATGGAGTTTCTGGATAAAGCAAGCAAAATACTGAATCAGGTGTCTGTCTGGATAGCTGGTGTATTTTTGACGGCAATGATTCTGCTCACCTGTTCGAACATCTTCTTGAGGATTGTGTGGGTCCCGGTAAAGGGCACGTACGAGCTTATGGGATTCTTCGGCGCCATTGTTACCGCCTTTGCCCTTGGCTACACGCAGATCAAGAGGGGCCATATAGGGATAGATATCGTGGTGATGCAATTCTCAGCAAAGGCCCAGAGAATTCTCCATGGCATCAATTACTTCATCTGCATGGTATTCTTTTCTATTGCGGGCTGGCAGATAGCGAAATGGGCTAGAATACTCTGGAAAACAGGCGAAGTCACAGAAACGCTGAGAATTATCTTCTACCCCTTCACCTATGGTGTTGCCCTGGGTTGTTTTGTTCTTGCCCTGGTATTGTTGGTTGACCTTTTACGAGTGCTCGTCGAAGGGGAAGGAGCCTCATAGATGAATTTGGTAGCTGTCGGGGTGCTTGGCATCATTATCCTCCTTCTTGTTCTGTTCTTTCTGGGGATGCCGGTTGGCTTTGCAATGGCAGTAGTGGGTTTCTGCGGGTTTAGCTATGTAGTTTCCTTAAAGGCAGCCATCAACATGATAGGCGCTGACATCTGGACTATCTTCTCTAGTTACGGTTTAACGGTCATACCCCTTTTTGTATTAATGGGCTACATCGCATTCAACGCGGGGATAGCCGAACGGTTGTACAAGGCTGCGTACAAGTGGTTAGGTCATTGGCCTGGTGGTTTAGCAATAGCCACGATAGGTGCCGACGAACTTTTTGCCGCTATCTGTGGTTCCAATACGGCTACTGCGGCTACCATGGGTGCGGTAGCCTTACCGCAGATGAAACGGTATAACTACGACACGAGGCTCAGCAGCGGCACTGTTGTCACCGGCGGCACCCTGGGCACGATAATGCCTCCCAGTGTGGTGATCATCGTCATCGGCCTCCAAACAGAACAATCGATAGCCAAACTATTCCTCGGCGGCATTTTGCCGGCGATCCTTTTGGGGAGTCTGTTCGTTCTTACCATCTTTACGCTTTGCAAGTTCTATCCGAACTTCGGCCCCCCAGGGCCGAAGACGAGTTTCGTAGAGAAGATCAAGGCCCTTCCCGGGGTTATTGAGGCGATAGCCATATTTGTCCTGGTAATCGGAGGTTTGTTTATCGGGTTGTTTACCCCTAGCGAGGCCGGAGCGGTCGGTGTGTTGTGCACCTTTATTGTGGCTGTTGCAACTGGCAGGCTGACCTTGAAGGGCCTTCTCAACTCAATGGTTGAAACGCTGAAGATATCATGCATGGTATTTGTGCTTGTGACAGGCGCCATTATTTTTGGTCGCTTTCTGGCGGTAACGAGAATCCCCTTTATCGTGGCAGATTTTGCCGCCTCTCTTCCGGTACCACCCCTTGTTATTCTCGCATTCGTGTTGCTGATCTATCTGATAGGCGGCTGTGTTATGGACTCCCTGGGGTTTCTGGTGCTCACGATCCCCATCTTCTTTCCTCTGGGAAAGGCCCTCGGTTTCGATCCCGTATGGTACTCCATAATCTTAACCATGGTGACGACCATGGGAGCCATTACACCTCCTGTAGGGGTCAATATATACGTGGTTAAGGCATTGGCCCCGGAAATAAGCATTGGCACTATCTTCAAAAGCGTGAGCTTTTTTTTGATGGCGTGCATTGTATCTCTGATTATTTTAATAACATTCCCTCAAATCGTTTTATTGTTGCCGGAAATGCTCCACTAGATCCTTTCATATCTTAAGGTCTTAACGTGTATGTCAGGTTCTTATTGATTGAGGAGGATATTCGAAAGGCCAAAGGCACAAGGCGTAAGGCACGAGGAATAAGGCCTTGGGCCATGAGCCTTGCGCCCTACACCAGATGAATGAACTACCCCGCCGCAAGCAGCCGTTGCTTGTCGGCTCAGCGAAGTTCAACTAGGCGAGTGTGGGGAGAGTACTGTGTTCGATTTTGGCAAAGTGATATGTCACCAAGTTTTTAACATTATAACTATTCGAAACCATCGATACGAGAGGTGAGAACTATCATGGCGAGAAGCTTTATGCCGGAAGTAACTACCGAAGAAGAATTGAAAGATCTCCAGTTGAAGGGTCTCAAATGGACGGTTACCCATGCCTATGCGGGGTCGGATTTCTACAAAAAGAGGCTCGCTGAAGCGGGTGTAAAGCCGGATGATATTCGCTCCTTAGATGATATAAAACGGCTGCCCTTTACCACCGCCAAGGACTTGCAGGAAGGCTATCCCTTTCCCTTACGGTCGGTGCCCTTTAAGGATATTGTGAGGATCCACGCCTCATCAGGCACCACGGGCAAGAGAAAGGTGCTTTGCTACACCCAGAGGGATATCGATGACTGGGGCGATTTCTTTGCGAGATGCTATGAGATGGCGGGATTAACCGAGGAGGATCGGGTCCAGATAGCTGTGGGCTACGGGGTATGGACAGCCGGCGTCGGCTTTCAGCTTGGTTGCGAAAAGTTCGGTGCTATGGCGATTCCCGCAGGTCCCGGCAATATCGATATGCAGTGTACGTTCCTCGTTGATCTCCAATCCACCGTGCTTTGCTGTACTGCCTCTATGGGGCTGCTCATGGCAGAGGAGGTGGAGAAGCGGAACATAAGGGATAAGATCAACCTAAAAAAGGTTATCTTTGGATCGGAACGCTCGAGCGATGCGATGCGAAAGAGGATCAAGGAGCTTCTCGGTGTAGAACATATCTTCGATATTCCCGGCATGACAGAGCTCTACGGCCCCGGAACCGGGCTTGATTGCGTGTATCATGAGGGCATCCATTACTGGGCGGACTACTACATCCTGGAGATACTCGATCCAGAGACCCTTGAAAAGGTCGAGGATGGAGAGATTGGGGAGATGGTGGTCACCACCCTCAGGAAGGAGTGCTCCCCACTGATCAGGTACAGAACGAGGGACCTTACCAGGATCATCCCGAAGCGGTGTTCTTGTGGATCCCTGCTTCCCATGCACGATGCCCTGTTGGGCCGGTCCGACGATATGTTCATTATGAGGGGGGTGAATATCTATCCCAGCCAGGTGGATGCAGTCCTGTCGACTATCCCGGGGGCGGGAAGCGAGTATCAGATCATTCTGGACAGAAAAGAGGATGGCAAGGATTACATGACCGTGAAGGTTGAGCGGGCTCAGGGGCAAGACCCATCGAGGGATGGGGGGCTCAAGAAGAACATAGAGGATGAGATCAAAAAACAGATCCTGGTGAGCGGTTCAGTGAGCATCGTTGAGTACGGAGAGCTGCCCAGGTCTGAGCGGAAGAGCAAGAGGGTGTTTGACAACCGGGAAGAGCAATAAGGGGGTTGAGCGATGATAGATTATGACTACATAAAACCCAGCACCTTGAAAGAGGTGTTTACCCTCCTCAAGGAGTACGGTCCCAAGGCAACCCTCATCGCCGGCGGGACCGATGTGATGCTCAATATCAGGAACAGGGAGGTTTCCCCGGACATCCTCATCTCCCTTCGGGGGCTGAACGATCTCCGCTATATCAGAAAGAATGACGGTTATCACATCGGAGCCCTAACCACGCACCGTATGGTAGAGCAATCGGATGTGGTCAGGACGGAGCTCTCCGCCCTTCATGATGCCGCCTCCCAGGTGGGATCAGTACAGATCAGAAACGTCGCGACGGTCGGCGGGAATATCTGTAACGCCGCTCCATCAGCCGATACAGCCGGTCCCCTTTTGGTTTTGGATGCCACAGCGGTATTGGAGGGCCCTGGCGGAAGGCGGCGCGTGCCCATAGCCGACTTCTTTACAGGCCCGTCTACGACCGTACGGAAAGCTGATGAGGTTCTTATTGAGTTCCATATCCCTGAGAAATCAAAACACTTCGCCAGCGCCTACTGGAAACACGCAAGGCGAAGGGCAATGGACCTTCCCTTGTTGGGGGTCGCCGTGGGGCTCACCCTATCAGAGGGCGATGAGATCTCCGGCGCCAGAATAGGATTAACCGTAGCCGCTCCGGTGCCGATCAGGGCTTTCAAGGCAGAGGAATTTCTCAGGGGGAAGCTCTGGGACAGGGAGGTGCTCGCCGAGGCAGGCAGGATTGCCTCATCAGAGGCCTCTCCCAGGGACAGTCTCAGGTCCACAGCATGGTATCGGAGGGACATGATAGAGGTCTTTGTTCCCCGAATGGCCGCATTAGCAGCCGAGCGCATAAGGAATAGGTGATAAGGGAGATGGAGATGAAAAAGGTATCCATATCGTTTACGTTAAATGGTGATACGGTAACGGCTGAGGTGCCGCCGAGCTGGACACTGCTCAAGACGTTGCGGGAATACTTTGAGCTGACAGGGTCCAAGGAAGGATGTGGGGCGGGCGAGTGCGGCGCCTGCACGGTTATCGTGGACGGAGAGGCGGTCAACTCCTGCATCTATCCCATCCCCGAGGTAGAGGGGAAGTCCGTAACCACCATTGAGGGAGTGGCCTCTCAGGATGGAGCTTTGCACCCTCTCCAGAAGGCCTTTCTTGAAAACAACGGAGTTCAGTGCGGATTTTGCACGCCGGGTATGATCATGTCGGCCAAGTCGCTTCTGGATCACAATCCTGCACCGACGCGGGAAGAGATCAGAAAAAGCATCGCCGGCAACCTCTGTCGCTGCACGGGCTACGTTCAGATTGTGGAGTCTATCGAGAAGGCCGCGGAGATGATCAAAGGGGGAAAATAATTCGTAACTACTCAGCACATGACCCCGGTGCTTCGCTTCAGGGTTATACATGAAAGAAACTTGCTCGAGTTTCTTAGGAGGTAGATAGGCTGTAGGCTGAAGACTGTTAGGAAAGAACAGGGATACGGATTTAGTACGAGAAGCTGCTGTTTCTTCAACAAAGTGCGGCAATAGTGCTCTTCTAACCACTTTAAGCCTTCAATCTAAATCCCGCCGAAGGCGGGACTGACTACGTGAGGAGTCACAAATAATCTTCTCAGGGGGAAAGAATCATGGCCAATCTTCTGCATGTGGGGAAGGGCATTCCACGAACAATCGAGGTTGACAAGGTAACAGGCAGGGCCAGGTATATCAATGATCTCAAGCTTCCCGGGATGCTGTATGGGAAGATTCTATACAGCCCCTATGCCCATGCCAGGATTACGAGGATTGATACCTCTCAAGCAGAGCGGGTTGCCGGCGTACGAGCAGTCCTTACCGGCCGGAACATTCCGGATGTGAGGGTCGGATTCTTGAGGGATCAGAGGGTCCTGAAAGGGGATGTTGTCCGCCAGTTTCGCGATGAGGTAGCAGTCGTTGCCGCTATCAGCCCGGAGATAGCAGAAGAAGCCCTGGGATTGATCGAGGTGGAGTATGAGGAATTGCCCGCGGTTTTCGATCCCATTGATGCGATGAAGGAAGGCGCTCCCCTGATACATGAGCTGGATGCGATGGGAAAACCCATCAGGACCAATATCCTCCCGTTGCCCTGGAAGTTCTCTGCCGGGGATATCGAACAGGGCCAAAGGGATTCAGCCCATATGGTAAAAGACAGTTTGAGCACCACCTGGGTGAATCAGTGTTGCATGGGCACGAGCGGATGCGTTGCGGAATTCGATATGAACAACAACCTCACCTTTCACAGCCAGACCAATGTCCCCTTCCTGGGCAAGCAAAGGATCATCGAGTATCTTTCCTCTATCGGGGTAAAGGGTAAAAACGTGCGGGTAGTCAACCCTGTGGTGGGGGGGAGTTTCGGGACCAAACTGGATACGGACATCTATGAATTCATCAGTATCCTCCTTGCCTTGCGCACCAGAAAACCGGTAAAGATCCTCTTTTCCCGGGAAGAGGAATTCCGTGCCCTGCCGCCGAGACAGCCTGCCGTCTTCACCATAGAGCAAGGGTGTGACAAGGAGGGCAGGCTGACCTTCAGGAAGGCCGAGGCGATTCTGGACAATGGGGCCTATACCTCGTGGGGCGCCACCACCCCATCGGTCATGGTGATGCCCATGTCTTCGCTCTATCGCGTGCCGAATGTCAGTTTTGAGGCGGCCTGTGTGTATACGAACAACATCTATTGCCAGGCGATGAGGGGATATGGCAATCCCCAGGCCACCTTCGCCGTTGAAACCTCAATGGACTCCCTTGCCGAGGAGGCCGGCATCGATCCGGCTGAATTCAGGCTTATCAACGCCAATCAGCCTGGCGATGTCACCCCCATGAGGCTGAAGATAACCTCTTGCGGCATGGAGGAGTGCATCAACTCTGTGAAGCAAAAGCTCAACTGGACCGAAAAGAGGGGAAAACGCACGGGCAGGGGTGTTGGAATGGGTTCCCTCATCCATGTTGCAGGGGGCGCAAGGGTCTATAAATCAGACGGACATGGAATCATGGTCAAGGTCGATCAAAATGGGCATGTCGATGTGTTCGACGGCGGGACGGATCAAGGACAGGGGTCACCCACGATCATCTCCCAGATCGTTGCAGAGGCCCTGGGATTTCGGCCTGAGGATATTTCCTTAACCCTCGGCGATACGGGGCTGTGCTTGTGGGATGCGGGAACGCACGCAAGCCGCCACACCTTCATGGCCGGCAATGCTGCGATGAGAGCCTGTGAAACGGTGAAACAGCAGATCCTGGAGTTGGCAGTCGAAAACATCCCCAAGATAGTGGCGAGCGGGTTCAAAAGAAAGAAGAGGAAAAATCCCGATTTCGTGGAACCGGAGCTTGATTATAGCCTGATCTCGAGGCCTGAAGATCTGGATATCAAGGACCGGATGATATTCCCCAAAAACGATCCCGAACATCCCTACTTCAGAATAGAGGCAAGCCAGATTTTGCGAGACGGACTCCATGTGGGAACCGGAGAGAGCAAGGTCGTTGTAGCCGAGGCATTCTATGATCCGCCCACCGAGATGTTGGATAGGGAAATGAAGGGAAATCTCTCATGCACCTATGCCTTTGGCACGACCGGGGTTGAGGTTGAGGTGGATAAAGAAACAGGGGAGGTGAGGATTCTCCAGCTCTTTGCCGCTCATGATGTGGGAAAGGCAATCAACCCGATCCTCGTAAAGGGGCAGATCTACGGCGCCGCTTACATAGGTGTGGGATACGGCCTTACCGAAGAGATGAAACTGGAACAAGGAAGGGTGATGAACCCGAATTTCCTGGACTACAAGATGCTTACGGCAATGGATGTGGTCCCTGTCGAGCCGATCATCATTGAGCCCGGCGACGAGGACGGGCCCTATGGTGCAAAGGGAATCGGGGAGCCAGGGCTTGTCCCCACTGCTCCGGCCATTGCCAACGCGATCTACGATGCCATCGGGGTGAGGATCACGAGCCTGCCCATCACCCCTGAGAAGGTCCTTGCGGCGTTGAAGGAAAAGAAGAAATAAGCTGATGCCTCAAAGCTGCCGGAGACACTTTTCTTAAAAAGCCTTTTCTTATCCTTGCCTTCTGAATGCGCTGAGAAGTCTTATTCGTTGGACGGTACCTGGTTCACAACGCAGGCGGTTCCACTATGGCGCCCATCTCGGCCAGTAGTTCGCGCAGCACCGAACGATGGCAATGTGCTTCATTCTCGCAATAGCAACCGACCGAGAAGTTGCATTGATGGGACAGCACCGCGAGGAGTTCGATGGCGTGCCTGTTTTCCGGGGTTGCCATTTCAGCCCGGTACCTCTTGATGAACTTGGCCCACTGAGCAGGTGTCTTGGCTTTCTGGCCGAGCTTCATGGTCTCTGCGCTCGGCGCCAGGTTGGGGAACCACACGTCGTACCAGTTCCGCGATGCGAACTCGGACTTGGGCACACCACGCGGCGGACGACGAACGGTTCCGATGCGTGTGCCTTCGCCTTCCAGTCTTTGGCTGCCGAGCCTGACGACACGTACTGCCATTACGCCCTCCCTTCTATGAGGCCCGACATTTACGTATAGGGCTATTTACCTGATATCCAGATAATGTATGAACGAACAGGCAGATTTGCCTTTTTTAATATCCAGTAGATTATGTTCCTTTTTAAAAAAACGGTAAAATAGGAAGAGATCTTTGTCAAGCAAGTTCCTTGGCGAGATGCGTGGTATGGTGCGACAGCGATAACATTCGATTCGCATGGAGCAAAGCTGCTGACCATGAAAAGGCTGCCAATTTTTCCGTTACTCTCATGATATCACGGTTCTGAAGCAGACAAACTTATGGTAATGCTAGTAAGATATGGGGAACGCTTGTATATTGAATGGGATAGCGTCAAGCAAAGGTATCTAAATCAAGAGCCATGGCTAGTGCTCGATTAAGCGCCTCGATTTTGACGGGGCGAAGGGTGCCGACGAAATCAGTTAGGGAAGACTTGGGGATGCTCACAAGTTCATCGCAATGTATGCTGCTATCGTGCTTCAACCCATCGTCGATTCCTACGGGCACTTGAGTAGAAAGACCATCGAAGGAAGAATAGGTAGGAGCACAAATGGCTGTAGAGAAGTGAGAGTCTAAAAGGATTTGGCGACTCACCACCACGAAAACCCTATATTTCTTTGGATCTTGTGACGAAGCTTTGCGGACACGGTAAAGTTCCCCTCTTCTCATACATCTACCTGATAGGAAAGGACATCCTCTGCTTCTTTGTTAAGAGCATCGGCGCGTTGATCGAGAATTTCAATATCTTGGAGGTCCCGTTTCCGCTTTGCTTCAGCGGCGAGGAAGTCACGGAGCGCCTGTTCTATAAGAAGCGATCGGTTGCCATATCGGTCGGACAGTTCATCTATTTTGCTAATGAGTTCCTCCGAAAGGGTGATGGATATTTTTATTTTCATGCTGGTGTTCACTTTTCGGCAATTGTTCTGATTGCCTTTGCTGTGTCTTCCATATCCTGCAGCGTATTGAAATAGCCCATACTGATCCGGACTGTTCCCTCTGGGAACGTGCCAAGCGTCTGATGGGCCAGGGGGGCGCAGTGCAGCCCCACCCGGACGAAGATGTCGTAGCGGCTGTTAAGGATATCAGCGGCTTCAAGGGGAGGGATGCCCTCCTCCAGCCATGCCAGATTGATCGATCCGCACCCGCCGAATGTCTGATCTGATTCGATGGGCAGGATTCTATCGAAGGTGATTGAGAGGGTAGCCGTTTGATCCTCTGCCCTGAGCGGTCCATAGATGGTGATGCCGGGGACATGATAGAGGGCCTTGAGCAGTGCTGCAGTGAGGGTTTCCTCATGGTCCCTGATCTTGCCTACCCCTTCCGCCAGGATGAAGTCGACCGCTGCTCCCAGCCCGGCGATGCCGACATTGTTTCTGGTCCCGCTTTCGAGTGCATCGGGCAAAAACTCCGGCTGGTGCATACGTTCGGAAACGCTCCCCGTGCCTCCCCGTTTTAAAGGGCGGATGCTCAGGCCTTCCTTGATATAGAGGCCGCCGGTTCCCTGAGGCCCTAAGAGCGCTTTGTGGCCGGTAAAGGCTAAAAAATCGATGCGGTCTGCATCAACATCAATCGGATAACAGCCTGCCGTTTGGGCGGCGTCGAGCATAAGGGGCACCTCCCCTATCGCATTTTTGACCGCTCTCACATCCTGGACGGTCCCGGAGACATTCGAGGCATGGTTTAGCACCATTAAGGCGGTGTTCTTCCGGATAAGCCCCGGCAGTGCGTCGATGTCCAGGAAGCCCTTTTTGTCGCAGGGGGCTATGGTTAGGGTGATGAAGGATGTTTCTTCCAGATGTTTTAAGGGTCGGATGACCGAGTTGTGTTCCATTGATGAGGTGATGACGTGATCGCCGGGGTTGAGAAACCCATAGATGACCATGTTGAGGGATTCGGTCACGTTCATGGTGAAGGCGATACGTGCCGGATCGGCAATATGAAACAGGGTTGCGAGGCGTTCCCTGGCATGCTCCACAATGCGCGAGGCTTCGAGGGAAAGCCGGTGTCCTGATCTGCCCGGGTTAGCCCCCACCTCTTTCATATAGTGAACCATGGCTTCCGTGACCTGTGGAGGCTTGGGAAACGAGGTAGCAGCATTATCCAGATAGATACATCTTCTCATGGACTGATCCGAGGCGATACATTCTAAAGCTGCTGGGTTACAGCACAGAACCTTTCTGTCATTGCGAGCGAAGCGAAGCAATCCCTGGCCCAGACCTGTCAGCAGTGTATCAGATAATCGGTCCGTTTAGCATGGTTTCGTGAAGCTATTCCTGTATATGCTTGCCATGTCGTGCCAGGGCGGGCTCTTTTTATGAGACTGCCACATCGTCCCGCTCAATGCGGGTCTCCTCGCAGTGACTTTTTTTGAATTGATAAGAGCATCTTGCTGAAGGCAGCTTCATCTTCCCTTATACTGTCTTGAGAGCCTCCCTCAGGCTCCGGGTTGCATCCCTGTCGATCTCCATGCTGTCCGGTTCGATCACCACGCCGTAGTGCTCCCTGGCGCCCTCGATACTCACGTACCCATCGAGCACATCACCCTTCACGAATTCTACATCACGCTGGAGAGGATCTCCGTATCCGCCTCCTCCTGCGGCATCCATGGCAACCACATCGCCGGGCTTTAGTTGCGTAAGGCCGTAAGGGTTGCCTTTTTCACCATTGACCAGGAACCGGGCCTTTGCCCCATCCTTGCCGCCAAAGAGGCCCTCAGGAGGATAGCGGAACCTGCCCGACTGGATCCCGAGGTTCACCGGCGGCAAAGGGGCATACTCATCGTCCGGCACCCTGAAAACGACCCTTCTGCCCAGCCCGCCCTTCATTTTTCCCGGACCGCCCGAATCAGGGAGCAGCTCCCTTCTCTCCACGATGAGGGGGGTGTCGCTTTCAAATATTTCAACCGGCGTATTGGCCCCGTTGGCTGGGAAGATATAGTCATAGTAGCCATCATTAGTGGCGCTCGCACCCATGCCGCCGCCCCTGATGATCACCGAATGCCATG
>CAYMFC010000014.1:15468-25156 GCA_964389665.1 uncultured Desulfobacteraceae bacterium | reverse complement strand
ATCACCTTTGACCTTATGTTGTTCTGAGAAAAAGAACGGTCCCATTTTAATTGATCGGCGATCTCGTGCGAAAAAATGAATTGCAAACAGTTAAATCCATCTAACTATTTGATTTTATGCAAGAAATCTTAATGAAGCAATATAATCATTCTGTAAAGGTTGTCAAGGCTTGATCCGTTTTTTTCTACAGCCTTATTACTGATGACCAGCGCTCGATTCTGGTTGCTCTGGATACTTCACCAAACCGAAAGACACCAATAGCTTCACGGCAAACATACTTCAGTACAGAAGGAAGCCGTAACAAAACACCATGGATTGTATCAAACGATTGAGAGGTCCATCTTAATTTTTTTTCTGATTCCAGATTCGACAAATTGTATATCGTGCGATATAATATAAATCAATATAGCGCAGGAACAGATGCAGGAACACGACATCTCGATATCCGATACACGGATTGCCAGTATATACAGCGAGCCAGGAGAATACGAATGAATCGGCACACGGTATTAATCGTTGATGATGATGAGAAGAACATTAAGCTTCTCAAAATCATGCTTCAGAAGGAAAACTACGACCTGGTCGGCGCCGGATCCGGGGAAGAGGCGCTGCACATTGCGGTCGAACGCTCTCCGGATATCATTTTACTGGATATCATGATGCCCGGCATGGATGGCTTCGAAGTCTGTAGACGGCTGAAGGCAAATGCGGAAACGAAAGCGGTGCCTGTCCTGATCATCACGGCTCTCGCCGAAAAGCAAGACCGGGTAAAGGCGATGGAAGCAGGCGCAGACGACTTTCTCAACAAGCCCATAGAAAAGACAGAGCTCGTAGTGCGGGTCAAATCATTGCTCAGGATAAAAGATTATCACGGCCAGCTACTGGAAAATAACAGAGAAATAAGGGAAAAAAATCGCTCTCTGCAAGAGCTGGAAAAGGTCAAAGATGGGCTGACGCACATGATCGTTCATGATCTGAGAAATCCTCTCACCGCTATATCCATGAGTATCGAACTTATACAGCTCCGCGGAGAAAATCTCAATAATTTCCAAAGAAAAGCCATGAGTAACATCGCGCAGCGCTGCGATGACCTCAACAGCATGATCCAGAGTATTCTGGATATACAGCGTATGGAAGAGGGAAAACTGAAACCGGAAATGGGACCGGCCGATATCGTGGCCCTGACCGAGGAGGAGCTTCAACAGCTCAGCTACCAGATGGAAAAAGAAAAAAAGCTGCTCACATTCACCAAGCCTGAATCACTCCCCGAACTGCACTTTGACGCGGATCTGATCAAGAGAGTGATAGGCAATCTTATGAGTAACGCAATAAGACATACGCCGGATGAGGGCAAAATCGAAATCGACATCAGATACGAACCCCACGAGCATCACATCATGCTCAGCATAGCCGACAACGGCGACGGCCTGGCCCCTGAATACCATGAAAAGATATTCGAAAAATTCGAACAGGCTTCCCTCAAGCTTAAGGGAGTGGGAAGGGGCAAGAGCGGGCTCGGCCTTACATTCAGTAAGATGGCGGTCGAAGCTCATGGAGGCAGGATATGGGTTGAAAGTGAAGGTGAGGGAAAGGGGAGTACGTTCAAGTTCACCATCCCCGTCACCTGATTCATAAGCTGCGGATGATGTGGTGTTTTTTCATTAAGGTAGCGCACGTATCGCGTGGAACCGCTAACACGAATAACGCTTGAAACATGAGATCGCAAGATAGAGGGCTATAGGTCGATCCGGAGTATCCCGAGACCTGCCCCAGCTGATTCTTGAGAAAAGGAGATGGGTTTAAGGAAAAATTCCCTATATTCCGGCCTAAAAAATAGAAACCGAGAGCTTCCCCAAAAAGATCATGCCCCGGGATATCAGGATATCATCCTCTCTCCCGCAGCTGTTCCTCCCTCAAACAGGCGCAGACGGTCTTGCCCCACAGGGTAACGGTTTTACTTTTCGGCTCAGGCTTTAGCTGGAGGCAGCCTTCAGTCACAAGATTTTTCTATATACGGACAGGGATGGAAATGCCTTCTATTTCGATCTTCTCATGATCGCCTTTCCCGGAGATAAGTTCTTCGATCTTCATTGCCTGAATACCTCCTTCCTGGTGAGATCGTAAGGCTACTTTTGCCGTTCAATAGCCAGCACTTCAATCCTTGTAATCATTCTCTCCTTGAAGTTCAATGCCCGCACCTAGTCCCTCCCGTAGAGCTCCGTCATACCCCTGAGCATATCGGTCATAGAGGGAGTCAACTGCCCCGGCGAAAGCCTCCATCGCCAGTTGCCTTCTGTAGTGGCCGGCCGGTTCATCCTGGCCTCTTCCCCTAAACCGAGGACATCCTGCATGGGGAATATGGCCGTGTTCGCCACCGACATCATGGCGAGCCTGATCAGCTCCCGGTGTATATCCTCTGCGGGAACCTCTCGTCCCAGGTAGCGAAAGAGCCTCTCTCTGATCTCGGGGGTTGCCTCCCGTTCGAACCACCCCCGTGTGGTATTGTTGTCATGGGTTCCGGTGTAGAGCACGCAGTTTCTGGGAAGATTATGGGGGATGTAGGGATTTGTGGGGAGATCCTCGCCAAAGGCGAAGAGGAGCACCTTCATTCCGGGAAGTTCGAAGCGGTGCATGATCTCCCTCACATCAGGGGTGATTAACCCGAGATCCTCTGCAATGATGGGGAGTTGAGGAAATCTTCTGAGCAATGCATTCAAGAAGTCCTCTGCCGGGGCTTCAACCCACCTGCCGTTCACGGCGTTCGTTTCCCCTGCCGGAACTACCCAGTAGCCAACAAGGCCACGAAAGTGATCGACCCTTATGAGGTCGAAGAGCGTGAGATTATGCTCCACCCTCTGAATCCACCAGCCATACCCCCTCTCCCGCAACACATCCCAGCGATAGATGGGGTTTCCCCAAAGCTGGCCCGTTTCACTGAAGTAATCGGGCGGCACGCCTGCGACATGAGTGGGCCACCGTTCATCGTCGAGGGTAAAGAGCTCCGGATTGGTCCACACGTCTGCGCTCTCGTGTATCACGTAGATGGGGATATCGCCGAATAGTTGAATGCCGCGGCGGTTGCAGTATGCCTTGAGAGCATGCCACTGCTCGAAGAAGACATACTGAAGGAATCTGTCCCTCTCAAGCGCATCGCGAAGCTCTTCCTTCATGGATTCCAGGGCCTCAGGCCGCCTGTCCCGCACCTCCTGGGGCCATTCCGGCCAGGACCTTCCACGAAAATAGCCCATCAGGGCCGTAAAAAGGGCGAAATCATCGAGCCAGGAGGCGTTCTCAGCACAGAACCTCTCGTATTCATGCCGTTTACCCCCTTGCCGGAACCGCTCAAAGGCAACCCGAAAGATCTGTTCCTTGCCGGCGATGACTGCGGGATAGTCTATAGGTCCTACCCGATAACGGGGCACATCCTGGATATCTGATTGTTTGAGGAACCCATCTCTCACCATAAGCTCGGGGCTAATAAGCAAGGGATTCCCCGCAAATGCGGATATGCTCTGGTACGGGGAATTCCCGTGAGCCAGGTCAGTTGGATTAAGGGGGAGTATCTGCCAGATGCCCTGTTTTGTTTCGGCAAGAAAATCAGCGAACCGGTAGGCCCCTGGCCCTAGGTCCCCGACACCGTGTGAAGAGGGTAGAGATGTTATATGGAGCAGTATGCCGCTTCCCCGTCTGTTCATGTGTCCTCCTTGCCCGTAAGCATAGCCACAGGGAAATGCCTCATGACCTGGCCTGCCAAGAGCGCTCCCTGTCCCTTGAGCCCCTGTTGAGTAATGGCATCTTTCCACAACGAGGGGGCGCCTTCCGGGAGATGAATTGAAGTGTCAGCCCATACGTGATGACCAAGGGGATATTCCCCTTCCTTTACGAGAGCTGTCAAGAAGCGTGGTGCGATGGTCAGAGCCCAGAGCGTTCCATGGTTTCTCGAAAAGGCGATGAGGTGGTCTCTGAGCCCCCCGCTTACCTTCAAAGGCGCGTAGGCCCCCTTCTCGAATAAGTCCGCGTGCTCTTTTCGTGCCTTCAGGACCATGTATATGAGGAATAGTTTGATCCTCCCATCGTGTTCGGTGGCTCGCAATTCGGTGATGAGTTCAAGAGCACCGGTACCCTCCTTGGCTTGTATTTCGCGTAAGAATGAGGTTCTCATCCCAAAATCGACCGGCCAGCGATTGTCGGGGTCTACGAGGTTCAGGTCCCACAGTTCGGTGCCCTGGTAAAGGTCTGGTACACCAGGCGCCGTGAGCTTTATGATTGTCTGCGAGAGGGAATTGAGCATTCCATAGAATGCCACCTTCCTCTGAAACGGCACAAAGGCAGCCAGAAACTGGGTTTCTTCAGAGGGTCGCAGGATATGCTCGATAAATGAAAGAAAGGCGTCTTCGTAATCATTATCAGGCTTGAGCCACGCAGTGTGTATCTTTGCTTCCCGAACGGCCTTTACTGCATACTGCTTTAGGCGCTCGGTAAAGGCGGGGCGCTCTTTCTCGTCAAAGGGAAGAGCGCCAATCAGGGTTTGATACAGGAAATATTCGTCGTTTTTGTCCGGCACGGTAAAGCCCCTCACCTTTTTCTTTTTACTCCAGTTGAGCTTGTGCCATGCGTTGACCATGCGAGTCCATTCTTGCGGTATCTCAGAGAGCACATTGATTCGCGCCCGTACATCTTCGCCCCGCTTGGTGTCGTGGGTTGAGGTTGCGTTCAGCGCATGGGGCCAGAGCTTCGCCCTTCGTTCGTTGAAGGCGTGGAACTCCTTTAGAGTGAAGCCAAATCTTTGAGGATCTCCTCCAACCTCATTGAGAGACAGGAGCCTGTTATACGCATAGAGAACGGTATCCTCGAATCCCTTTGCCATCAGGGGCCCGGTGAATTGCTGGAATCGCATCACAAAGTGGGTCCATTGAGCCCTTTCTTCTTCGGTCAGATAATCCTCGAACTTCAGCAACAGAAACCCCTGGAGAAAACCGAGTTCGTTTGCGAGGGCCGGGGTACTCTCCAGTGCTTTGCCGATGGCGTCTTTCATATATTCACGATCGGCATCACTGAAAACCTCATTGCTGATGTAGGTTCGATAGATTGGGAAGAGCGCCATGATTTCTACCAGGGCCCTCTTCAGACTATACAGGGTGATATCGGCGCCATGCCGGTACCGTCCGGATATCGTTTTCAGCAAGAGGGCAAGGTTATCTACATCCCCGGCCATGTGTCTCCCTATGATGAGCCTTTTCTTTTCTGCCACGAGGTCTTCATAAGAGGATTGAAGGCCGGTGAACCGGGTATATATTCGGTCGAGTGCCTTCTTGTTGCTTGTTTTGCAAAAGATGCCCGTTACATAATTCAGGAATTCGTAGCCCGTAGTCCCTTGGATCGGCCAGAGTGAGGGCAATTCCTCTCCGGGGTCGAGGATCTTTTCGACCACGACGTATAGGTTCCCTGCCTTCTCCCTCACCCTCTTCAGGTAATGTGCGGGATCGTAGAGCCCGTCGATGTGATCTATTCTCAATCCCGTGAGCTTTTGCTCGCCAACGAGCTTGAAGATCAAGGAATGGGTTTGGTTAAAGACATCCTCGTCTTCCGCTCTCAAACAGATAAGCTCGTTGATGTTGAAGAATCTCCGGTAGTTTATCTCCTCGGTCGCCACCTTCCAGAAGGATAGCCTGAAGAACTGCTCTGCGAGGAGAGCATCAAGAAGGTTGAAACTATCAGGATTCCCCTTTTCTCCATTGAAGATGCTGATATTCTCATCTATGAATCCGCCGATCTCATGGTTTTTGGTGTACAGCTCCCAGAGCACCCTTTTGATAAATCGTATCTGGTCATAGCGTTCATCGGGCTGTTCGCCGGTGGGAAGGGTTTTCAGAACATAGAGAACACCGAGTAGTTTCACGAAATCGGGGTGTTCGGAACCAAGCTGTCGCTTGAGTATCTCCAGCCTGTGGGTGAACACAGTCAGGTACGATTCTATCTTAAGGGGAAATCGCAGGTCATAATAGGCAAGGGTTAACCCGGGCTCGTTGTAGGTTATCTGAATCTCTCCGTCCTCTAAACATTCTCCGCCAAACCTCCCTAAGAAGGGCGCCAGTATCCTTTCTTTCATGCCTTCATACGGGTGATCCCATTCTATATCAAAAAAGCGGAAATGCCTTGAATGGGGCCCATTTTCAAAAACATCCATAAGCATTTGGTTTTCACGATCATATGCCATGTGGTTTGGGACGATATCCTGAAGCCAGCCCATGCCGCAATCCTTGACTGCTTTGGCAAGGCCCTCAAATCCTTTCTCACCTCCGAGGTCTGGGTTGAGCTGCTTCGGATCTACCACATCGTATCCGTGGGCGCTCCCCTTTTTGGGCTTAAAGATGGGAGAGGCGTAAATATCCGAAATCCCCAAATCAGCAAGATAGGGGACAATGTCCAGAGCATCCCCAAAGGTGAAGGAGGGATTGAACTGGATCCTATATGTTGCTATTGGAATGCGCATGATGAGCTCTTGATGTGCAAGCTGTCTCCCAACCTGTAAAAACTATCAAGCCACTTCCGGGCAAATTGATCCCCCTGTGCCGCCTTCTCTTCCATCTCATCGCACCTTTCTTTGCCCAAGGAGAAGTAGATATTTTGGGCTTTCCATAAGTCCAGTTGCAGAGGGAGACCGTTCAACACCTTGAAAGCGTTTTCTATTGTTTCTAGAAGAGAGATCTCCTCTGGCGCTTTGGATAGCTGTTCCATGAGTAAATTGCTCCTCTGGGTCGCGACAAAACCAAGATTCTTCTCGCCCAGTTCCAAGTCCCACTTCTTTGCCTCCTGAACCAGCTTCTCAATCTGGTCAAAGTCAAGCTCTTCCTTTTGGAGCTCCTGGCTCATATCGTGGCCTATAATAAGCTCCGTGGCGGTGGCAAACGCCTTGGGCAAGGGGATTCGCATCTCCCTCATCACCTGCATAACTGGATAATGACGTTCGCAGATCTGACGGAAAGACGCCTCAATTTCCCTCAGCGTTGATTCGAGGATCTTGTTCAATACCTTCCGCTGTTCGTCCTTGAACAGGTGCCACAGCGAGTAATTGTGTGTCTCGAAGTAGGTGTCCATCAATCGGATGATCTCCGTAATGTCGCTTCTCCCAAAGGCCTTCTTGATTTCCCGACACATGCCGGAGAAGGGCTCATCGCCCATGTATTCACGGACCCCTCCGATAAGGTTATGATTCCCAAGGTGCAGCACCGCGAATCCTATTTCCTTCTCCTCACCCGTTATATCGGAATGGACCACGGCCTTGCCTACCGCAAGCCGTTGGATGCCCGCTTCTTTCAACTCATAGACCTCGCTTCTGGTGGTGTAGGAGAACATCTGTATCGTTTCCGGATATTCCTCGAATAACGACGAAATAGCATAGTGGGCTCCTGCCCTGAGGAGATCGATGGTTGCCGGCCTCACCAAGGCCTCCCAGACCTCGGCGCCGTTTTTAAACTCCGTTACGTTGCCCGGGGCCCTTTCGATAATATCGAGATACTCAGGCCCGATCTCCTCTCCGCTCACCTCCCTTGCCAGCTGCATGGCCCTTGAGGCATACTGCATCACCTGTACGGTTTCGATGCCGGAAATATCGTCAAAAAACCACGCGCAGCTCGTGAACATGAGCATGGCATGGCGCTGCATCTCGAGGAGCTTTAAGAGCTTCGTCCTTTCCCCCTGTGAAAGATCCCGGGTGCATTGATGTGACAGAAAGGACTCCACGCTCTGGGCGGATCTATCGAGAATCACCGAGATATAATCGTCTCTTGCCTGCCATGGATCGCGAACATATGATGTCATTTCCCTTTCATAGAGGCTCGCGAGAGTATCCCCGAGCCAGTTCATGGCCTCACGGAGAGGGGTGCGCCATGCCTGGGTCCATCCGGGATGTGCCCCCGTGTTGCATCCACAATCCTTCCTCCACCTCTCGATTCCATGGGTGCAGCTCCACGAGGTATTCTCGAAGATCTCAACCTCAAAGGCTGGTGGAAACTTCTCCAGGTATTCCCCATAGTTCGTGATCCTTGCCAGGTTATTCGACTCGATGTGGTGCAGGGCATAGGCGAGTGCCATGTCCCCGAACCGGTGGTGGTGGCCGTAGGATTCGCCATCCGTGGCAATGTGGGCAATCTGTGGTCCCTCTGCCTTGGAAAAGAGACCGAGCAGCCTTGATGCGAAATCCTCGCCGCTTCCCAACAGCCCTCCGAATGCCACATCTCGTGATGCCGGACCGTCGTAAAAGAAGAGCGTAATCGACCTTCCTGAGGGGAGCTTACACTGATAGGGCATTCTAGGATCCACGCCGGCGCCGCTCACATCCCTCCATTCCTCTTCCTTTAACTCCCGTACCCGTCCTGCCTGATGAGGCGCGAGTATGGTAAAAGCAATCCCCTGTTCCGCCAGTATTTCCAGCGTTTCGAGGTCAACAGCGGTCTCGGCGAGCCACATCCCCTCCGGCTTTCTCCCGAACCGGTGCTCAAAGTCCCGTATTCCCCAGATGACCTGCGTGCGTTTGTCCCTTATAGTGGCCAGCGGCATGATCACATGGTTATAAACCTGAGCCATGGCAGACCCGTGACCCGAAAAGCGCTCACGGCTGAGTCGATCCGCCTCAATAATCGCCTCGTACACCTCAGGGCTTTTCCGCTCCATCCAGGAAAGGAGCGTGGGACCGACGTTGAAGCTGATCTTCGCATAGTTATTGACGATCTCCACGATCCTCTTCTCCGCATCCAGGATGCGGGAGGCCGTGTTCGGCGCGTAGCACTCCTCCGTGATCCTCTTGTTCCAGTCGTGAAAGGGGTAGGCGGAATCCTGAAGCTCAACCTCCTCCAGCCACGGGTTTTCCCTGGGCGGCTGGTAAAAATGGCAATGGATACAAACATAGCGATTCATTCCGTTCTCCCTTATTCATACAATGGAAATTCAATGACCTTATGACTGTTATTTCTTCGTTCCTCGTATAATCTGAAATAAATACAGAATTTTCTTTCATTAAAGACTCTGAAGCGGAGCGTCGGAGTCAGATGCTCCTAAGTGTTTTTGATACAACAAATCCGTAAAAACTGACCTAAAAAAAGTAACACTTCTTCCCTAAAAAATAAAGAGAAAGGGAGGAAGTGTTATGGATAAAATAAGGGTGTCCCCATTTCCTTTTCTTCAGGCAACCAGGAGGAAAGGAATTTCAGCAACTCCTCGGGAGGCTTGATCCAGATGTCGGCGGCCGTCGGCCTTAGATTTTTTCGAACCAGCACCCCAATGCCTTTTCCCTTAATAGCCCCAAAGGCATCCTCATCCGTGAGATCATCACCTAAGTAGGCTGCAACAACATCTCGATTCATCTCCTGAAGAATTGTTTTTACGGCATCTCCCTTATCTCGTGCAGGCACACGAAGCTCAAGGCCCCCGTCAAAGTTTTTCAGGTTCAGCCCTGAACTCTCCGCGATAAGCGACCAATTGGGCTCCACCTGATCTCTTATTTTCCGAATTCCTTTTTCATCCATTCCTCGCCAGTGGATTGCCAGGCTTCCCGGCTTTTGTTCAGAATGATCTGAAAGTCCAACCGCTTCAATCCATTCGTCCGCCTTTACTAGGCCATCCAATGCATGTTCGTCCATCGGAGCAATTTCATAAGACCCGTTCATTTTCAGCCTTTCTATTCCATGGG
>CAYMFC010000014.1:0-15368 GCA_964389665.1 uncultured Desulfobacteraceae bacterium | reverse complement strand
TCCATCGGAGCAATTTCATAAGACCCGTTCATTTTCAGCCTTTCTATTCCATGGGACCCCCATATCTCAGGCTGTCCTTGCAGTTTGAGGAGAGGAAGCAGATCCTTTGTCCATCTTCCTGTGATTATGACAAGGCGGGTATCATAGGCCTGCATGATGCTGTCCAGCATCTCGGATACGCCCGGGTATGGATATGCCTTGGCGGGATCCACATGAAAAGGCGCAATTGTCCCATCATAGTCTAAGAGTAGTGCCTTTTGTTGGGCCCCCCGTATCTTTTTGAAAAAGGATTTGAGGTCTATGTGCGGGTTTAGATTTTTCATCTCAAAAAAATGGTCTGTCCCATGGGTCTATCCAGGCCAAGGAGGAGCAGCAGATACCTTTTCAGGCTCTTGGTAATCAGAAATTCATCCATGACCCGTTGCCGGCCATTTTCACCCAGTTCCCTGGCAAAATCCGGATGGTTTAGTAATCTTCGAATCCCTAACCCGGCCCCCTCCACCGAATGGACCAACAGGCCCGTGTAGCCATCAATAATCTGGGCGGGGATTCCTCCTGCGGCGCCGCCTATTACGGCGCGCCTTTTCCAGAGGGCCTCAGCGACAGTCAAAGCAAAGCCTTCTCTGATGGACTTTTGCAAAATGAGATCTGAGCCCCGTTGAAAGGCATTGATCTCCGTGGCAGTGGAGGGGTTGAACAGAAGGATATGAATATCGGGGTCGTTGCCCGCTTCCTCCCTCACCTCGGCCAGAATCTTCTCGGATTCAGGATCATCTGCGGCCTTATCTCCTACCAGCAGAAGACGGCAATCCACATATTTTCTTGCCATCTTAAAGGCTCGCACAACGCCTACCGGGTCCTTCCATGGATCATAGCGAGAAATTTGCGTCACGATCGGCTTGTCCCTGGGAACCTCATACTTTGCGAAGATCTCCTCCACATAGACATCTTCCAGGTCCCTATTTTTGTCGTCCAGCGGGTCAATGGCCGGATAGAACCGGTACTGGGGGATTGCTAACTGGGGTGAAAACAGGGCGGAGGAGAAGACGACCGCATCATATTTTTCTATATATGGCTTGAGAAATTCCCAGAGTCGCGGGTTGGGATTAGACAGATCGATATGACATCTCCACACCCATCTATTCTTTCGTTTCTGGTGCCAGTGGATGAGGGCCGCCGGCTGAGGGTCATGAACGATGACCAGATCTTCATCAAAGTCCGTCTTATTATTCTTTTCATTGTTCGCCAAATAGGCCTCAAAGACCTCCTTTTGGAAATCATCTTCCTGCCCCTGGAGCGCATTGTGGAAGCGCTTGGTAATTTCAAAGAATTCTTCGTCTCCCTCAATGACATCCCATGCCGTTTGGATGCCCATCTCGTTAAGGAGCGGTACGACCCGACGGAGCATCTCCGCCACACCACCGCCCACTGCCGTAGAGTTCACCATCTTGATGGATCGGTTACCCACATGAGAAGCAAGGATGGTCAGTTCCTCAATGATATCAGGTCCAACCGCCTCCCGATAATCGAAAAGGGTGGGTGTTGTCATCATTGGCCTACTGAATGGTTTTCATCGACCCGGGAAAAAATGTCGCAAAATGAGTCCATGCCTTACCCCTGTTTATAAATATTCTTCAATCACTTGTATGACCCGTGATCTGAGTCCTTCCAGAGTATAAACACTGATATCAATTTTTCTAATTTTTTGTGCCAGGTCGGACAGTCCAAGACTCTCTTCTATCCACGATGAGAAGTCATCCAATTCAAGCTGAGTATGTAGCCGCGATTCAATAAAATGGTAATACAGGGAATATATACTGATCTTTGCGATGGCATCACGGAAAGAGGCCAGGTCATAGGCGAATTTGTCAGTGAGGTAGACAACGCGCCTCACATCATAAAGGTAAAAGGGATCATCCCCGATCTTTTTGCGACAGAGCGGGTTTTGCCGGACATAATCTTCAATGATGGCAATCAGGCGGTTTCGCAGTCTCTCCACATTGTTATATTCCGAAAAATCAATGACCATCAGTTTTTCTGCCAGGGCCTTCTCATTGAGGCTGCGGTAAACCCAGATAGCAAAATCACTGTTGTAAGGGAGTTGAACCTCCCGCATTTTCATAAAGGCAGAGAAGGTATGGTAGAAGATGGATGACTCGGAGCACGTTTTGATCAGATGGAGCAAACCTTCAATATCAAAAGCCTTCTTTCCGGTAAGCATTTCCAGCGATGCACTGGACGAGAATTGAAATACCGTACTCATGATGAAACCTCGTCTCCCTTAACTTCCTCCCCCATTGCCCTGACCCCATTGGTCGCTGATTTCGGCCCTTAACCGGGGCAGGGCATCAGGGTATTTTTTCTGGAGAAACTCGATGAGCTTTTCTCTCACATGGCAACGCAGTTCCCATGCACTTGATGCATCCGTAGCGCTCACCAGCGCACGGAGCTCCACTGTTCGCTCCGTGGCGTTGGTCACCTGAAGGACAGATACGCGGCCATCCCACTTCTCGGATTTTTCAAGGATGCGACGCAATTCTTCTCTGACCGCCTCAATGGGGACAGTGTAGTCCACGTATAGAAAGACGGTACCTAAAATTTCTGCCGACACCCGTGTCCAGTTCTGAAAGGGGTTTTCAAGGAAGTAGGTTATCGGCACAATCAGTCGTCGCAAATCCCAGATCCGTACCACCACATAGGTCAGCGTGATCTCTTCGATACGTCCCCACTCATTTTCCACTATGACCACATCATCAATCCGAATGGGCTGGGTGATGGCGATCTGAACTCCTGCCAGCAAAGTGGCGATAGAGCGCTGGGCGGCAAAACCGACAATAATCCCTGCAATTCCTGCTGAGGCCAGAATGCTTGTCCCCAGATAGCGAACCTTTTCGAAGGTCATGAGGATGGCGGCCAGGGTCAGGATCCCCACAAAAATGATCACGACCTTCTTGAGAACCTGGACCTGGGTGTGGATTCTTCTCGCCTGAAGATTGTCCGCAACATCCATCCTGAATTGGCTGAGAATGACTTCCTCGAAGATATAGACGACTTTGATAATTAACCATCCGATGGCGACTATCAAAAGCAATCCGAAAGTATGCCTAATAAGGGCAAGTACTCCGGGGGAGAGGGCCATGAAGGGGAGAAGAAAATGAATAACAAGAAGGGGGATGATGAGCCTAGAAGGACCGCGGCCGTGCTTTAATATGGATTCGCCCGGGACGGTTCGGGCTTTTCTCATAAAGACTTCTGCCGTCTTGAAAAGGATAAAATGGATTACAACACCCAGGACCGCTGATCCTCCCAGCCATATGAAGCCTTCCCAGTTCGGCAAAACTTGATCCATTTCTCTATCACCTCTCCGGACCCTGTCCAAGTATAACGACGGAATCCGGCTGGAGCTCTACAAAGCCCGATCCTGTAATGTTCCTCGAGTCGGAACTCAGGAGAAGACGACCTGATCGATCCCGATCAATGGGAACGCGCTGAAGTCGATCCGCCAGATTGCACACCATTATCACCGGACCCCGGATCACAATGAACCACTGTGCCTCCTCGTCAAAGGCGATCTCTACCCGATCGAAGCGACCGTCGAGGATTGAGGGAATGGATCGACGGATAGCAATCAACCTGCGATACCATTCGAGAATGGACTTGTGCGGTTCCTGATCCCGCTCTTCCCAGCTCAGCCTGGAGCGATCGAAGGTCTCCACGGCCTGGGGATCCGGGACCTCTTCGAGTTTCCATCCAAAAGCGGAAAATTCCTCATGGCGTCCCTTGTGCACCGCCTCTCCCATTCCCGGATCCTGATGATCGGTGAAGTACTGGAAGGGCGTGGAGGCCCCCCACTCTTCGCCCTGAAAGAGCATTGGAATAAAGGGGGATGTCAAAACCAGGGCAGATGCGATTTTCAGCCGTCCCTGGCTCACAAGATGACCCAGACGCTCGCCCCAGGCACGGTTTCCCACCTGATCGTGGTTCTGCGCGAAGACCACAAATTGATGTGCCGGCAGGTGCCGGGATGACCTGCCGTGGCGACGCACCCGGTAGGCCGAATACTCGCCGGAGTACACGAACCCCTCTTTGAATGCCTTACCCATGTGCTCAAACCCACCGAAGTCTCTATAGTAACCCTCATGTTCACCAGTCAGCAGGGCGTGCAGGGCGTGGTGAAAGTCGTCGTTCCACTGAGCGTCGATGCCCCATCCTCCCCGTTCTCGAGAATGAATAACCCGCGTGTCGTTCAGCGCGCTCTCGGCGATGAGGAAGACATGCCTCTTACTCTCCTCTGCCTCCTCATGGACGACGAGGGCGAGCTCCTCCAGGAATGGCCGGGCCGAGAAGTCCATGATGGCGTGGACCGCATCGATTCTAAGGGCGTCGACATGAAACTCTCTGATCCAGTAGAGGGCGTTCTCTATGAAAAACCGGCGGACCTCGTCGCTGTGGGCACCGTCGAAGTTAACCGCTGAGCCCCATGGAGTCCGGTAGCGGTCGGTAAAGTAGGGGCCGAAATCCGCCAGGTAGTTCCCCTCGGGTCCCAGGTGATTATAGACCACATCGAGGATCACGGCCAACCCCCTCCGGTGGCAGGCATTGACCAGCCTTTTCAGGCCTTCGGGCCCTCCATAGGAATTCTGCACGGCAAAGGGATAGACGCCATCGTAGCCCCAGTTTCGAGTTCCGGGAAACTGGGCCACAGGCATGAGCTCGATCGCCGTAATGCCCAGTTCCTTCAACTCATCGAGGCGGGGAATAACGGCCTCGAAGGTTCCCTCCGGGCTGAAGAGTCCCACGTGCAGCTCGTAGATGATGTAGTCCCGAAGGGGGGGGCCACACCAGTGGTCGTCATTCCATGGGAACCGTGGATCGACTACCCCTGAGGGGCCGTGAACGCCCTGTGGCTGGAATCGGGAGGCAGGATCGGGGCGTTCCCATTCTCCGTCAAGCCGGTACTGGTACAGGGAGCCCGGCGGCACGGCTTCCACGATCCCGTGATGATACCCTCGCTCGGCACTCCTCAAGGGGATAACCCGTTTTTTGGGGGATATGACGTGTACCTCAACCTTTTCTGAGAGTGGCGCCCACACGCGGAACCGGCAGCGACCTTCGCCGAGATAGATTGCCCCCAGGCCAAGTTCTCCATTCACTGCCCGGTGCCCTCGCTTTTAAAGAACACGGCCCCTAACGGTGGGAGGGTGAGGGTAAGGGAGTGGGGGCGCCCGTGAAAGGAGATGGGAGATGCCTCAACGACGCCCAGATTGCCGTGACCGCTGCCTCCGTAGTCTTTTGAGTCACTATTCAATATTTCTTTCCAGTACCCTGAACGCGGAACCCCAACCCGGTAGTTCAAACGGTGAACAGGTGTGAAGTTGCAGACCACAAGCACAATGTCCTCCGAGGAACTGCCTTTGCGAATAAGGCTGAGGGTGCTGCTTTGTGAGTCACTGCAATCGATCCACTCAAAGCCGCCCGGGGTGAAGTCGAGTTCGTGGAGGGCCGGCTCATCACTATAGAGCCTATTAAGGTCCTCGACCCAACGTTGAAGGCCGGAGTGAAGGGGATATTCGAGGAGGTGCCAGTCAAGGCTCACCTCATGATACCACTCGTTCCACTGGCCGAATTCCCCGCCCATAAAGATCAGCTTTTTCCCGGGCTGGGCATACATGTAACCGAAAAGGAGCCTCAGATTGGCAAATTTTTGCCAATCGTCTCCGGGCATCTTTCTCAAGAGTGATCCCTTCCCATGCACGACCTCATCGTGTGAGAGGGGCAAGACGAAATTCTCATGAAAGGCATAGATCATGCGAAAGGTGAGCTGGTTGTGGTGATACTTCCTGTGGATGGGGTCATTTGTCATATACTCCAGGGTGTCGTGCATCCAACCCATATCCCACTTCATACCGAAACCCAAACCACCTACGTAAATGGGCCGGGAGACCATGGGCCAGTCGGTAGACTCCTCCGCAATAGTCTGGACATCCGGGTAGTTCTTGTAGACCTCCTCGTTGAAGTGTCGCAAAAACGAAATTGCCTCCAGGTTCTCCCTGCCTCCATACTGGTTGGGGATCCACTCACCCTCCTTACGAGAGTAGTCCAGGTAGATCATAGAGGCCACGGCGTCTACCCGAAGACCATCCACGTGATACTTGTCCAACCAATAAAAGGCACTGCTGGTGAGGAAGCTCCGCACCTCATCGCGGCCATAGTTGAAGATGCAGCTATCCCAATCCGGGTGAATCCCCTTGCGAGGGTCAGCGTGCTCGTAAAGGTGCGTCCCATCGAAAAAACCCAGTCCATGTTCATCCGTGGGGAAATGTGACGGCACCCAATCCAATATCACGCCGACCCCGTGTTGGTGCAGGCAATCGATCATGTACATCAAGTCCTGAGGTTCTCCGTACCGGCTGGTGGGGGCAAAATATCCTACCGACTGATATCCCCAGGACCCATAAAAGGGGTGCTCCATCAGGGGCAGAAACTCCACATGGGTGAAGCCCATGCTCGTGACGTATTCAGCAAGCTTGGGTGCAAGTTCACGGTAGGTCAACGAGCGGGATCCTTCCTCGGGCACCCGCATCCAGGAACCCACGTGCACCTCGTAGACGGCCATTGGGGCATCAAGAGCGTTATGACGGTATCGGCGGCCCATCCATTCCTGATCCCCCCAGGTGTACTCCAGGCCGGCGACAAGAGATCCTGTCCTGGGAGGTACCTCGCTGCGAAAGGTAAAGGGATCTGCCTTGTCCACTCGGTAGCCATTGTGGCGAGAAACAATGTGGTATTTGTAGTTGATACCCTTGTGTATCCCGGGTATGAAGCCCTCCCAAATCCCCGATTGTCCAAGGGGGCGCAGCGGATGGCTGGATTTGTCCCATTTGTTGAAGTCTCCTATGACGAACGCCTGCTCTGCATTCGGTGCCCACACGGCGAAATAGGCTCCCTCTACGTCCTCTACGGTCATGAGGTGTGCCCCAAGCTTCTCGTAGAGGCGGAAGTGGCTCCCCTGATTGAAGAGGTAGAGATCGTCGTTGGTGATATGAGTGACATCGTAGCGCACTGGCTCTGTAGCTTTTCTTGTCTTGGAGGGCTTTATCTTCGCGTCACCCTTCTTGTTTGTCATTTTGAACCTCCCGTAACGCAGTCAATCATCTATTCCATGATCAGGTATCAGCCTGAAGGACTTGTTCAATCCCTTGCAGAGGGATTTTCACCCAGTGAGGCCGGCTATTGAGCTCATAGCCGACTTCGTAGATGGCCTTTTCCAGCAAATAGGTGTCAAGAAGCACTTTTAACTCTCTCCTTGTTTCCGGGAGGAAGTTACCCCGGGAAGCAGCATCCAAATATGCCTTCAGGAAGAAGATGCTCACCCAGGAATGCCAAAACTCAACCCAGGATTCCAGATAGGAGAAATCCTCGGACCGGATCAATCCACCTTCCTGTTGCGCAAAGAGATTGGCATAGGCTGCATAATGGAACGATCGCAGCATTCCCGCTACATCGCGAAGGGGCGAACGCTTAATTCGGCGCTCGCTGATAGGCCGGGCCGGCTCCCCCTCAAAGTCGATAATGATGAAATCCTTACCCGTCCACAACACTTGCCCAAGGTGATAGTCGCCATGGCATCGGATTCGCATTGCTGTAATCCCCTGCTCCATAACTGACCGAAACCGGTTGATGATGTCGCCCTCGTGGTCAAGGATGTTCTGGGCTTTTGGTCGCACCGAATCGGGCAGATTTCCCAGGCGTTCGCGCAGGAGGTGGAAGACATTGCTGGCCAAACTCCGCATGGACTGGTAAAGAGCACGCTGATAGAGCTTTGAAAACGGTTCAGGCGCAAAGACCGGGTTATCAGGGGCCGATGCCAGCATGACGTGAAGTTCAGCGGTGCGTTGGCCAAGAAGCCGGGCGGCCTCTGCGTAGGGCCCGATCTTTT
This sequence comes from uncultured Desulfobacteraceae bacterium, assembly GCA_964389665.1. Taxonomy (GTDB): domain Bacteria; phylum Desulfobacterota; class DSM-4660; order Desulfatiglandales; family B25-G16; genus B25-G16. Next base: position 7,429 of record CAYMFC010000014.1, on the reverse strand, counting down.
CGAACACTTCTTCAGGAGGTTCCGTAGCCACTAGTTCCAGCAACCGTTGCGAGGTAAGTCCGGCATTGGGCACTTCGGTGGGCTGCGCTAAGATCTGCTCAAAGAAGTGGCCCAAAACATCGAGCGTATACTCCCACGCATCTCCCTGATTGGGGACCAAGGCCTGGAGAATAGCGAGCGTCATGGGATCTTCCCTGTCCCTTTGGTACTCAATATAACCTGCCACAGAAGGGCTACCGCCGAATCCTCTTTCGGTGAGGAACCGGCCGATCTCGAGATCGGGGTTTGCTCCGCCATGAAGATGCCGAAACAGCTTCAGAATGAAGCGATCCCCATAAAGAACTGAACTATTGCTCTGTTCGGCCTTCAGGATTGACGGCTCTAGTACGACGTCAGCCGTGCCTTGAATCTTGTGAAAGGCCCGCGTCGGCTTGGCTATCAGTTCCCCCTCGACTCCCTTTGGTCTGCGCCGACGTACGATCAATTCCAGCAACGCACCGCAGAATTGCCTGTCGACCGTTGCATCATAGATGACCCCTTCCTGGCCGGTACCCGTGATACGGAGCCGAGCACATACTGCGTGCGGATAGTCATGAATGATTGTGTCAGCTAGCTCCCCGGCGCCGTATGTCATGGGAAGGACATAGACCTCACCGCCCTCATCCGTGTACTCTACTTGTATTAAGGTAATATAGGCCGTAGATGATCCATTGACGATAGGGATAACTTCTTGAATTCTAGTCGATTTGATGGAACGGGCCTTTCCCCCAAACCAGCGCCTCCCTTCCATATAGTTCGGCAAAACCCCCTCCAAGACCCCTTTCTCCTTGCCCCGAAAGACGTCGTCCCACCTGCCGGCGACGATGAGAATGGGGAGCTGCAACTCTTCAGTCGTCGAAAGAACCTGCTCAGGATGCTGGGGAACGAGTGAGAACCAGTAAAAGTCGCGCGGGCCCAGAGTAAAGAAGTAGGGAAAGTCCCCTATGGGAGGAAACCGTGTCTGACCAAATATTTCAAGGGGCACCATCCCCTGATAGGCAGAGAGGTCCAGCTCGGCACACTGAACGAAGCGCGAGAGGTTCGCAACGACAAGGATCCGCTCGTCCTGGTAGTTCCTGATGAAGGCGAAGACCTTGCGGTTTTCGGGATGCAGGAATTCTATGGTTCCCCTTCCAAAGGCCTTGTAATGTCTCCGTACCGCGATACGGCGCTTCATCCACCACAGGGAAGAATGGGGGTTGTTCTGCTGTACTTCCACATTAATGGTCTCATAGTGGTACTCTGGATCGACGATGACCGGTAAATAGAGTTTTTGTGGATTTGCTCGGGAGAAACCCGCGTTTCGATCGGCACTCCACTGCATCGGCGTGCGCACACCATTCCGATCGCCCAGATAAATGTTGTCACCCATACCGATTTCATCGCCTTGGTAGATGATGGGCGTGCCTGGCAATGAGAGGAGCAGGCCATTCATAAGCTCGATCCTCCTTCGATGGTTCCCCAAGAGCGGGGCAAGGCGTCGACGGATCCCCAGGTTAATCCTCATTTGCGGGTCCTGGGCGAAGACCCGGTACATGTAGTCCCTCTCCTCATCGGTGACCATCTCGAGGGTCAGCTCGTCGTGGTTGCGCAGGAAGAGCGCCCACTGGCAGGTCTCCGGTATGGGAGGAGTTTGCTCCAGGATATCGATGATGGGAAACCGATCTTCCATACGGAGGGCCATAAACAGCCTGGGCATCAACGGAAAATGGAAGGCCATGTGGCATTCATCGCTGTCACCGAGGTAGGCCACGGCGTCTTCAGGCCACTGGTTCGCCTCGGCGAGCAACATACTGTTGGAGTACTTTCGATCGATGTGGGACCTCAGTGCCTTTATAAATTCATGGGTTTCCGGCAGGTTCTCGCAATTCGTGCCCTCCCGCTCAAACAGATAGGGGACTGCATCCAGGCGCAGGCCATCCACCCCCATGCCGAGCCAGAAATCAATGGCCCTGAACATGGCCTTTTGGACCTCAGGGTTATTGTAATTGAGATCGGGTTGATGGGAATAGAATCGATGCCAGTAATATGCCCCGGCCACTGAGTCCCAGGTCCAGTTGGAGGATTGAAAGTCCTTGAAGATGATCCGCGTCTCTTTATATCGATCGGGTGTGTCGCTCCAGACGTAGAAGTTACGCCACCGGCTTCCGGGCTTGGAGCGCCGAGCCCGCTGGAACCAGGCGTGCTGATCAGAGGTGTGGTTGAGCACCACTTCAGTAATGACACGGAGCCCCCGCCTGTGGGCTTCTCTCAGGAATTGCCTGAAGTCACGGAGGGTGCCGTAAGCCGGATGGATCCTGGTGTAGTCGGCAATGTCATAGCCATCGTCTCTGAGCGGTGAGGGAAAAAACGGGAGGAGCCAGAGGGCGGTAACTCCCAGGTCCTGGAGGTAATCGAGCTTTCCCATTAACCCCCTGAAATCTCCGATTCCGTCGCCATTGCTGTCACAAAAGGCCTTGACGTGGAGTTCATAGATGATCGCATCCTTGTACCACAGCGGCTCTTGCTGGAGGATCACGGTATCTTTTTCCCTTTTCGCCATAAGCCATGCCCCTACTACATGTAGTAATCGAAATCACGTTCCGTCCGGATCCGACGCCGCAGGCGGAAAATATGGGCCGGTACTACCTGCGGGTTGATCTCCACATAGTTCCTGGAACCGTGCCAGAGATATCGGGCATCGCTCAACAGGTCATGGACCTGGTAGGGCCTGATCGGCTCTAACCCCCAGTCTGAAATAGGAAGCTCCAGCCAACCCGAGTGGGTGTGGTGAGGATCCAGGTTTACAATCACCAGCACGATGTTGGAGAAATCTTCGGTGTTCTTGCTGTAACAGATGATCTGCTCATTATCAACCGGATGAAAACGCAAGCTCCAGTCGCTTTGAAGCGCCGGGTTTTCTCTCCGGATACGGTTGACCCTGCCTATAAGATCCTTGAGGCTATCCGGGCTTTCAATGTCCCAGTTTCTGATCTCGTACTTCTCGGAGTCCAGGTATTCTTCGCTGCCAAATTCCTTGGGCCGGTTCTCACAGAGCTCGAAGGCCGGACCATAGATGCCGTAATTGGCGCTCAGAGTGGCTGCCAGCGCCAGTCTCACCATAAAGGCGGCTCGCCCACCCATTTGGAGGTATTCGGTCAGGATGTCGGGTGTGTTTGGCCATAAATTCGGCCGGAAAAACTCCCGTACCTCGCCGTGGTAGAGTTCGGTGAAGTACTGGGTAATCTCCCATTTTGTGTTGCGCCAGGCAAAATAGGTATAGGATTGGGTGAATCCGAGCTTGGCCAGGCGATACATGACCTTCGGCCGGGTAAAGGCCTCGGCGAGAAAGATGACCCCGGGATAATCCTTCTTGATCTCATTGATAAGCCACTCCCAAAAGACAAATGGCTTGGTGTGGGGGTTGTCCACACGGAAGATTTGCACTCCCTGATCGAGCCAGAAGAGCACAATGCTCTTGAGCTCTTCCCAGAGATCCTTCCACTGCTCGGTCTCGAAGTTCAGGGGGTAGATATCCTCATACTTCTTGGGCGGATTTTCCGCGTACTGAATGGTGCCATCGGGTTTCCAATGGAACCACTCGGGGCGCTTCTCTACGTAAGGGTGATCGGGAGTGCATTGAAATGCCAGGTCGATGGCAACCTCCATACCCTGCTCCTCTGCCTTAATCACCAGATGCCGAAACTCCTCCAGGGTACCCAGCCTTGGGTGGACAGCCTTATGTCCTCCCTCTTTTGAGCCGATTGCCCAGGGGCTGCCGGGGTCATCAGGACCCGCTGCCGGAGAATTGTTTCTTCCCTTGCGGTGCGTGCGGCCGATAGGGTGAATGGGAGCCAGGTAGAGCACGTCGAAGCCCATCTGAGCAATATAGGGAAGCCTGGCCTCGCAGTCCTTAAAGGTGCCGTGTCGCCCCGCCTCGTCGGCGCAGGAGCGGGGAAACATCTCATACCACGCACTGTAACGGGCTTTTGTTCGATCGACCACCACCATGAGTTTTTTTTCATACGTCGTGGCAAATCGCCTGTCCGGGTACCGGGCCATCAGCGCCTTCAACTCCTCGTCCAGGGCCAGACGGACCTTATCCTTCAGGCCTTGAGGGGATTTGAGATCAGCCGCCCATTCTTCCAGCCTTTTTGCGTCCGCACCCGGTGCCTGTGAGATCGCATCCTTGATGATCCCCGCCCCTGCCAGGAGATCCATCGATACATCCTGACCTGCATCCACTTTTTTGGCCAGGTCACGCTGCCAGGTCTGAAAGTGGTCCACCCATGCCTGCAGGGTACACACGTAGCGCCCGATTTCATTCACCACAAAGGAGCCCTTCCAGCGGTCGTTGACAAGGAACTCCATTGGTGCTTCCGTCCATTGGGACGACCCCCCTTCCATTCGGTACAAAAGAACAGCGGAGAGGACATCGTGGCTGTCTGCGAAGATATCGGCCTCCACCTCAACCTTTTCTCCAACGGTTCGCTTGATGGGATAGCGACCGCCGTCGATTTCCGGCCTGACGCCCTCTATCATGACGCGTTTTCTGTCTTCTTGTGGCCGCATTGGTGATATTGCTCCTTTTTGGTGGTTAAAAGGTTGGAAATGGTTCTGTCATTCCTTTCTCCCAAACCCTTTGTATGAGGTTGGAGGTTACTCCTATATACAATGTCCCGTTTCGCTTGCTTGCCAAGATATAAACATAGAATTGCTTCTGCACAAGAGCACCTTGATTCCCGCTTTCTCGGGAATGACTTTTGTGTGTTTGGTGTTTCTTTTCACATTGTTTGGCGCTCCTGAGAAGACACCCCCTATTTTCTTATCACCGATCGATAAAGCTCCATGTACCTCCTGGCCGATTGGTCCCACGAGAAATCCGCCTTCATGCCGTTTGCCATGAGCCTTTTCCACGCCTTGGGATCCTGGAAGATGTCGACCGCTTTTCGTATCGCCTCTAGGAACGCCTTCGGCTCATAGGCGCTGAATTTGAACCCATTTCCCTCACCGGTCTTGTGATCAAAGGGCACGATCGTGTCATCCAATCCACCGGTAGCCCTCACCACTGGTACAGTTCCGTATTTCAGAGCATACATCTGCGTGAGGCCGCAGGGTTCGTAGCGAGACGGGATCAGGAACGCGTCCGCCCCCGCCATGATACGGTGGGCGAGGGGCTCGTCAAAACCGATCGTTAGCCCGACACGTCCCGGGCGACGCTGCGCCGCTTCCTGAATGGCCCCTTGAATACGCTCATCGCCAGAACCCAGAACCACGAGCCCCACATCCAGCGCCAGGATGTCATCGAGGACCTTCACGAGGAGATCCAGCCCTTTCTGGGCGTCGAGGCGTGAGATCATCCCGAGCAAAGGCCTCTTCGCGAGTAAGGGATCGAGAGTCATCTCCTGGATCAGCGACTCCTTGCACGCCTGCTTTCCGGCAATCTTGCCAAGAGAGTATGGAGCTGAAATATGGGGATCTCGTGCCGGGTCCCATAGTTGATAGTCGACACCGTTGAGGATTCCATGGAGGGATGCCCTACGGTATTGAAGGATCCCCTCCATGCCCATGCCGTATTCCGGGGTTTGGATTTCCTTGGAGTAGGTAGGGCTTACCGTTGTTATGGCATCGGAGTATACGATGCCGGCCTTGAGCAGGCTGATTTTTCCGTAATATTCAAGCCCTTCAGGATGAAAGAATTCCTCTCCCGAGAGTCCGGTTACCGAGAGCTTCTCCGAGGGGAAGAGCCCCGGATACCCCAGGTTATGGATTGTGAAAATAGTGGCTGTTGCTCCGAGAAATGGCGAGTCTCTATAAGGCCCCCTAAGCAGAGCGGGAACCAGCCCGGTCTGCCAGTCGTGGCAGTGTATCACATCGGGTTTGACGGACAATGTCTCGACGGTTCTCAAGGCCGCATGTGAAAAGAAGGTGAAACGCTCCAGGTTGTCGTAGTAATCCCCCATGGGATTTCCATAGAGGTTGGGCCTGTCGTACAGATCCTCTCGTTCGATCAAGTAAACCGGAAGACCTGCCTCAGTTTTGGCTCCCAGCACCTGAGCCGCAAGCTCGGAGTTCCCAAGGGGAACCTTCAAATCTCTGAGGAGAAGGCGAGGTTCGAATCCTCCCTCCCGAACAACGCGATAAAAGGGAAGCATCAGGTCCACGTCTACCCCGAGACGCACCAGAGCATTGGGTAAGGCACCGGCCACATCGGCAAGTCCTCCGGTCTTGGCAAAGGGAACCGCCTCTGGGGATAGAAACAGCACCTTCAAGTTATCAGCCATAGAAATACCTCAGTTCGTCCAGTTTGCCCTCAAGGTCTGCGAGATATTTCTCGCGCTCAAAGGCCTCGTAAAGGGCATGAAGCGTGGTGACGACTCCTTCCTGGTAAAAATCAGGCATGATGGTCCCCCCCATTTTCTCGATTTGTTACAAGGACACACCCTGTTTTAATCGGTGGCCACAGACTAGTATACTGCCACAAAATCCTCTCCCTGGTCAAGTCTCTGGCAACAGGCGCGTAGGCTTGAAGATCCTATTCCCCTCTTAAACCCGGTTGGATAGACTACCGTAACCCTTTGGGGGAGGGGGGAGCTTGCCGTAACCGGGGATTGGTATTGGCTCTGGCGCGATGGACGCGTGCCTATTACTGGTGGGTAAGGGAAAGAAGGATTAGAACCAAGAGGGAACCAAAACGACCGAGCATGGTTTCACGGCAGATAGGGACGCCACTCCCTCTTTTCATGAAAGAAGCGAGGCCTTGTGGCCCCGAAGGGAGGCCTCCATAATGGTAATAAATAACGAGTGCAGGAAAAGTACTTTATTCCAGTATAAAAAACCTGGTCCTCAGGGCCAGGTCAGAGTTCAGTGGCTCTGCCGTATGAAGTGCAAAGACTCTAAACCCGAAGCACGAAATCCGAAATCCGAAACAATATTTAATGACTAAAATTCAAATGATCCAAACAATAGACGTATCTGAGATCGTGAATATGATTTTGTTTTTGTCATTAGGGAATTTGATATTTGATTTTGTTTCGAATTTCGATATTCGAATTTCGAATTTTGCCAATGACTTTTGCGTACATCATGCCCTCTGGGCTTAGACCAAAGCCGGCCCCTCTGGGGTCGGATATTTACTCGCGTCACGATAACAAGGTAGAAGAAAAGATTCACTTAAGGGCACGTTTTCCAGAAAAAAACTAAATGTGGGTTAAATCGTCTTTTTCCTCGGCTTCTCCCTTAACCTTTCCTTCCAGATACTGCCTGGCTATATTCTTACCCGCCAGGCCAAAGGACAGGGAAAGGGCAAAAACGAAACCGCCAAAGAGTATTGTAAACGCCACAATAACGGTGCCACGACCTATGCCCAGTTGTTCCAAAGCCATGACAGAGGCAAGCAAGACCACAATGG
>CAYMFC010000013.1:0-25893 GCA_964389665.1 uncultured Desulfobacteraceae bacterium | reverse complement strand
GGAAAGAGGTGACAAGGGGAACGGTGACTCTGCTGAAGGGGGAGCCCGATGAAATGGCCAGGGCCTTGATCGCAACGCTCAAAGGAAAAGGCCTGCTTTAGATGGTCCCGTTTATGCGCTTTTTTTAACTGGTACGTAGACCGTAGGCTGAAGACTTTTAGGAAAAAACAGGGATAGTGCTCATTTTGAAGCCATGTTTGGTACGAGAAGCTCCTGTTTCTCCGCCAACGTGCGCCGATCGTGCTCTTCTGACCCTTTAAGCCTTCGGTCTAAACGGCTTCGGGCTGACTACGTGAGTAGTCACCGCTTTTTTTTCTGAAAAGGTCATGATGGATTCATCGAACACCACGACACGATACGGAGATATATGGGTCTACACCGAGCACAGGGATGGAAAGCCGGCCCGCGTTTCGCTCGAGTTGCTGGGGGCGGGGCGTACCCTGGCAGGGAGACTCGGTGTTTCTGTATCGGCCATCGTGGTCGGCGACAAGGTATCAGAACTTGCCGAGGAACTGATCTTTTGGGGCGCTGATACGGTCATCGTGGCGGACGATCCCCGTGCCGGGGACTACCGTACCGAGGTGTACACGCGGATTATTGCCGATCAGGCTTTCCAAAGGAGGCCGGATATATTCCTAGTCGGCGCTACGCCCATAGGAAGAGACCTGGCGCCGAGGATCGCAGCGAGGCTGAACACCGGGTGTACGGCTGATTGCACCGATCTCCATATCGACGAAGAGACAGGGGTACTCGTGGCCGCAAAGCCTTACTTCGGCAGGAATCTCATGGCTGATATCGTCTGTCCTGTTCAAAGGCCCCAGATGGTCACGGTTCGGCCCGGCGTTATGGAGCTCCAGGATCGAGATAGCGAGAGGAAGGGTGAGATTATCCCTGTAGATGTCAAGCTGCATGAAGAGGATACCAGGGTTGCGGTTCTCGAGACCATCCGGTCAAGCTCCGAGGGCGTGCCCTTGGAAGAGGCGGAGAAGGTGGTTGCTGCGGGCATGGGCGTGGGCGGTCTCAAAGGATTCGAGCTGGTGCAAGAACTTGCAGGGCTTTTAGGGGCACGGCTTGGGGCGACAAGCCTTCCGGTAGATGAGGGTTGGATCTCCGAGGATTGCAAGATCGGCCAGACAGGGAAGACGATACGGCCAAAGCTCTATGTGGGGTGCGGTGTGTCAGGCGCCATACAGCACTCTGCCGGGATGATCAACAGCGGGCTCATCGTGGCCGTCAACACCGATCCGAAGGCCGAGATCTTTCAGTTTGCTGACTACGGAATTATAGGGGATGTCAATACGATAGTTCCCGCCCTCATTAAGAGACTGAAGGCTGAAAGAGAATGAAGGAATTAAATTGCTCTCCTTGTCAGGATCTCCATGGTGAGAAAGGCCGGCGTACATCCTTATTCCGCATAAAGCAGGTCCCCTTATGAACCATGCTCTTTCATCGGAATTCGAGATCTTAACAAGATACTGTGCGCCGATCGATCGCCTGTTTATCCAATTCCCTTCTCACTGCAGTCCCAATTTTTTCCAATAAATAGGGCTTTTTAATATAAGCTCCGGCTCCCAATTTGAGGGCCCCCTTCACACGGTCGGTTTCCGAAAATCCGCTTGCGATAATCGCCTTTTGCCCCGGATGAAATGAAAGGATGCGTCGATAGGTCTCAAACCCGTCAATCCCCGGATCCATAATCATATCGAGAATAATACAATCCACTGAATGGTTTTCCAGATATTCAATCGCCTCTTCACCGCTGGAAACCGATATCACGGAATAACCCAGTCTTTTTAACATGTCGGAAGCTATTTCTCTCTGGTCTTCCGCATCATCTACTACCAGGATGCACTCTCCCTTGCCCCTATAGTCTTCAATGGATGATGGAGGTTGATCCTTTTTGGATTTCTCACGGGTTGCCGGGAAATAGAGTTTGAAAGTCGTTCCCTTTCCGATATGGCTTTGAACATCAATACATCCGTTATGATCCTTTACTGTTCCCCATATAACAGTCATACCCAAGCCTGTTCCGGTCCTTCCCATAACCTTTTTCGTATAAAAAGGCTCAAAGATTTTTTCCATGTCTTCCGGAGAAATGCCCATACCTGTATCCGAAACAGTAAGAACGATATATTCCCCGGCATCCAATTCCTTATGCTTAATAGGGGCGTCAATATATAGATTTTCCGTGGATATGATAATTTCTCCGCCTTCTACCATGGCCTCTGCGGCATTGGAGACCAGATTCATAACTGTTTTGGCCAAATGAATCGGAGAGCCGATTATATGTAATAACTCTTTTTCAAAGTGGGTTTCAATGGTGACATGAGGATGGTATGTCTTTAATCCCTCATGTTCCGGGCTCTTGAGATAGTCTGAAATAATCTGATTTATATTGACCAGTTCAGTGACAGAGAGTCCTCTTCTTGCAAGGGTCAATAGGTCCTGCACAATGGCTGCTGCCTTTTCGCCTGACTTTTGGATGGTCAAAACAGCCTTTCTCAAGGGGCTATCCTGCGGCATGTCCATGAGCAGCAACTCAGGGTAACTGACAAGGCCGGAGAGGATATTGTTGAGATCATGTGCCACGCTGCCGGCGAGGGTGCCGATGGCCTCCATCCTTCGGGCGTGCTGAAGCTTGGCTTCCAGTTGTCTTCTTTCTTCCTCAGCCCTCTTGCGATCGGTTATATCCCTAAAAAAGGATAGAGAAGCCGCTTCACCCTTATATATGGTCTTGGCTACCGAGTTCTCAAGATAGACAGGAGTTCCGTCTTTCCGAAGAGCTTTAAATTCGTATTTATTTGCTGCCGGTTCGCCCTTTTGCCTCCTTATTGCTAAATCCTGCACCCACTGGAGATCATCCGGATGGACGAATTCATCCAGTGATTTCCCGATGACCTCTTCGGGAGAGTCATAACCGTGAATGCCCAAGAATTTTTGATTCACGTACACATGCCGCTTCCCTTGGATGATTGACACCCCATCATTGCAACTCTCTATTGCAGTCCGGTATCTTTCCTCGCTTTCTCTGAGAGCCTCTTCAATCCGTTTTCGCTCCCGGATTTCCTCTTCCATTTTTTCATTAGCTTTTTTAAGCTCCTGTGTTCGCATTTCTACCCGCATTTCTAATTCTTCATGTGCCTTTTGCAATTCCTCCTGAGCGCGTTTACGCTTTGAAATATCCGAATAAAAGCCAAATCCTCCAACCCTTTTACCATCAATGATGATAGGTGATACCCTGACTAAAACATGAATCCTTTGCCCATCCTTTGTACATCGAATTGTTTCGAATTCGCTTCGTTCCCGCTTTTCTAATCGATCGCTCAGCTGTTCTAGTTCAATATGGAATTCTTCCGGTGTAATTAGATCATAAATATAGCTTCCTACGGCATCTACTTCAGTATATCCAAAGATCCTGGTAAATTCCGGGTTGACATATTCAATTTTATGATAGTTATCAGTGATAATAATCCCCACCTGGGCATTATTAAGCACCTTTTCCAGCAATTCAGTTCCCCTTGGGAGTGTTGCTTTTGTGGAATTGAGATTATTTTTTCCCATAATCCTCATTTTCCCTTCGCAAAAAATTTTTCGGGAATGAAAGTATTTCGGCAGGACAAAGATAAATGATAATAACTCCCTTGATTATCTAAAAAGTATAGGATGGAATATCCTTGTATGTCAAAGGAAAAGGGCTATAAAGGGCTATAAGCCACGCCCAGAGGACATGGCTTTGTTTGGAGCCTTCTGAAAGGGGAAAACCATGTGCTTTTAGATCATGGGAATGGAGTACTGGAGTGGTGGAGTAATGGCCTGCCCTGGTGCGACAACATGGTAACATGATACTGTTTCGCAAAAACGATTGTACCATTGGCGCTAAACCCAATCCTCTATAACCAGGTCCGGGCCAGGGAGTACTGGAGTAATGGAGTGATGCTCTCAAATCGAAGGAATGTTTTTGAAAGTCAGGAAAAAGCCTCACCAACACTGTCTCCCATGGACCGTACGTGGAGGGTATCAGCTACGATGGTTTCCAATGCTCCACTCATACAATACTCCCTGGCCCAGACTTACAGAAAGGGACCATTCTAGTAAGGGTTGCTGCTATAGAATATCACCTGGTCTTTTGTGTATTTTAAACAAGTCGCACCAGGGCCGGCCATCACTCCAAGCGAAAGAAAGCACAACGACCGGCAGAGCCATCACATCTGACCACGCCCAGAGAACGTGGTTTTCTGAGATGAAAGAAATCATCGTTTTCGGTTATCCTTGAGGTAATGTACCGGCCCTTGACATGATGACATCTTCGCCTAACCATTCACTCAAGGCTATCAGCTTACCGTAGCGGCTTTTTGAATGATCATGCTTTTAGAAATGCTGGCGGTATCTGTGTGTGGTGCCTTGTGGACTACTTCCATGCAAGAAGCCAGTGAGTACGGCAATGAACAAAACGCTGTATTTGCCCAAATCCAATCCTTTTTATGAAGTTTCTAACTATTGATGGTTTCGTAAAAAGTCATTTTTTCCATTTTTCTGTCATTCCGGCGGAAGCCGGAATCCAGTAAATTCAATAGGTTCTGGATGCCGGATCAAGTCCGGCATGACGATTAGAAGACTTTTTGCGACTTTGTCAACTATTATATGAAAAAATGATCCTGGATACCCCATGCGGAAGCACAGGGTTTTTACTGTCTTATCGATTTTAGGAATAATAATTTTGATGGTCTCGTAAAAAGTCCCAACAATATGTCATTTCGACCTGCCCGCCATCAGCTGCGCTTCAGGCGCTGGCAGGCGGGGCGAAGCGAGAAATCTTATCAATATAACATGCTGAAAATACAAGATTTCTCCTTGCAGTCGAAATGACAGATTCAATAAATACGACTTTTTACGAGTTTGTGAATTTTGAGAGCCATAAAACATTGAGCCTTTTAGGACGTATTATATCTTTGCTATGTCAGATAAAGGTGTTGACTTTCAACTTACTTTGCCTTACTTTGAAGTAAGAAAATGATATTTAGGTAAGGAGGAATGTTTCCATGACACTAGCGACACTTACAAGCAAGGGGCAGGTAACGATTCCGAAACAAGTCCGGGATTCTCTCCAGTTGCACTCGGGAGATAGAGTTGAATTTGTTATCACTGAAAATAGAGAGGCGCTTCTTAGGCCTATTACCAAGAAGGTCGATGATGTATTCGGCAGGTTACATAAGCCGGGAAGGAAGCCTATTTCTATCAAGAAGATGAACGCTGGGATAAGGCATAAGATGCAGGAGAATTTCAAATGAAGGCCTTAGATACGAATGTGCTGATTCGCTTTCTAGTTAGGGATGACGAGCAACAAGCCGAAACTATTTACAGAATATTCAAACAGGCGGAATCCGATAAAGAAGCACTGTTCGTGCCTCTGCTCGTTGTCCTTGAGACTATCTGGGTGTTGGAATCTGTTTATAAGATTTCGAGACAAGAGATACTGGATTCAATTAATGAGCTTCTATTAATGCCCATCCTAGAATTTGAAGCACAATCAGCAATTCTGAGCTTTGTCTCTTCGGCACTAGAAAACAAAATGGATCTTTCGGATATGTTGATCGCGCATTCTGCGAGATTTTCGGGGTGCGAATGTGTGCTTACATTTGACAAATGGGCATCAAACTCCGGACTTTTTGAGCTACTCAGATGATGTAAATCGTGAACCGGGGCGCTAGTTTTGGAACAACTTACTGGATTCCGGGGACACGATACGAATTTTCAAAACATCAAAATAGGTATCAGGCGCTTAATACAGAAATTTGAAAAAACCCCTCTGTGAAACCTTACATTGACTCGACCCACCTGATTGATGAAGGCATGCTTGTTTGGCCCGACCCGACATTGTTTCACGTAATCTCTGATAGCCGCAATCCCAGATCCTCGATGCAGGAGCGATTCTCGAGTTTCTGTATCCAATCCTGGGGAATAGCATCAATGCCCACATAGGCGCCTGAGATCGCACAGGCCATGGCACCCATGGTATCCCGGTCTCCTCCGTTCAAGATGGCACAGAAAAGGCAATCCTCGAATGATTTGGGGTGCCTAAGAAAGGAAAAGAGGGCAAAGGGCATGGATTCATGGATCGCTACTGTTTGACCTAATTGTTCCGCTGCTCTGGATGGGGCGGCTTTTTCCGAAAGCAGTCTCCTCACGAGCTGCATCTTCTCTTTTATTTCAGGGGTCTTTGCAAACCCTATCAAGGTATCGATAAATGCGGTGGGTGAAAAGAGTTCCTTTGGATCCACCCTCACCGCGAGAGAGATTGTCTTTGCCTGGATCGCAGCACCGTCCATGCCCACTGGGTGGGCATGGGTAACGGAGGCAGAAAGGCATGCCTTCTCGTAGAGCTCAGGTGAGTTGCTGAAAAACAGCCCCACAGGGGCAATCCTCATGGCCGCTCCGTTTCCCAGGGAACCCTCGCCTCCGAAGAGCGACTTCGCAGCCTCTCGATAGGTAATGCCATACCGTTCAACAACGGAGAAGATAGTAGGGGGCCCTGAGGCATAGCCGCGCCAGGGCTCCCCCAAGAAGTTTCTTCGAAATGTATCTCCCAGGGCTTGCTGATCAAGATCGCCCTTGGCGAGTATAGATTCTGCGAGGCCAATGGACATGGCGGTATCGTCCGTGTAGCGGAGCTCATCCACTTGGCGAACTTGAGCACAGAGCTCATCCTTGGTGCGATAGCGAAATGCCAGCTCCCCGATGGCATCGCCGAGTGCGCTGCCGATCATGCCGCCTCTATATTTCTCCTTTGCCCCAGTCATAGCGCCTTTTAGCGTATTATATACTCTATTTTAAAAGGATGTGGTGATGAAAAGTCCAGGTAAACCTTGATATGATCGATTGGCAGAGACCGAAAAGAACTCTCTGAATCCTGAAATGAGCGATCTTTCGTGAAGCTTATCCATCATTGTCGGCCGGATGCCGGATCAGGTCCGGCATGATGAGAACCAGCCGGGTCTCTTTCATCATCCCAGCGAACCCCGAATCGGGGTCAGGGACAGGCACCGGAATCCGGGATGCCTGCCATCTTGTGCCTGCCAAAATCGCTCAATGCATGTATAACGTTACAGCGAAGTGTCGGGGTCATGCGCTAAAATAGTTCGTAAATTCTGTGACAAGCCTTTCAGATCAAAAGGCTTCTGAATAAAGCCGTCGCAGCCTCTCTCTAATATCTCGGAGGCTTGGCTATCTATGCTGTATCCGCTTGAAAGAAGCACCTTGACATTACGGTTGATCCTTTTGAGCTGATCATAGGTCTCCCCACCGCTCAGATCCGGCATAATCATATCGAGGATCACCATATCGATGTGCTCTTTGTGTGCTCTGTAGATTGCAATAGCTTTCTTTCCGCTGTTAGCAGTATGCACTGTGTAGCCCAGAACCTCGAGCATATCCTTGCTCACCTCGAGAATCTGCTCTTCATCGTCGACCAAAAGGATCGTCTCCGTTCCCTCTCTCATTTCCCCTGTCGGTATTTTCCTCTCTTTGATATCCTCTGGCGTTGCAGGAAAGTACATAGAGAAGGTCGTCCCTTCTCCCTTTTTGGACTCTACCTCGATGTAGCCGCCGTGGGCCTTGACCATGCCGTAGACCGAAGAGAGCCCCAGACCGGTGCCCTTGCTTAAGCCCTTGGTGGTAAAGAAGGGCTCAAAGATGCGATCCATGGTCTTTGTATCCATACCGATTCCGGTATCCCGCACCGTCACCAGCGCGTAGTTTCCAGGCTTTACATCATAGGGCCTCCCTGTCATCTGCTCATCGGTGACATTCTCGGTTCCCAGAAAGAGCCCGCCTCCGGTGGGCATGGCCTCGGCAGCATTCACGTAGAGGTTCCACAGGACCTGCTCGATCTGGCCTTGGTCTGCCTTGACGGTGGAGAGCTTCTCGCTGAGCTCTTGATGAACCGTGATGTTCTTCTTGGTCATGGCAAAGGTATCGGCGGTCTCTTTCACGACCTGGTTCATATCGATGAGCTTGATCTCATAGTGTCCCTCTCTCACATAGCCGAGCAACTGTTTGGTCAGCAGGGCGCCGCTATCGACGAGCTTCTCGATCTTCTTGAGCCTTTCATAGTTGGGGTCCTCGCTGTCGGCGTTGAGGAGGAGGAGAGAGGTGTTTCCCATAATCCCCATGAGAAGGTTGTTGAAGTTATGGGCAATGCCGCCGGCCAAGGTTCCGAGCGCCTCCATCTTCTGGGCATATTGGAGCTGGGCCTCCAGTCTTCTCTGCTCTTCCTCTGCCTGCTTGCGCTGGGTGACATCCCTCACCAGGCCGCGGTATCCGATGGGACGGCCTGAAGAATCCCGGATAAGGGAGGCCGACATCTCAAGAATTACCCTGCTCCCATCCCTTTTGATGATCTCGTAGTCCGTTATCTTGGATGGTTTTCCTGTGCGGAAGATCTCATTAAAGATGCGGTACATTCTCTTCTCGGTCTCCGGGGTACTGTAGTCCTTGGGGTTCATGCCCATTAATTCCCTGCGGGCATATCCTGAAACCCTGCACAGAGCATCATTGAAGAAGGTGAACTTACCGGCCAAATCTACCTCGAAGTAGCCTTCTTCTATGGTCTCAAGAATAGTGCGGTGCTTCTCCTCGCTTCTGCGTAAGTCCTCATCCATTTTCCGGTGCTCGGTGATGTCTTCCCCAACGCCCAGAATTCCTATCACATTGCCTCTCTCATCCAACCGGGGGGTCAAATTCAAACTGACCCACAGCATACGCCCGTCCTTGGTGATCTCCCTCAATTCCTTGTGAACATTGATCTTTTCTTTTTGGATCAATGATCTGATTTCATCGACTTGCTGCCTTACCTCCACATCGGGGTAAAGGACCTTTATCGTGTGCTTGCCTACGATCTCCTCTGCGGTGTATCCGAATATATTCTCGGCGCCCTTGTTCCAAAAAAGCACATTCTGCTCCAGATCCGTTGAAACGATGGAGATAGATAAAGAGCTATCGAGGATATTATGAAGAAATTTATTGGTATCTTCTAGGTGCTGCTCTATCTGTTTTCTCTCGGCTATCTGCTCTTCTAACTGCTCGTTCGCCTTTGTCAGTTCAACCGTTCTCTCTCGGAGACCCTTAACGTGTTCGAGTGCCTGTGAATGGAGCCGCGCATTGTCCAAGGCAAAACCGATCTCTCCAACCATAATTGACACAATGTCCTCATCATGGGGATCAAAGACCTGCTGCATTTCTTTGCAGGAAAGATTCAAGATTCCCAGTAATGATTCCCCTGCAATAATCGGCATGCTTAAGAACGATGGCGCTCCGTACGTGGGGTCATTCACTTTTCGGGTTCGTGGATCATTCTCGATGTCTTGAACGAGGAGTGATTTCCTCTCAGAGACTACATATCGCAGTAGAGTATCATGTATATTGATATAAGAGCCCTTCTCTGGGCCTGGCTCTGCTCCTCTGGCAGCAACTATACGAAACCTGTTTCTGTCTGATTCTGCCATGAGCACAGAACCAATCTGAGCCTTGGTCACATTCATGCTCTTCTCGAGCAGCATAGTGAGCAGCTCATCAATATCAAGGCTCTTTCCGACAACCTCGGCAAGTTCTCTGATGTTTGACAACGTAACTGTGCTCTGGTGTAACTCAGCAGTTGTCTCCTCCAATCTGTTCATGAGGTGGTGAAAGGATCCTGTGATCTCATGGAGCTCATCTGTATCTTGCTGCACACTGATTAGCGCCTTTTCGCCCTGTTTTCCTCCTTGAAGGGAGGTTGCAAACAAAGAGAACTTATCGAAGATCTGCCGGAGGATAATCAATCCGGTGAGAATCAGCACGAGTGTTAAGGCGACGATGACCATCTGGGAAATCTCAAGGAAGAAATGCTCTCTATAGAAAATGTAAAAGAGGCTAAGAAACGGGATAACCACCACTAAAAACTCAACAATCAAAAGGTGGTACCGTAATCCCTTTTTCCTGATGCTTAGCCTTTCCCTAAGAGACAATGCCATTCTCCTCTCCTGTAGACAACTCCAGGGCAATAGAGATAAATGGGATTAGCGACAGAAGCGGCGAGAAACAGGCTTGATAGCCGCATGGTGTTAGCCTTTAACATACTTTTATAGTATCATATTTAATTGAAGGATACAAAGAGGATGAACCATGATATTGGTTCCTTTATGGAAAATTTTTTCATGCAACAGGTCGCATCAGCTTGCTGAGAGCATTGGGAGCAGAATTCAAAGCGTATAGTAAAAACGCAGGGGAACCTTAGTGCTTCGACTCATACATACGGTACCATATGTATTCACTCCATTCGACTCGAGCTCATGGCCGATCACGGGTCTACGTGCTGCCCGCTACGATCTAGGCCGAGTCGAGTGAGCATTTGTTGAGGCTATTGGTTGGTGAGATCGACAGCAGGGGAATTTTCAATTGATAATCAAGGGATAACTATTGTAGTATAAGCAAAAATCAATACTCGGCAGACCCTATTTCTGATGTTTTTCTTTATCGGCGGGATTCAACCAAAGACGGTCACCATTGAGAAGCAGGCGAGGTACTGCCCCTCATGCGGGCAACTTGGTGTTTCTCTCAAGAGGGTAGATCACTATGTGAGCCTGTTTTTTATCCCCCTTTTCCCGGTGAAACGAGGCATTCCCTTTTTGATCTGCGACCATTGCAACACTGTTCTCGACGAACGCGGCTACCGTATGGATGCTGAGGGACAAGTGCGGGAGAAGAAGTGCCCCTCTTGCGGGAGGAAAGTGGAGCCGGATTTTGCCTTCTGCCCTTACTGTGGAAAGTCGCTTTCAATGTAGTTCATAGGTGGACTGTTGTCAGTAACTCTCGTTTTAAAACAGGTTTATTAACATATCCTTCATATACGTCTATAGCTCGTAACAAGGCAATAACCTATAACCTCCCACTAAAATCCTCAAAGAGAGCGTCTATCTCATCCTGGGGTATATCAAATACCACGTCATGCGGGGGGAGCTTCTCCGTCTTCATGAATTCAGGAAGTCTGTTGTGGACATCTGTCCAGCCTGCTGAGCGGTTAAAAGAGAGCTCTTCCCTAAGGGTTGCGATGCCCATATTAGTTATGTCATCTGCCTTGAGATCTGTGCCGTACCTGGCATTGATCAGTTTCGCGAACACCTCATACATGAGGCTCCAATTGGAGGGCATGGCCAGAAAGCAATACCCCATGGAGTCATTCGCGGCCATCAATACCTGTTTGTCCCTCGACGTCTTCACCTTCCCTTCCTTGGAGAGGGGCTCACCGTAATCGATGCCCGCAGTGTGGTCCGCTCCCATCGGTGAGACACAGTAGGTAACCCCCACGGCCTTACAGGCCCTCGGATCGTGGGCTGGGATGGCCTGGCCTTTGGCAGTCGGGACTCGATCCAGCCCGAAATAGTGGGCCGTGAAGGCAGCGCCTTGCCCCACAACCCTTCCCAGAAGCGCACCCTCGCCGATCGCTTTTAAGATCTCCAACACCCTTTGCTCGTCCCCAAAAGGAATGGCCCCAGCCTCCATGACCTGTGCGATTGCGCTTCCAACCTCGATGGTATCGACACCGAGTTCATCGCACATCCTGTCCATGTGTGCGATTGCATCGAGGTTGGTAATGGCCAGATTGGTGCCGAGCATGGCCAGGGTCTCATACTCGAGTGCTGAGGTGAGATGCGTGCCATCATCACCATGAAAGACAATCGAACATTGAACCATGCACCCCGGCATGCACCCGTGCATGCGACCCCCTCTATTCTGATTGACCTGGGCGATCCTGTCCCCATAGAGATTCTCTATGCCCTTTACGGTGCCGCCGTGATAGTTCCAACTGGGCATACTCCCCAACTGACTCAGGTGCTTGATCGCGCCCGGTGTCCCGAACCGCGAGAGAGACTGATAGCCTTTGTCCTGTCTCAGGGTCTCTATAAGCTCCTTGACCTTCTCTTTAAACGCCTCCCTGTCTTTCGTTTCTGCAACCGTAGCGTCCTCAGCATTAATCACCATGGCCTTTATGCCCTTCGATCCCATGACAGCACCGAGGCCTCCCCTTGCGGCGTGTCTGGATGGCCTGCCGTCCTGATCCGTAACCGCGATGGTGGATGCCGTCATCCTCTCCTCTCCAGCCGGTCCGATGGAGATGACCCCTATGTCCTTGCCGTATCTCCCTTGCAGGAGGCTGACGACTTCGTAGTTCATCTTCCCGGATAGCTCAGGAGCGGGGAGAAGTTTCGTTTCTCTCGGGCCTATCAAGAGAATATGGCCTTGATCGTCCTTGGGTTTGCCCTGGATGATGATTGCCTTGATACCCAGACGGTCGAGTTTCTGCGCTGCAGTACCGCCGGCATTGGATTCCTTGATGGTGTATGTCAGCGGGCTTTTTGCGCCGAAGGAGATCCTTCCGAATGAAGGGGCCATGGTCCCTGCCAACAGCCCCGGTGCTACGATGAGCTTGTTTTCACTTCCTAATGGATGCGCAAGCGCGGGAACCTCTCTGTTCAAGATCCTCGCGCTCAGGCCTCTTCCCCCGAGGATTTGGTAGTCCGCGGGAGTATTCTCGGTTGTGACCCTTCTCTCCGTCATATCGATTCGAATAATCTTCTCCATTATTGCTCCTCTTCGATTGAATCAGGTTTTCTCAGAATTATCTGTGAGCGAGGCCCTCCAGGTATTCCTCCCACTCGATTGGCAGGAGGTATTTCTTCTTATTGTTACAATCCTTGCAGGCAGGCACGAGATTCCCCTTTGTGCTCTTACCGCCCCTAGTAAGGGGAACGATATGATCCATGGTTAATTCCCGGGGATCCACTGATCGCCCACAATAGTGGCAAATCCCCTTGGAGATCTTTCTTTGCCACCATGCAGATTGCCTGAGTTTCCTCGCCTTTTGTTTCTCGCGGCTTATCTCGCTTTCATCGATTGGGTGGTCGAAAGAGATTGATGAACCTCCTTTCCTCTGGTTGCTTGCAACAGGGCTGAAAACCTATGCCCACAGGTTTTTTTATACCATATCCCTCTTTTTTCCGCTAAGCAATCTTGATGGCCGCGCAAAAAGTCTTAAAATCTCTCTCTCGATGGGAGAGGGTTGGGGCGAGGGCGTCGTCATACGGGGTTCGGCACAAGGTAAAGTACGCTAAGCAAATATTGTGTTTACCATCAGGGCTTGCTATAGTTTTTTGAACGGCTTTCCCTTCGTGCAGGAGAACTATATGAAGGTTGCGATCTCAGCAGAGGATACTACCTTGGGGGCACCGGTAAGCAGAAGGTTCGGGGTCTCCCCGTATCTCATTATCGTTGACCTGGATACAGGCGAATGGGAGGCGGTGAGAAATCCCGGCTCATCGGGTAAGCGCGGAGCAGGCGTTGAAGCCATCGTGCTCGTGATCAGCAAGGGTGTGAACGCTGTAGTAACCGGCTACTGTAGCCCTCCTATAAGAAAACACCTTGAGTCCAACGGCGTAGATGTCTTTACCGGCCTGAGCGGAACAGTTGAGGATGCCGTGGGGATCTATAGAAAAGGTGAGATACAAAAGAAGCAAGAATTTGAATCTAATGCTTTGGATCGATGGAGTTTCCTTCGCGCCGGTACCATAACAAACGCCTTTAAAAGCTCCGGTAATCAGTTCGCCACCATGCTTCCGATACTTTTCAGCGTGGTGCTGCTCATGGGTCTTGTTAACGCCCTTGTTCCGGGGGAACTACTCGCATCGCTCTTTTCAGGCAGTGCGCTATTCGATACCCTCTGGGGGGCATGCCTTGGGAGCATTCTGGCCGGCAATCCCGTTAATAGTTATGTCATTGGAGGAGAGCTGTTGAAACAGGGGGTAAGCCTCTTTGCGGTGACTGCACTGATTATTACGTGGGTAACCGTTGGTCTGGTTCAGCTACCCGCTGAGATGGCGGCCCTGGGCAGGAGATTTGCTCTTGTCAGGAATGCCGTCTGCTTTATTCTAGCCGTACCTATTGCGCTTATGACCGTTGTAATCCTCAATGTCGTTACCGGGTGAGCTCTATGACCAGAGGAATCGGGCAGGAAACCAAAGGCAGAAGATCTCTCAAACGTATAGGCCTTTCCCTCGGCTCTGTGGTGGTATTCTACGGTGCCATGTATACCCTTGCCCCTGACACGGCGTTGACGGCCTTGAAGGCCAGCGCCAAGATCTCGCTGGCTCTTTGCCTGCCGCTTTCTCTGGTCTTTTCGGTGATGTTCTTGCTGAATCTCTTTGTTCGGCCGGCTCAGATTGCAGGAGTTTTCAGCCGGAACACGGGCATGAAGGGCATGTTGCTGTCGGCTGCGGCCGGAATCATCTCAATGGGTCCTATCTTCGCCTGGTATCCTTTGATGAAGAAGATGAGGGAAGAGGGGGCAGGTGAAGGCCCGATCGCTGTTTTCCTTTACAATAGGGCCGTCAAGCCATTCCTCTTGCCGGTCATGATCGCCTACTTTGGATGGACATATGTGGCACTAGTAACAATCCTGACCATCCTCGGATCAATCGTCCTCGGGTATTCCATGAACGCCGTATCCGGCGATTGAAATAGTCAATTATCTTATGCCAAGTTGCAATCACGTCATTGCGAGGAGCGAAGCGACGTGGCAATCTATGATATTGAGCCTGCCCTGGTGCGAGATACTAATCGGCGAGCATATACGGTGAATCATTTCCAGAGCATAGTATTCTATACATGGCTTCGAAAACCAGGTCTGGGCCAGGGATTGCTTCACATTCGTTCGCAATGACATCTATCAATAGTAGCGGTCTGAATGCAACTTGGTATTAGTATTACTGGCTGGACGATAACCGTTGGTTCACAGTTTCCTTCGATTTGCGGGATCGTTGTTTTCAAAGGTGAAGCGGTTTACCTCCCCGCTTTCAAGATCTACATAAACCATGGTGTTTCGAAAAACAGTACCGCGTTTTAGGATAATCTTCAGCACCTCCATTACCTCTAATGACCCAATAAGAGCAGGCGTTACTGTCGGGACCCCGAGAATCGCCTCAGGGCTTTCTGGGTCAACCCTCTTCATCACCTCTCTATATAAAAGCTTGAGACCTATATCATCCGGGAATATGGTCATGAGCTGGCCCCCAAAGCCCGCGAGTGCTCCATGCACCAAGGGGATTCCCAGCCTTTTTGCCTCCCTCTCCAGCATAAGGCGATCCGGCACGTTATCCAGGGCGTCAACCACCACATCAGAGCCGGCGAGCATCTTCTCCGCGTTTGTGGAGTCAATCCTTACCTGATGAGGGGTTACCTCTATCCCAGGGTTGATCGAGTGCACCATCACGGCCGCTTCCTCGGCCTTTGACCTTCCCAGGGAGAGGGTAGAGCTCAGGGCCTGTCGATTAAGATTCGTCTCATCGAATGCATCGGAATCAACAACGATCAAGCTCCCGATTCCAACCCGTGCCAGCAACAGGATTACCTCTCCCCCAAGGCCGCCCGCCCCTATCACGGATACTTGTGACTCCGCCAGTTTGAGCTGTTCCCCAATGGATATCGAATCCCTGTTTCGAAGGTAGCGGTAGGGCAGTATTCCAAGCCTCAAGGCTTCAATATACACCTCATGGACGCTACAGTGAAGCGTCACCGCGATTTCCTCTGAGTGGATATCCTCCACTACCTTCACCGTGCGTCCGGCCGGATCTTTTTTCTTCTTCGATTTCCCTCGAATCAGCCCTTGGATCTCTGGGTGTGTATCGGTGATCATGGCAACTCCTTTCTCATCCCAAAGTTCTTTTGCCCTTCGACACTACAAATCACTATACCCTACAATCGTTATGGCTGGCAATTGCGCTGTGAGTTGAGTAGAGTGCTTAAAGCGCCGAGTAAAGGTTATGCGATTACTATGAGCCATCGGTTCCTTACCTGAAGCAAGAGTCAATCAGATGGAAGTTACACTGAATCTATTCGCGACCCTTTCACCATATATGCCTCACAAGGCTACGGGCCGCCCTTGCACCATAGAAGTTGATGAAGGGACTAGGGTCAGGGACCTGTTGAAGGAACTGAAGATTCCCGCCGAAAAGGCCACATTAGTGTTCTTGAATGGGGTTCACTCAAAGGGCGATGAAATCCTTAAGCAGGGAGATAGGGTTGGCGTGTTTCCTCCTGTTGGCGGGGGATAGATTTCGAGTGACTCATTGATGCCGAGCTACCTTACGTTACCTCGTTGAAACCCGTAAAAAGACATACTGCTCCTGCCACGTTATCTCTCTGAGTTTCATTGGGGTAATCCTTTCTCCATCCATTTCGGCCACCCGGCAATCCTCCCAGAAATCCCGCAGCTGAGCCCTGAAGAAATCCGATAAACTCTTTCCATCCACCAAGACGCCCTGTGAGAGAAAAACGGGGCCTAGCTCCTTGAGCGAGAGATTGAAGAGTTTAAGGAACACAAGCCCCTCATGAGCAGCTTCTGTATAGTTCGCTTGCTTGTAGGAAATCTGGCTTCGCAAGGGCGCGTAGTAACCTCCCTTTCTTAAGGTCGCACCGGCCAATCCCGGGAGGGCGGCGGACAGAGCTATGGTTGATCCAGATCGGACATACGCGGAGGTCACATCATCGATGGGATTTCCATCAAGGAAAATCGTCTGTATCCTTTCTTCCAGGTACTCCGGGCTCAGGCCCAGTTGTTGACAAAGCAACTCTTCCACCGTGCATCCCACATGAACCTTGAGCGCGAACCCCTGCTGAAGAATCAAGAGAAATCTCCGAATGAGACTATCCGGCACAATGAGAAAAAGTTTCGTCATGGGAAGTTGAGTCAATCGCCGCACCTAGTCAAGGAAATGGGGAAATCTATTGTGGATCTCCCCATTTGGTTTCAGATAGAACTCTCAAGCCTACCAGTTATAGAGGGTATCCAAATCCTCATCCTTTACCTGGAACGTGAGGTTATGAGACGGGAGTGGCTCCTTCTTGAAGAATTCGGGCAGCCGATCGTGCTCGGCGGTAAAACCTGCCCTGGTATTGAAGTCCCTCTCTTTCTTGAGTATGGATTTGCCCAGTTCGGTCACGTCATCGGCGGTCAAGCTAAGGTCATAGAAGGCGTTGAGCATATCGATCAGTGCCTGGAAGGTGTCAGGCTGATCTAGCACGGCAAAGGCGATGAAGAGACACATGCCGGTGGAGTCCACGGCTGCAGTGGCAATCTGGAGGTTTCTGGAGAGCTCGATTTGGCCCTCTGGCTTTAAGGGGTCTACATAGCCCCCAACCTTTAGAATATTGGTAGCTATCGCATAGCCTGAGGTGTGATCGGCGCCCATGGTGCTGGTGGCATAGGTGACCCCTATGCCCTGAATTCCACGGGGATCATAGGCTGGAAGCGCCTGTCCTTTGACCACCGGCACCCTCTCCACGCCGAATACCTTGCCGGTAACCGCCGTGCCACTGCCCAGGATGCGGCCCAAGGGGGTGCCTTTCCCCACTTCCTTTACCAGGTTGATGGCCGCCTCCGCATCTCCGAACTCAGCTACACCCGCGTCCATGGCAACGCCGATGGTCGAACCCATCTCGATGGTATCCAGTCCGTAGTCATCGTCCAATCGGTCAAGCATTGCAATGGAATCCAGGTCATTTATGCCGCAGTTTGCGCCGTGAGCCCATACGGTTTCATATTCAGGCTGTTTGGTCAGGTAATGGCCATCTTTATCTACATAAATACCTGAGCACTGGATGATGCAGCCCCGGTGGCAACCATGGGTAGCCTTTCCACCACGGGCCGTCTCGGTCTCGGCCTGAGTCTCGCCGCTGATCTTTGAGCAATCCTCAAAGCGTCCCCACATGAAATTCTTGGTGGGGTAAGCCCCGGCCTCGTTGATGATGTTTGCCAGGATGTTCGTGCCATATGCGGGGAGTCCCTCGCCGGTGACCGGGTGTTTTTTAAGGCCTTCGACCCACGCGTTATTGGCCTTTTTGAACTTCTCGGGATCCTTTGGGCTTCTCATGCCCATACCTGTGTCATCGAGCACGATGACCTTGATGCCCTTGGCGCCCATAACCGCACCAACCCCGCCACGTGCCGCGTGCCGCGTTGGCCTCAGCTCCATGTCTGTAATAGCAACTGTCGAATTTGACATCTTCATCTCACCGGCAGGTCCTATGGAGATGCAGGTGATTTTATCCCCAAACTCGGCCTTCATCTTGTCGACCAGGTCGTAGTTACCGAGCATCTTAAGGTTGTTATCGGGCGTTATCGTTACCCCATCCTTATTTATGAACACCTTGTAGAGGGTGTCGTCTTTGGGCTTCCCTTCGAGCACGATGGCGGCATAGCCCAATCGTGCCAAAACCTGAGCGGCTTGCCCTCCCGAATTCGCTTCCTTGATGGTGCCGGTGAGTGGGCTCTTACAGCCTACTGAAAGTCGTCCCGACATCGCTGCAGTAGTTCCGCTCAGCAAGCCGGGAGCAATAATGAGTTTATTGTCCTCTCCCAGGGGGTGGCAAAGCGGAGGCACTTCTTTGGAAACGATTGCCGAGGTCAATGCCCTGCCTCCGAGGCCTGCATACTCACCCAAGGGCTTTTCAGCGGCCTTGGGGCCGCCCTCTGCCCCTACGTCGATTCGTAAAACCTTATCCATAGTTATCCTCCTTTCCCGTTTGTTTGTGGTAATGCAATGTAGGAAGATGAATGTATTCTCGATGGCAGGCGAATATCATCCTCGATCATATGCAAGGGATCCTCTTCGTCTCCATCTTAAAATACATAGCCGCGGTCCTGTAAAATGTCAAGAAAAAAGAGTGATATTAATGAGTTATATCATTTAGGACATAACTATCATGGTTTACGAAAACAGTGGCACAGACTAATCTCAAGCAAATCCTTTACGTTTTCCATATCAGGGAATAATGAGGCATGATCGGTTAGGTACTTTCCCCTACGTGAGATAGGCAATAGGCACAACATTAATGAATCCCTATCGTTAAATGGGTGGGGTCTCATCGTTTTTGAGTAAATCACCGGATTGAAACCAACCCTATGACTCAATACAAAGATAACAATACATGTAGCTGTATGATGGGCAAGTGATGAAAATCATTGATCCCAAGGAATATGAGCAGCAGGGAAACATGTAATTCAGAGGAGGGATGGCAATGAACGACAATCTGGCTAACCCGGCACCGCTCGGCTTGATGGGTTTCGGTATGACGACTGTGCTCCTGAATATGCACAATGCGGGATTTTACCCCCTTGATTCCATGATAGTGGCTATGGGAATATTCTATGGCGGCGTGGCCCAGGTCGTTGCGGGAATTATGGAATGGCGGAAGAACAATACCTTCGGCACAACCGCATTTACCTCCTATGGTCTCTTCTGGCTCTCCTTTGGCGGCCTCATCCTGCTTCAGAAGGGCGGATGGTGTGAAGGGCCAACCTGCATGGCGCTGGCTACGTATCTGTTTATGTGGGGACTGTTTACCTTCTTCATGTGGATTGCCACGTGGAAACTTCATAGGGGACTCCAGGTAGTGTTCTGTACGCTGACCATATTGTTCTGGATGCTCGCCTTACGGGATGCCTTCGGATGGGCCGGTGCCTGGGCAAAACTTACAGGGATTGAAGGCATCTTCTGCGGCTTTTCCGCGATTTACGTGGCAATGGCTCAGATCCTAAGCGATGCCTATGGCAGGACAATATTGCCGCTGGGTGAGAAGGCTGCGGCATAACGTAAGGCTTACTACTTAGATGGCAAAGGCCTGGAGCAATCCAGGCCTTTTTTCGTGCTTACAGTATATGCTTCCACGCCATGGATTCGTGATCCCTGTTGGGTATTTCATCCATCTCTTGAGGTTTTCACTATTCCGGAAACCGCTTTTATCTTGACTTACAAACGCCTTTTCCCTATGCTGCTTCAAACCTTCACAGGGGCGTTCCGCCATCCGAATAACCACATCAAGGGCAACCCATGATCATGAAAGCTGAGTTGAGCAGCCTCAAAATCACCGTTTGCGCTGAGGACTCAGTCGCGTATGAATCCCCCTATCTGGGACAGCACGGCATCTCCTATCTCCTCACCGCACAAAGAGAGGGCATGGAGAGAAATATCCTTGTCGATGTTGCCCAGAATCCCGATGCCTTGCTTGAAAATATGAAAAAGATGGGGATTGCCGCATCCTGCATTGACGCGGTTGTGCTGACCCACTGCCACTACGACCACACCCAGGGTCTGGGGAGGATCCTCAAGGAAATAGGAAAGAAGGATCTTCCTGTTATTGCTCATCCGGATATCTTCCGCCTCAACTTCATCACCGACCCGTACCTCAGACACGTGGGCGTCATGGAAGGGGACAGGAGGGAGGATATTGAGGCAGCGGGAGGTTCACTGTTTCTCACCAGGGATCCGCTGGAGCTCATGCCGGGGCTCATCACCACAGGGGAGGTGGCGAGGGCAACGGACTTCGAAGAGGTTGGAATTGCGCTCTATACCATAGCGGGAGGCAAGGTCCAGGCTGACCTGATGATGGATGATATCTCCCTTGTGGCGCTCGTGAAGGGAAAGGGACTGGTAATCATTACGGGATGCAGTCATGCCGGGATCGTGAATATCGTCAAACAGGCGGTAGCGATCACCGAAACGGAAAAGGTTCATGGGATTATCGGGGGCTTTCACCTCATTGAGGCCCCTGTTGCCAGGATACAGAAGACGGCCCAGGCCCTCAAGGAGTTTAATCCAGATTGGGTATATGCCGGTCATTGTACCGGGTTCAGGGCCCAGGTAGAGCTCTTTCAGATCCTCAAAGATCGCTTTTCACCGCTTCACACAGGCATCATCGTTGAGATTCAATAATAGGCCCTTCGAACATCTCTGTGCACTTGGCGGCTGGAATCATCATCTTCCTTCCTCTACCCCCTATCCGGCCTTTGGTCACATTGATGATTCAGGCACGAGAGGCCACTGCTTATTGTTCTCTTTTTGACATTACCTCAATCTGCATTTAACTTTGTTGCCGTGGAATATAATAACAATGTTGGATTTATCTTGCTATTGGTATATAATTTAATTGTATAGGAATTTCCTTTTTTGAGATTGCTTCGCCTTGCTCGCAATGACAAGATCAGCTTATCAATGTCATTGCGAGGAGCAATAGCGACGAAGCAATCTAAATTTATGCAGAAACGTTCAGCGTATTTCAGGATTTTAATTCTATTGGCTCCTGATAGCGTGGGGTAATTCTTGGAGTAGGATTCGAGATAGCGGAAAGGGAAGGGATTTAGAAAGAGAAGAAATAATGAGGAAGGCTCTCACAGCAACAGCAATACTGCTCCTTCTCGGGATTGCCTTTTACTGGACGTTCACGGATCACGGAAAGGAGACAAAGGCGAGCCCGCCAGCGAACAGGAACCAAATCGTTGGACGGGTCCCCGTTGAGGTGGTCTTGCTCGAGAGGGGCTCCCTTGATCGTCGTCTACAGCTGACCGGGACCGTTGTGGCCGAGGCGCAGGTGGACGTGTTCTCGAAGGTATCGGGCATCCTCGAGGAAATCGAGGTGGAGCAAGGTGACGGGGTAAAGACAGATCAGGTAATTGCAGTTGTTGAAAGGGAAGAGCGGGAGGCAAAGCTTCAGGAGAGCAGGGCGGCCCTTGATGTGCTAAAAGCCGGATGGGCACAAATGGAGACGGGAGCCAGGCCTGAGGAAATTGTCCAGGCCGAGGAACTGGTTCGCCAGACCGAGGCCCGCTGGAGGAATAGCCTTGAAAACTACACTAGGTTAAAGACGCTTAAGCAGAGGGATTTCATCTCCCAGCAGCGACTCGATGAGGCCATGCTGCAGGTGACCATCAGCGAGGCGGAACACAATTCAGCCAAGGAAAAACTGACCCTGATGAGAAAGGGGGCAAGGCAGGAGGACCGGGATGCCTTGCTCGCTCAGATTCGTAAGGCAGAGGCAACGGTAAGGCTTGCCGAAATCAACCTAAAAAACGCAACAATCCGAGCCCCCATTAATGGGATCATTAGCAAGAGATTTCTCGATCAAGGAGCCTTTGTAACCACTACCGCCCCCTTGATAAGGATCGTGGCCATGGACGTTGTCAAGGTAGCTGTGCCTGTGGTCGAGGGAGAACTTGCCCAGATCAGGCCGGGATCCCACGCCGAGATCCGGGTAGATACGTACCCGGATGAGCTATTCCGGGGTTCAGTGGTCCGCATCAGCCCGACTGTCGATGCTCAGACCAGGACCGCCGATGTGGAGATACAGGTGGGGAACCATGATCATCGATTGAAGCCGGGGATGTTTGCCCGAGCGAGCCTCATTGTGCAACGGCGTGACGGCGTTCTCTTGCTCTCAAAGGATTCACTTTTGAGGGAAAAAGGCGCTTCAAGGGTCTTCGTCCATGATAACGGCAAGGCATCGCTTAAAGAAATCATGCTCGGCCTTGAGGGAGAGCAGTACGTAGAGGTCCTGAGGGGATTGCAGGAGGGCGATGAGATCATCGTAGCCGGTCAGTACGAACTCACCGACGGTATGCCCGTCCATGTTATTCGGGGACACGAAAATCCATGAACCTGTCCAGTCTGGCTGTCCGAAGGCCTATTACTACATCCATGTTTTTCCTGGCTCTCCTGATCTTTGGGTCTATCTCCGTGCTGCGCCTTCCCATAGATATCCTGCCGGATATAACCTACCCGTCTATCACGGTCGTCACCAATTACGAAGGGGCCGGCCCTCAGGAGGTAGAGAGGCTCATTACCGAGCTTATTGAAAAGAACGTCAGCACCATAGAAAACGTGAAGGACATTCGTTCCACCTCAAGTGAGGATGCTTCTACCGTTACGATAGATTTTAACTGGGGCACCAATCTGGACGAGGCGGCAAATGATATCCGGGAGAAGCTCGATCGCGTTCGCCCTTTCCTGCCCGAGGATGCAGAAGACCCCTTTCTCCATAAATATGACCCTTCAAACCGTCCCATTATCTTCTTTTCATTGAGGGGCCCCATCCATCCATCCACGCTGAGGGATCTGGCCGACGACCGCATCAAGTACGATATCGAACAGGTTGAGGGAGTGGCAGCCGTTGATATATGGGGAGGCCTGGAGAGAGAGATCCAGGTGGAGGTCAACCGGGCAAAACTCCGCTCCATAGGGCTTTCCATCGATGCCTTGGTCGGCATCATTAAGGGAGAAAGCCTCTCGCTTCCGGGAGGTCGCCTTGAAACCGGGAGGAGGGAATGGCTGGTCCGTCCCTTGGGAGAGTTCTCAAGCCTGGAGGATATAGAGAACATCATCATTGCCACCAGACAGGGTACCCCTGTGTACCTGAAGCAGGTGGCCCAGGTGAAGGATGGGTTCAAGGAACTCCGAACACACACCAGGATTAACGGCCAGCACGGCGTGATGGTGGCTATCAGGAAGAGATCGGGAAGCAACACGGTGCAGGTTTCAAACCGGCTTCTCAAGATACTCCCAGGACTCGAGAGAGAGCTTCCCGAAGGGGTAACCCTCACCCTTATGCACGATACCGCGGATTTCATCAGGAAATCCATCAAACAGGTACAACAGTCCGCCTTCATAGGGGGAATCCTGGCGATAGTGGTGCTGTTTGCCTTCCTCAGAAACATCCGAAGCACGATCATTATCTCTACCTCTATACCAATCGCCATCTGGTCCACCTTCTTCCTTCTCGAGGGTTTGGGGCTCACTATCAACATGATGTCCCTGGGAGGATTGGCCCTCGGGATCGGCATGATACTGGATAGCTCAATCGTGGTGCTCGAGAACATATTCCGTCACCGGGAGGAGGGAACAGGGGCGATAGAGGGGGCCACAGAGGGGAGCGGCGAGGTGGGTATGGCCATCACAGCCTCGACCCTCACCACCATCTGCGTGTTCCTTCCCCTTCTCTTTCTGAGAGGCGTAGAGGGGGTGATGTTCAAACAGATGGCCCTCACGGTCACCTTTTCCCTGGTGGCTGCATTGGTGGTAGCGCTGAGCCTGATCCCCATGCTCTCATCACGGTTTCTGATCGTTGAGAGCAAGAAGGAAGGAGCGGCAAAAACTCGTCTCTACGATGGATATCTCAAAGGGCTGGGGTGGTCCCTGAAGCACCGGAAAACGGTGATGGGGGGCTCGGTCCTTATCCTGTTTCTGGCCTTCTGGACCTTCAATCTTAAGGGTGTGGGAACGGAACTGCTTCCGAAGATCGACGAGGGAGTTATCAATGGGGAGATCGAGATGCCGGTGGGGACTCGGCTCGATATCACCTCCCACGTAACAGGGGAGATGGAGGCGGCGGTCCTCCGAAATGTTCCGGAGACTCAAAGGATGTTCTCCAGATCGGGAAGCCACCCGCGCCGGGGGGGGAGCGCTCATACGGCCTTTTTCCGGGTGTACCTCGTGGACAAAAAGGAGCGAAAGCGCTCAACAGAAGAAATCATTACAGATCTGAGGCCGAAGCTCTCCGGCATTCCTGACGCCAAGCTCCGTATCTCCGAGGGAAGATCCATGTATTCGAGTTTCCTCGGCGGGGGGAGGGAAGAGAGATTTGAGATCGACCTCAAGGGCTATGACCTCCATAAGGGGAAGGCCCTCGGCGAGGAGGTCATCCGCAGGATCAAGGGGGTCGAGGGAATTATCTATCCCAGGGTAAGCATTGAGGACAATCGACCCGAACTTCAGATAGCCATCGACAGGTCCAAGGCCGCAACATTGGGCCTTCCGATCTCGCGGATCCTCCAGGTTATCAATACCAATATAGAAGGAACGGCGGCTTCCAAGTACCGAGAGGGAGGAGATGAGTTTGATATCCTTGTCCGCTTGCGGGAGGAAGACCGTGCAGGTCCGGAGGATATCCTGAACATATCCATCACAGGGCCGGCCGGCGAGGAGACTCCATTAAAGGGATTTACCACCATTACAGAGGGAAAAGGTCCAACGAAAATAGATCGGAGGAATCAGGAGCGATTGATTACGGTGATGGCAGGGATTCAGGGAAGGGATCTAGGGCACATTGTTCAGGATATCAGAGAAAAGATCGCTGACGTGAGATTGCCTCCAAACTTTCGCCTTTCTTTCGCAAGCGAGTACGAGCAACAGAAAGAGGCCTTTGGTGGGCTGCTGTTCGCCATTGCCCTGGCCATAGTCCTGGTCTATATGGTGATGGCCTCCCAGTTCGAGTCCCTCACCGAGCCCTTTGTGATCATGTTCACGGTACCCTTTGCCTCAATCGGGGTTATCCTCGTATTATTGCTGCTCAACATGAATGTCACGATCCCTGTGTTTATCGGGGGGGTTCTTCTCATCGGCATCGTGGTGAATAACGGCATCGTGATGATAGACTACATCAACCGGCTGAGGAAAGGGGGGAACCCCCTGGCAGAGGCGATTCTCATCGGCGCGAGAAGACGCCTTCGCCCGATCATGATGACCACCCTTACCACCTGCCTCGCACTGGTGCCCATGGCCCTCGGGTTCGGAGAGGGTTCGGAGATGAACGCACCCATGGCTCGTGTAGTGATCGGTGGAATGCTGGTATCAGCGCTTTTCACCACCTTCTTTGTTCCCACCTTATATGCTTCCATCAAGGGGGTTGGAAGGGAAGTTTCCGTAGAAAAGAGCTAAGTAAGAGGAGTTGTGGTGCTTTTCGCCTCCAACACGGTTTATCTGTTTCTCAATGAGAGAGATTGCCGCCATCGGCCTCAGCGTGCGAAGCCGGGTCACCATGCATGGGTTTGCCCTCAACGTCAATCCAAACCTTGAGCACTTCTCCCATATCAACCCCTGCGGCTTTCCCGATAGAAGAGCCGCCTCCATGGCAAAGCTTCTTGGCCATACGCCATTAATGGATGCGGTTATGAACAGCATAATCAACAAATTCTCCGAGGTCTTTAGTATTACGATGCAGGGGTGTTCGGAAAAGGCTGCGAGATACTCAATGGCATGG
>CAYMFC010000012.1:0-26174 GCA_964389665.1 uncultured Desulfobacteraceae bacterium | reverse complement strand
TTGGACTTGCCAAGACGGAATATGCAATCGGTCGCCTCATGGCCTTTGATGCCGAAATAATCGGTACATGGGGATGCCTCCCTGAATACTATCCGATTGTCTTGGATATGGTCTTGAGCGGGAAGATCAACATGGAGGAATTTGTGGAAACTCGCCCCATGAGCACAATAGTTGAAACCTTTGCAGAGAACCACAAGACGCCCCCAATGAAACGGATAGTATTAACGCCTGATTTTTAAGTCTAAAAGATAGCAAACCTAACCATAACAAAGGAGGAAGATTATGGCATTAGATTGGATACCAAGAGCACCAAAGGACCAAAAAGTTGATCACCAGATGTACGATGAAAAATATCTTCACAAAACAGAGCCCCCAAGAGTGGTCTATGAGAAAAGACCCCTTTTGGACCCTCAGGGGAACGAGGTTCCTGATCTCTATGTAGCGTGGGTCACGCTTGACAATGAAAAACAGTACAATTCCTATACCGGTGAAATGCTCCATGCCACTGCCGCTGCCTTTGACAAAGGCTCACATGATCCCAGCGTTGTTTGTGTGATCTTGACCGGAGCAGGCGCACGAGCGTTTTGTACCGGAGGAAATGTGCCGGAGTATAGTGAATACTATGTTATGCGGCCCTTGGATTGCCAGGAATACATGTCCATCTACTGGCGGGCATTTGACGCGGTCTGGACGTCAACCAAGCCCTTTATCCGCTGCTGCAACGGGATGAGTATCGGTGGCGGCGAGGAAATCGGTGGCGTCTGTGATCTTACTATAGCATCAGACGTCGCTACCTTCGGGCAGGTTGGACCCCAGCACGGCTCCACTGCCATGGGCGGAGCATGCCAGTTCAAGCCCATTGAGATGACCATGCAGGATGCTATGTGGAATGCGGTTTCCTGTGAGCAATGGAGCGCCTACAAGATGATGCGGAAGAACTATGTGCACAAGATTGTTCCGGTGCTCAAGAAGGACGGTAAGTTTATTCGAAATCCTGCGGTAATAACCGATAAGTGGGTTGAGGATGGCGAGATAGTTTACGGCGAATTCAAGGGCGGAGAGGAAGCGAAAGAGGCCAAGGCTATGCTCAAGGAGCTGCCGAGGGATCGTTCGCTCCTGGATAAGGCATGTATGGATGTAGCATGGACCTTTGCCAACCTCTTTCCGCAACAGGTTGCCATGTCCTATCAAATGATTCGGGCAACCAAGAAGGTTGCGTGGGAGAGAACCAAGGCTGAAGTCATCATGTGGTGGGCGGCAAATGCGTCGGCTTACGGTGAGTTCGATATGGGTATGAGTGCCTTTAATACCAAGAGAATAACCGGGACCACGGATGTTGATATCATCAAGATGAGGCAGATGATCGCACAAGGCCACCCCTTTGATGAGGAAATGTTTGAGGCGGTACTCGGTAAGCCACAAAAATAAGACGAGACGCTAAAAAGAAAAAGAGAGATAAAAAAATCCGGGGGGAAACCCCTGGATTTTTTTATCTGCAAATAAAGCAACATGTTGATTTCGGAGCGTCCTGTAAATACACGGTTGATCTGCTGCGCGATTTTAAGTATAAAGATAAAGGTTAGGCTAAGACAAAGAGGGACGGAGCCTCTCGTGCAAAAAAGGAACATTGACAAAGTCGTAAAAAGTCTTCTAATCGTCATGCCGGACTTGATCCGGCATCCAGAACCTATTGAATTTACTGGATTCCGGCTTCCGCCGGAATGACAGAAAAATGGAAAAAATGACTTTTTACGAAACCATCAACATTAAACCGCTGCACTTTTTAAAACAGTAGGCGTTCAGAAAGGAGAAGGGTATGAAACACATTAATGCTCGCATTGAGGGAGGTCTCGGAACGATTACCCTGAAAAGACCTCCGGTGAATGTTCTCAATATTGAAATGATGGACGAAATCAATGATACGCTCAAGGATTGGGCAGAGAACAGAGGCCTTAAGGTCGTTCTTTTTGATGCTGATGGAAAGTGTTTTTCAGCAGGTGTGGATGTGGGAGAACATACAGGAGATCTTGCACCGAAGATGATCGAGAGTTTCCATGGCATGTTCCGATTGATGGATAGATTAGGGGCGGTGACGGCGTCCTCTGTGTACGGGTCATGCCTTGGCGGCGGCTGTGAGCTGGCGATCTTCTGCGATCTGGTAATCGCAGATGAAAGCGCGAAATTCGGCCAGCCGGAGATCCAGGTGGGCGTTCTTCCGCCCATTGCTGCACAGATAATGCCTCGGATTATAGGGAGAAAGGCAGCAATGGATTTGATTCTATCAGGGCGCATCATATCCGCTCAGGAGGCGCATACCATGGGCCTCATCAACAAGGTGGTTGCGAAGGGGGAGCTGGCTCGAGAAACGCAGGATTTTATTAGGCCGTATCTATCGCTGAGCGCCGAGGTTTTGAGGATTACCAAGAAGACGGTTAAGGCCGGACTCATGGATGACTTTGAGCCATCTCTCAAGGCAATTGAGGATATATATCTCAATGAATTGATGAAAACGAACGATGCCCAAGAAGGGCTCAAGGCGTTTCTGGAGAAGAGGAGCCCTGAGTGGAAGAACCGCTGAATCCCGCAGGAGCAGGGAGGAAGATCCTACATATCCTTGGCAAAGAGCTACTGAGCGCATAGACTGAGGCCTCGAGAATGGGAGAACGGGAATATGAGGGAGAGCACGCATGTTGCTGTTTCCAGCGATGGGGTTTTCCGAAAGTTCGATAGCCTTCTAAAGGAGGGAAATCTCCATCCAAAGCCCTTGGAAACCCGCCCTGAAAAGAGGCCCCGCCTGCCCATGTTCCTTTCCGTCTTTCTTTTCCTTTTTCCGGTGTTGTTTGGCTGTGCCATGGGCGAGAGGCGAACTCTCGTGAGTGGTCACGAGAGGCCGACTATGGTATTGCCCGAGACCCATGAGAGCAGGTTCCAGGAACCGTATATCATAGATGGAGTTCCATACTATTGCCTCCCGAGCGAAGAGGGGTTTGTTGAGGAAGGTATCGCCTCGTGGTATGGAGGGAAGTTCCATGGCAGGAACACCGCCAATGGCGAACTCTACGATATGCATAAGAAAACGGCTGCCCATAAAACGCTTCCGTTAGGAATCCACGTAAAGGTAGTCAACCTATCAAACGGCAAGGAGGTCGTGGTAAGAATCAATGATAGAGGTCCTTTCGTGAAGGGAAGGATTATAGATCTATCCTTCGCCGCGGCAAAGGATATAGGGTTGATTGACCCGGGCACCACCAAGGTGCGAATAGTAGCCCTGTCTAGGAAGGTTGGAACAATTAAGATGGGCGGAACATCCAAGCCTCTCGTGGAGGCGAGGAATTTTAGGAAAGGGAAATATACCATCCAGGTAGGTGCCTTTGAGGCTGAGGAGAATGCGATGCGGCTGGCAGAGCGGCTCAGGGTTTTATTTGATCATGTCACCATAACGACATGCGTTCCGGGCAATGGGACCATTTTCTATCGAGTGAGGGTGTCTCTCTCTGAAGATCTGAATGAGATTAACCAGGTAGTCGAAAAATTGGAATACCTCGGATTTTCCCAAACATTTATCGTGGCTCTTTAGCCTTTTGATTGATCTTTTTCCGAAGAACTCCGGAGGTTCTGAACACTACAACCTTCCGGGCTCTGAGCTTTAAGTCTTTTTTGGTTTGAGGGTTTCTTCCTCTTCGTGCGGCCTTTCGTTTTACAACGAACTTGCCAAAACCGCTGACCAGGAGATTGTCGCCTTTCTCTAAGGTCTGCTTGATTATCTCTAAAAGGGTCTCAATAACCCTTCTGGATTGATTCTTGCTGAACCCCACCTGGTTGTACACGCTATCTATGATCTTCTCTTTCGTTAAGGCCATGACCGCTCCTTCCTCGATTCCTGATTTTCTATTGGTAGCCAAACCTTTCCTTTAGTTTCTGGCAGACGATTTCAGGAACAAGCCCCCTGATCGTCCCTCCATATCTTGAAGCTTCCTTTATGATAGTGGAACTCGTGTAAAACCACTTGTAGTCGGTCATCATAAAGATCGTTTGGATATTCTTGTTCAATTTTCTGTTCATCAGGGACATCTGGAATTCATATTCGAAGTCCGACAGCGCCCTCATTCCCCGTATAATTACATTGGTGTTTTTACTCTCCACGTAATCAACGAGCAAACCCTGAAAGGATTCAATGTAAACCTTCCGGTCGTTTTTAACCGATTCGCGGATCATTTCCATCCTTTCCTCCAGAGAGAAAAGGGTGTTTTTCATGGGATTTTCGGCAACGGCCACGGTGACGGAATCAAATATGGTGAGCGTCCTCCTCAAGATACTGATATGGCCATTGGTAATAGGATCAAAAGAACCAGGATAGATTGCCATTTTCCCCATAGGAGGCATCCTTCTGCTAGAGATATATCCCTATTACTGTTGACCCGTATGCCCTTTCAAGATTCAGCACAAGATCGCCTACCTTTGCTGGGAGCTCATCATCAATGCCGCTCGATGATTCCACAACTACCCGGCTTTCCCTTGACAATAGCTCTTCATCCACGAGCCTAATAAGCGTCGGCCTAATGTAGCCCTTTCTATAAGGAGGATCAATGAATACCAGATCGAATATATCACAGCCGAGATCATGAATGCGTGCCAGACCATCAGGCAGTTCCTCTCTGGCGACTATGGCCAGTTCCTCATAGCCACAGATAGACAGGTTCTTTCTTATGAGCTCGAGTGCTCTTACTGACCTATCGATGAAAACAGCCTTTTCCGAGCCTCTCGAAATGGATTCGATCCCCAAGCTCCCTGTACCTGCAAAGAGATCCAGCGTTATGCAACCGTTCATCACCTGGCCCAGGATATTAAAGATGGAGCTCCTTACCATATCCGAGGTAGGACGGATACCGTATCCCTTCATTCGTGCCAAACGGTGGCCTTTTTTCATACCGCCCGTAATTCTCATAGCATATTCTTCATGTATCTGCAAATGCAGGCCGAAAAACCCTAAAACCTATAACACTGCACACGCAAGGGATGAAATCCTTCGGTCAGCTCCCCATGGATTTCTATAATCTATTGGTTAAACCGTCTTCTCCGTTTTCCAGAGAGGAATCGGCCAAAGAAGGAGCCGCCTTCCCGGACCTGCGAACAAGGTGGTAAATCATCAGTGCAGGCCCTGAAACAACGTAGATGGCGGAGAATAGAAACAGCATCAGTGCCGGCTTATAGGCGACAACGATAAAGAGCAATATCACTGCCACCAGCGAGTTGAAAGGTCTTCGTTTGAATAATCCGAAGCCTTTAAAGCTGAAATAGTCTATGGTGCTCACCATGAGGAATGAGAGGAGGTACATGATGGGTATGATAATATGTTGGTGGAGAGCAATGCCTCCCATGGAATGGATAAAGAGCACCATGGTGGCGATAAAGATAGCGGCTCCGGGGATCGGTAATCCCTTAAAATGCCTCGATTCAAGGCTATTTTTCTGGATGTTAAATCGGGCAAGCCTCAGCGCACCACAGATTAAGTACAGGAACACGGCAAGCCAGCCAAATCGTGCAAAGGGTTTGAGGGCCCACTCAAATGCCAGTAAACCGGGCGCAACACCAAAGGCAACCAGATCTGAGAGGGAGTCGTATTCAACGCCGAATTTGCTCGTTGTATTGGTAAAACGGGCAATCTTCCCATCCAACCCATCGAGGATTGAGGAGATAAGAATAGCGATGGCGGCAGCATCGAACCTTCCCTGAATGGAGGCGATAATAGCGTAAAAACCTCCAAAGAGGCTAAAGGAGGTAAAGAGGTTGGGAAGAATATATATTCCCTTCTTATTCCTGTTCTTTGCTTTGTTTCTCGTCTTTTGTCTCACCAAGGTATCCTAGTATTGTTTGACCGGCCTTTACCTTTTGACCCTTTGTCACGATGATGGTGCAATGAGGTGGAAGGTATACCTCAAGTCGTGAGCCAAATCGAATGAGGCCAAACCTTTGACCTGTCTCCACAACGTCTCCCTCATGAACCCAGCAGGAGATCCTCCTGGCAACGAGACCCGCTATCTGGACAAAGGCGATCTTCGCCCTGTTGTGTGTCTCGAGCGTTACGATATTACGCTCGTTATAGAGAGAGGCCTTATCCCTGTTTGCCGAAAAGAATTTGCCCGGGTGGTAGGAGAGCCCCGTAATCTTGCCGCTTATGGGAATCCTGTTGATGTGTGCATTAAAAAGGGACATGAAGATGCTTACCTTTTTGGCCCCATTTGGATAGCGATTGTCCCCCTCCGGTAAGTCTTCTATGGCGAGCACCTTCCCGTCTGCCGGAGTGAGGATTGCCGACTCGTTGGGTATCCGAGTCCTGTCCGGGTCCCGAAAGAAATAGATAATAAACAAGGTGAGCACCATCATCGGAATGGCGAAAAACTTCCACTCGAGGAAAAGAAGGACAGCGGTTACTGCCAGAGACATAGCGATAAAGGGAATTCCCTCCCACGCGACCGGCAACTTGTTGTATGTTTTTCTTTGATTCAAGATAAGTACCTTTAAACTCTATTTTTTTATTATTTAGTATAAAATATGCCATTTGTCAATACGGCATACATGAAAACGGGATATATGCTTTGCACGCTCTATCCTAAGGGGTTTTTGCCTACCCTGATATCCGCGTCTCTTAGATAGAGAGGAACGAGCGTACTTATAGTATCCGAATCCCCTTGCTCGAGCCTTTGGAAGGCCAGAGCGCCTATGGATGAGGCCCGCAGGTTCCAGAGGTTTGACGGTGCAAACAGGGCGTTTTCCCCCACAAATTGTTTTACAAGGGGACCTTGAGCGGTGAAGTCATTTCCGATAATAATGGTTTTCCTCTTGATCAAAACGGGGAGGTCTTCCATCTTTAGGCTGACATCTTCCGCAATCCTTATGAGGTGATCATCTCGATCACGCCTGAAAAGGGCGGCAAATACCTCCCCTTTTCTGGAGGTCACCAAGCTGCAAATACCCTTTCTCGCGTAGGGAATCTGACTGGCCAGGGCCGGGAGGGTAGACACACCAAGTATTGGTATGCCGAGGCCTTGCGAGAGCCCTTTTGCAACGGCGAGCCCGACCCTTGTACCGGTAAAGCTTCCCGGTCCTATGGAAACAGCTACGGCCCCAAGCTGCCCGGGGGTGAGGGTTGTTTTTCTAAAGAGATCATCGATACAAGGCATCAGATCCCTGAAGTGACTTGATCCGGATGATATGAGGTATTCACCCACCACGGTATCATTTTCCAGCAACGCCAGGCTGTATTGTTTTGTCGAGGTATTTATGGAAAGGATAATCAATTGTCGATTGACTATTTTCTATTGAAGATTTTCAATGGTAGATGTTCAATCTTCCATTATTTGGTTATTATCCTGAGGAGGTCATTGTAAAAGACGAGGACCATCAGCATGATGAGGAGGAAGAAGCCTATCTTTTGGGCCATCTCCCGCTTCTTTATACTGATGGGTTTTTTTATTACGATCTCTATCAAGAAAAAAAGGATCATTCCCCCGTCCAGGACCGGTACGGGAAGGAGGTTTAAAATGGCGAGATTGACGCTGATAACCGCCATAAAGGGTATGAGGTAGCTAAAATTTTCCCTTGCGATCTCCCCTGCGAGCTGCCCAATCATGATGGGACCACCAACCGTTTTGAGGGGTACGACGCCCTGAACCAGTTTTATGAGTACCAGCACGGTGAGGGACGTTATCTCCCATGTCTTGACTGCCCCCTCCTTTATTGCCCTGAAGAGGCCCAGACGTATTTGTTCTGTGCTCCCGCTCGTCACGATTCCGATGAGTGCCGATTGTACCTCCTCGCCGAAGATATTTTTTACGACCTCCTCCTCTGGAAACACCGTTGTTGAGAACCGAGTTCCTCCCCTGATGATCGTCATGTTAAGCCCGTGTTCCGGGTTCTTCTCCACGAATTGCTTTATCTGATTCCATCTCTCGATCTTTATGCCCTCTATATATTCGATAATGTCGCCTTTCCGTATGCCGGCTTTATCAGCGGGAGAGTCGGGGCTTACTTGACCTACCTCTGGAGCTATGATGGGGTAGCCCGAGATGAGGTAGATGCCGCTGAACAGAAGGAAGGCGAGGAGAAAATTGAAGACAGGCCCGGCTGCGGCAATGGCAATTCGATGTTGGACGGGCTTGCTGGAGAACGCTCGGGGAACATCTTCAGGGGCTATTTCCTCATCGTCGTTTTCACCCAATAACTTAACGTAACCGCCCAATGGAAAGGCCGAGATCACATATTCAGTTTCTCCAACGGTTTTTCCGATGATCTTCGGACCAAAGCCAAGAGAGAACTTCAGCACCTTCACCTTAAATAGCTTTGCCAGAATGAAATGCCCTGACTCGTGGAAGAAGATCAACACACCGAGAACAACAATAAACGGAATGATATAGTATAATACCGTGGTCATTGAAGCTGGCTTCCTATCATTTTATCTAGGATTACCGTCGCCCTTGCCCTTGCCCACTGATCTGCCTCAAGTGCGCGATCAATGCTGTCGATAGGATGGAGCTCATGTTGCTCCATAGTTTTCTCGATAAGGCGGGGTATTTCTAGGAACGTGATTTTTCCATCCAAAAAGGCCTTCACGGCAATCTCATTCGCGCCGCTCAAGACAGCTGGCATGCTCTGACCAATATATCCCGCCTCGAGTGCCAAGTCCAGACATCTAAACCTTTTTGTGTCGGGTTTTTCAAAGCTCAGATGTCCGATCTCCAGAAAATCCACCGATGGCAATTGCCCTTTACGGTGTCTGGGATATGAGAGTGCATAGGATATCGGCAGTCTCATATTAGGAAGGGCAAGTTGGGCGATGATCGAGCCATCCACATACTCAACCATGGAGTGAATAATGGTCTCCGGGTGCAGAATAATATCTATCTGATCCATGTCCACGTCGAAAAGCCATTTCGCCTCGATTGCCTCCAACCCCTTGTTCATCATGGTTGCCGAGTCGATGGTTATCTTCTTGCCCATCTTCCATTTCGGATGTTGTAATGCCTTCTCAGGGGTAACCGTGGCGAGCATCTCGAGCGTATAATCCTTAAAGGGGCCACCGGATCCGGTCAACACAATCCTTTTGAGATCCTCCCTGTTGTGCCCCTGGATTGATTGCTGGATTGCGCTGTGCTCGCTATCGATAGGAAAAATACGAACGTTCCTATCTCGCGATTCCTTCATCAACAATGATCCCGCTGCCACCAGCGTCTCTTTATTGGCCAAGGCGATGTCCTTGCCTGAGCGGATCGCCGAGTAGGTTGGAACAAGGCCGGAGGCGCCGCTCATTGCCGCCACTACCAGGTCCACCTCTGAAAGGGTGGCTATTTCTATGTATCCATCGGGGCCGGCTACTATTTCCGTTTCCAGCCTGTTAGCGAGCGAGGCCCTTAGCTTGCCAGCAAGCTCGGAATTTACAACCGCCGCGAATCGGGGCTTCAGTTCCTCGATCTGGGCGCGAAGGAGCTCTATGTTCCTTCCCGCACCGAGCGCTATAAGCCGGTATTCCTCGGGATTCTCCTTGAGAATATCTATCGCGGTATTCCCTATGGAACCGGTCGAGCCGAGAATGCATATGTTTTTCAAGATCGAGCAGCTCCTTTCGTTTGCTCGTCATCGTTATGTTCTCGAAGGCGAAGCTTCATGAGGGATAGAGCTCAGAGGGATACACATGAACCTACCAGGCCCGCATAGTTCAGGTAGAGATAGAGTATTGGTATCGAGAAAAGGAGGCTATCGATCCTGTCGAGCATCCCGCCGTGTCCCGGTAACACCCTACCGCTATCCTTTACCTTGGAAATCCTTTTAAGCATTGATTCCGCCAGATCGCCGATCTGGCCGCTTATTCCTAGTCCTATGGCTAATACCACAACGGAGATAATAGATAAAGAGGGAAAGAACAGATACCTGAAGATAACGGCTGCCGCAATGTTTGACAGCAGGCCCCCAATGGCACCCTCCCAGGTTTTACCCGGACTGGTCCGGGACAACTTGTGTTTTCCCCAGGACCTTCCGACATAGAATGAGCCCGTGTCTCCGGAAAAGATGACAGAGAGTATGAACAATACCCACCATTGGCCCCGGGGAATCCCAAAAATTACCACGAGCAACATCAGTGGCAGACAGATATAGAACGGCCCCATGAGTATCCGGCCAATCTCATCTATGGTGGGAGGTCTCATTCGGTAGCGTGCCATAAAGAGGGCGAGAGGGAGTATGATAAAAAGCGGGATAATCGCG
Organism: uncultured Desulfobacteraceae bacterium; assembly: GCA_964389665.1. Lineage (GTDB taxonomy): Bacteria > Desulfobacterota > DSM-4660 > Desulfatiglandales > B25-G16 > B25-G16. Next base: position 15,917 of record CAYMFC010000012.1, on the reverse strand, counting down.
ATATAAAAAAGGCCTTTGACCAGCAGCGAACAAAAAAGACCGGCGGTGGAGAGATAGTTGACAAAGACGATCAGCTGCGTTGCGTCAGGGCTTGTCATTGAATAGAATTCATTAAGGCTGAGTAGTGCGGCAAAAAGGATAACTATGGTAAAAACCCAGGCCGGAGAAAAGCAGATGACCGCAATGAGCAAGGGCACACCAATGACAACGGTGAGTATTCTCTTGGCATGATTAGTCATTGATTCGGTCCGTCATCCTTGGGTGTGGCCTGGTAGCTGTTCACCGGTAGAGCCGAAACGCCTTTCTCGTTTCTGATAATCGAGAAGGGCTTCGAGGTATCTCTCTTTGCGGAAATCAGGCCAGAAAATGGGTGTGATGTAAATCTCCGTGTATGCTATCTGCCAGAGAAGAAAATTGCTTATCCTATACTCCCCACTTGTCCGTATGAGCAAGTCCGGGTCCGGCATATCAGCTGTATAGAGGTATTTACCGAAACGGTCTTCCGTGATCTGTTTTTCCCTTAGGGTCCCCTTTTGAATATCATTCAGCATATTTCGCACTGCACCGAGGATTTCCTGCCTTCCGCCGTAGCTCAATGCGAGCGTCAGGGTCATGTCGTTATTGTGGGAGGTTAACTCGATCGTCTGCCAGAGGGTTTTTTGCACCTCAGGTGGAAGTTTTTCAGTTTGACCAATGCAGGTCAGGCGAATTCCATTACCGAGCATTTCCTTTCGTTCGCTCTTAAGGAACCGATTGAGGATGTTCATCAAGGCCTTTACCTCATGTTTAGGCCTCCTCCAATTCTCCTCGCTAAAGGCATAGAGGGTGAGCCATTGTATGCCAAGTTCCTTGCTGGTCCTGACCACATCCCGAACGGAATCAATGCCTTTTTGATGACCGGCTATTCTCGTCAGGCCCTTTTTTTTTGCCCATCGGCCATTCCCGTCCATGATAATAGCGACATGGCGGGGCAATTTATCTGGATTTAGTCGTTCCATCGAAAGGGTAAACTCGCTTCTGTTGGTTTCTCCGGCCTCCATGAACCATGTCCATGAATAGGCAGCAGTATTGCATCATGGTGCAGAGGTTTCCAGCTATTCATGAGGGCAGAGAGCACAGGGAGGCAGATACGAAAAGATTGCTAAAATTCAAGGATTTCGCTTTCCTTTTCCGTTCTGATTTCATCGATCTTGGCAATATATTCATCAGTGTTCTTTTGCACCTTTTCTTGGTAGCCGTACATTTCATCCTCTGATATCTCGCCCTCGTTTTTCAATTCTTTCAACATCTCGTTCGCCTCGCGCCGGTGGTTCCGTATGATTATCTTACTATCCTCTGCCATCTTTCTGGCCATCTTGGCGAGCTCTTTTCTCCTTTCCTCGGTGAGGGGCGGTATGGATATCCTGATTACCTTTCCGTCATTCATAGGAGTAAGCCCAAGGCCTGATTTCAGTATACTTTTCTCAATATTTCCAATGATGGTTTGATCCCAAGGCTGGACGATAAGAAGCCTGCTTTCGGGAATACTCAGGGAGGCTAGTTGATTCAGGCGCATGTGCGTTCCATAGCATTCAACCTTGATTCCCTCGATGAGAGAGGTAGACGCCCTTCCTGTTCTCATCTTCTTATATTCCTGGTTGAGGGCCTCGGCGGTTTTCTTCATCTTCTCCCGCATCTCCGATATGATTTCATCTTTCATCGCCTTCTCCTGCTATCAAGGTTCCTACCTTCTCTCCGGCACATATCCGCGCTATATTTCCCCTTTTGCCGATGTTGAAAACAATGATAGGAACATCGTATTCCATTGCCAGTGAAATGGAGGTGAGGTCCATTACCCCCAGTTTCTCTTTCAGCACCTGTTCGTAACTGATCCTGGCAAAGAGCCGTGAAGTTTTCTCCTTTGCCGGATCCCGATCATACACCCCATTGACCTGGGTTCCCTTGAGAATAGCCTGGGCCTCGATCTCTATAGCACGTAAGGTGGCGGCGGTATCAGTGGTAACGTAAGGGTTTCCGGTGCCGCCTGCAAAAATGACAATCCCTCCTTCCTCCAGGTGTCCGAGCGCGCGCTCCCGGTTGAAAGGCCCTACCACATTACGTACCTCGAGCGCGCTCATAACCATTGTAGAAGAGCCCAATGACTTGAGGGAGTCGTTCAGGGCAAGTGCATTAATGATCGTGGCCATCATCCCCATATAATCGGCAGTAGCCCTGTGGATAGGAAATCCGGGGGATTGTGTGCCCCTGAAGATATTGCCTCCTCCTATGACAATGGCAATCTGAACTCCCTGCTGGTGTGCTGATTTGATGTCAGAGGCAATCGCATTGAGGGCAGGGGGATGGATACCGCTGGTGTTACTCCCCCTCAGCGATTCCCCGCTTACTTTGAGCAGGATACGAGTGAATCTGGATTGTATCATGAAGCGATCCCTGCATACCGGCCATGAGGGATATGAAGCCGGCATTGCATGCTCGGAGCCGCACTCTGAAGGCCTCAATCCCCTTTAAAGGTAGATTGCTCCCCGTTGATGTAGCTCGACGATATCAATACCGGCCTATACTCCCTCGGCCGCCCCGAGCTGAAACCTCGCAAACCTGCTTACTACGATATTTTCACCGGTTTTCGCCTTTAGCTCATTGAGCAGGTCCTCGATGGTCAGGTTCGGATCCCGTATATAGGCTTGGTTCAGAAGGCAGACTTCAGAGTAAAATTTCATGAGTTTACCCTCGACGATCTTTTCCACCACCTTCTCGGGTTTGCCTTCCTGAAGGGCTTGTTCCCGGTATATCTCCTTTTCCCTCTCCACTACCTCGGAAGACAGCTTGTCGGCCGAGATAGCGATTGGGTTTGTTGCCGCTATCTGCATGGCCAGGTTTTTTGAAAAAGAGGTAAAGTCGTCCGTGTTGGCGCTAAAGTCGGTTTCGCAGTTCACCTCCACGAGCACGCCGATTTTCCCACCCGTATGGACATAGGCCTGAACCTGGCCCTCCGATGCAATCCTGCCCACTCTTTTTTGTGCCTTGGCAATCCCCTTTTTCCTCAGTATGTCAACGGCCTTGTCAATATTTCCCTCGGAATCCTTGAGCGCGCTCTTGCACGCCATTATGCCCACACCGGTTTTTTCCCGCAGTTCTTTCACGAGTTCGGCTGATATTTCCAATTTCCGTCTCCTCTCTAGCTTTCCGGTTGTATATCCTCTGAGGCCGTGGCCTCAGGTGGTTTACTCTCTTTCTGTCTTTTGGGCAGCACGATAATATCCGGCCCTCCCTTTTTCTCCTCGCTTACCGCGATCTCCTCTTCCTTGATTTCTTGGGGGACAGGCTCTTGGGCAGCCTCAAGCTCCTGCTCTGCCCTCAGCTTTTCCTCTCTCTGTTCATGGCCCTTTATGCAGGCATCTGCAATAATAGAGGTTATCAGCCTAACGGATCGTATGGCGTCGTCATTTCCGGGGATAACGTAATTGATGTCCTCGGGATCTCCGTTTGTATCCACAATGGCAAGGGTTGGTATCCGCAGCTTTTTGCCCTCATTCACCGCAATTCTCTCCTTCTTGGTATCGACGATGTAGATGGCAGAGGGGAGCTCATCCATATTCTTTATGCCGCCCAGGCTTTTCTCCAGCTTTGCCAGCTCTTTTTCCATCCTCAATGCCTCTTTTTTGGTATAGCGGCTGATCGTTCCATCTTTTTTCATCTCCTCAAGCTCCTTGAGCCGGATGATCCTCTTTTTGATGGTCTCAAAGTTGGTGAGCGTGCCTCCCAGCCACCGATTGCTGACGTGATACATGCCGCATCGCTCCGATTCCTCCCCGATGGTGTCCTGGGCCTGCCTTTTGGTGCCCACGAAGAGCACTGTTCCTCCTTCGGATACCGTCCGCACGATGAAGCTGTACGCATCTTTCAGCAATTTGACCGTATTCTGCAAATCTATGATATAGATACCGTTTCTCGCTCCGAAGATGTAAGGCTTCATCCGAGGATTCCATTTCCGGGTTTGATGTCCGAAATGGACCCCAGCCTCCAGCAAAAGCTTCATGCTAATTTCAGCCATGCACAAGATCCTCCTTATGGTTCAATTGTTCGCAGGGATGATGGTGCCCTGCGTATCTCAAAGCCGCACCGAAAATCCGTAAATGAGTGTTTTATGTATCCTTTTTTTCTCTGACTAGCAAGGAAAAAATCTATCCGCTCATTAGCTCCTTATTCATAGTGACCCCATAGCGGGAAACCTCTCCTTGAAAAAGACCCCATAGGTGGACAGGACAATGGTTTTGCGTAAAGATAATGACTCGGTGGTGATAAATCAAGGGGAGTGGGACGGTATGAGGGGGATACATGATTGTTGGTAAGGAAGGCCAAACATGAACGATTGAAAATTAACAATCGTCAATTGCACCTTGTTAGAGCCACCTTTTCCTGCGTTTGTAAGACTTCACATCCTTATAAGTCTTGATGGTTCCCGTAGCCGCGACTCCCAGATAGAATTCCTTGACATCGGGATTCTCCCTGAGATCCGCGGCATTGCCCTCGAGTACGATCTTTCCGTTCTCCATCACATAGCCGAAGTGGGCAATCTGGAGGGCCATATTGGCGTTCTGTTCCACGAGCATCAGGGTGGTTCCCCGCTCAGAGTTTATCCGTTTCACGATCTCGAAGATCTCCTTTACCAGCAAGGGAGCCAGACCAAGTGAAGGCTCATCCAAGAGCAGAAGCCTGGGTTGAGCCATCAATGCCCTGCCGATGACCAGCATCTGCAGCTCACCGCCGCTACAGTACCCTGCAAGGCTGTGTTTTCGAGCCACGAGGGGAGCGAAGTAGTGGTAGACTATCTCGAGATCTTTCTTGTAGGGTTTGCCCCACCGCGTTGCAGTACCCACCCTGAGGTTTTCCTCAACGGTAAGGTATTTAAACGGTTGCCTGCCCTCCATAACCTGGATGATGCCAAGCCTGGTGACCATCTCCGGCGCCGAGTTCTGTATGTTGTGGTTTTCAAAGGTGATGGTTCCCTCGGTCACCTTGCCGTTCTCCGGCTTGAGAATCCCGGAGATCGCCTTTAAGGTCGTGGTCTTGCCTGCTCCATTACTCCCGAGCAAGGAGACGATCTGCCCCTTTCTCACGTCCAGGGAAACGGCCTTGAGGATCTGGATGACGTCTGAATAAACGACGCTGATATTGTTAATCCGCAGCAGGAGATTATCTTCCATGGCTACCTTTACCCTAAAGTCGTTTATAGAGTTTGTCGTGCTTATTGTGTTAACTCTATAAACTCAACGAGCCCAACAAACTCAATAAACGCTAATACGAAAACGGCCAGAGCCTGAAGCTCGACCGTACGATTCTCCATACCTCGGCCAGGCCCTTGGGCTCAAAGATGATAAACAGTATGATGGCCAATCCGTAAATGAACTCCCTAAGAGGGGCAATGGTAGTGGCGGCCCCAATCGATGCGCTGATGTTCATGAGATATTGGGTTGTATGACTCAAGACCTCACTCAAGGTGATGATGAACAACGTACCAAACACGGAGCCGGGGATACTGCCCAGGCCCCCGATGATGATCATCGCAATATATTCTATGGAAAGCCAGATGCCAAAGGGCTCCGGGGTTATGCTTATCATGTAAAAGGCAAAGAGTGCTCCTGCAAATCCTGCGTAGAAGGAGCTGATCGCAAAGGCAAGCAGCTTGTAGAGAAAGATAGGGATTCCCATTCCCTCGGCTGCCTGGTCATTATCCCGAATAGCGATAAAGGCCCTGCCGTACCGTGTCCTGGTGATATTCACGGCCATCCATGTCAGGATCGAGAAGCAGAAGAAGATCACGTAGAAGAAATTTCTGTCCGACCCTAGATCGATCCCGAACAGGCTGGCCGCGGGAATACTGATGCCCATTGCTCCGCCGGTCATGCTCTCCCACTGTACGAAGATATATTCGAGGATAAATTGACTCGCGAGTGTAGCAATGCAGAGGTAGAGGTGCTTTAGCCTGATCGATGGGCTGCCAAAGATCACACCGACAATGGCCGTGATGAAGCCGGCTGCGGGAACAGCAATGATGAAAGGCAACCCTGCTTTGGTTGAGAGGATTGCGCCGGCGTATGCCCCCACACCGAAAAAGGCCCCGTGACCAAGGCTGATCTGGCCGGTGTATCCGATAAGCAGGTTCAAGCCGATGGCCGCGATGGCAAAGATCCCAATGGTGTTTATGATATAGAGGATGTAGGCATCGCTGATGAAAGGGACAACGGCAAACAGGAGGATGAGCCCAACGAGCGTGGAGAGCCTGCCGAAGTCGGTCTCAAAGATGGCAAGCTCCTCTTCGTAGGTCTCTCTATAGTTCCCGCAGGGATGGAATCGTAGCCTCCGCATCTCTCACACCCTCTCGATTTCCACGAGGCCAAAGAGCCCGTATGGTTTAACCAGCAATATGATGATCAGCGCAATGTAGGGGATGACCTCCCTGAGGCCGGATGAGAGGTACCCACCGGTGAATGTCTCAAGCAGGCCGATGATAATCCCGCCAAGGATCGCACCGCCTATGCTATCCAGGCCCCCGAGGATGACGACGGGAAAGACCTTGAGGCCTATATCGCTCACCTCGTGCACATTGATCCCATTGATAATGCCGAGCACGATTCCGCTCATCGCAGCAACCAGGGCGGCAATGGCCCACGAGAGGGCAAATACCCGCCTCACGTGAACGCCCAGGGCCATTGCAGCGGGCTGATTATCGGCAACGGACCTCATGTAGATACCCTGTGAGGAATATTTAAAGAAGAACCCGAACAGGGCCAGGAAGATGAGGCCAATGATAAAGGCAGCCACGTACACACCCGCAACCTCAATGCCTCCCCAATGAAACGTAAGCTCCGGGGGGAGGAATTTCCGGTAGGAGTAAAGATCTCCCCCGAAGATAAAGAGCAGCAAACCTTTGATCATGATGAAGAGCCCGAGGGTCAGCATAATGACCTCGATGAGCGCCTCACCGATCAAGGGTCGGAGGAAAAAGCGCTCGATAATAAAGCCGAGGGAGAAGGAACCGATCAAGGTAAGCAGGAAGGCCAGCCAGATGGGCAGATTCGCCCAGGTTGAGAGCACGAGGAACAGAAAGGCGCCTATGGCCATCAACGCGCCATGGGCGAAATTGAGCACGCTGCTTGACTTAAAGATCATGACAAAGCCCAAGGCGGCAAGGGCATAGAGAAAACCGAGCGACAGGCCGTTTATCGTTAACTGCAAGAAAAATTCCATGGAAGGAGCTCCTTATTCTATGGCGAGTATCCTGACCGTGGTTTCTATGGTGCCGATATGCCCATCCCGATACTTTATCTGGCCGGTGACCGCGAATTCCTCTTGATCGGAATACATGGCATCAATCAGGTCTTTGTACTGTTGAAACACAAACTTCCTCCTCACCTTCCCGGTCCGTGTTAACTCCTCATCATCTGCATCGAGCATCTTATAGAGAAGGATGAAGTGAACCAGCTGCATTGGTTGTGGCAGTTGCTTGTTCACCTCTCTTAGTTCCCCCCTAATAAGATCCTCTACCTCGCGCTGCTGAGAAAGGTCCGTATAGGTGGTATACGGTATCTTTTTCTCCTCTGCCCAATTGCCCACATTTCCGAAATCGATATTGATAAATGCGGTGATAAACGGCTGGCCTTCTCCGAAGATGACCGCCTCACTGATATAGGGGCTGAACTTCAATCTGGTCTCGATGAAGTCAGGAGAGAAGGCCTCGCCATCCCTTGTCCTCATGATCTCTTCTTTTCTGCCGATGATAAGCAGATGTCCGTCCTCGTCTATGTAGCCGGCATCCCCTGTGCGGAGCCAGCCATCATCGGTGAATGCCTTGGATGTCGCCTCTTCATCCTGGTAATATCCCACGAAGTTAGACCTGCTTTTGACCAGGACTTCCTGGTCTTCTGCAATCTTTACCTCAGTTCGCGGCAGCGGCACCCCGACGGTCTCCAGCTTCACCTCATCGTCGGGCTGGACCTGAAATATGCCGCCCGACTCGGTTAGGCCATAGCATTGCTTGAGGTTTAGGCCGCCAGCCCTGAAGAATCGGATTACATCAGGGCTTATCGGGTGCCCTCCTGTGTAAGCTCCCCTGAACTGGAGACAGCCCACCCTGTCCAAAAGGGGCCGGTACATAACGTGAGTTGCTATCCAATAGAGAAATCGCAGGTGCAGGGGCACGGATAACTTTTTTGATTCACGATCAACCACTGCACCACCGATCTTCACGCAGGCATGATAGAGAAAGCGCTTGATAAAGCCGGAGTCGCTGATCTTCACCCTGATCTTCGAGGCAAGGCTTTCCCAGAACCTGGAGGCTGTAACGATAACGGTCGGTCCTATCTCTCGGAAGTCCTCCTCGATTGTCTCCAGAGTCTCGGGAAAGTTCATGACCATTCCGCCTGACAGGGTTATCCCCATACCCCACATCTGGTCCACTATCCATGCGGGCGGGGTAATCGAGATCCAGTTATCTCCAATACCGATCGGGGCGGTTTCAAGCCATTTTCTGGCCATCTCAAGGAAATTTTCATGTGAAATCATGGTGAGTTTTGGAAGGCCGGTGGTGCCGGATGTCATGATCATCAGGGCTGTCTCACCAGGTTTTCCCTTGCGCAGCTCATCATCGAAGTAATTCGGATTTTTTTTATCGAAATTCGCACCGAGCTCGAGAAGCTCTTGAAAGCTCATAAGCCAGGGATCATCGGTGTAAGACCTCATGCCGGTGGGGTCAATATAGATGATCTTCTTGACGAATGAGAGCTCGTCTTTTACCTCAAGCAGCTTGTCAACCTGTTCCTGATCCTCGGCTATTAAGAAGAGGGCTTGCACACGGCCCAGACCAAAGGCCAGTTCCTTGGCTACTGCTGCGGTAAATAGATTGAGAGTCACTGCCCCAAGGGCCTGAGCCCCGAGTTCGGTAAAGAGCCATTCAGAGTGATTATTGGTGATGATGCCGATATGTTCACCCCTTCTAAGCCCCAATGCAGCCAGTCCCAAGGCCACCTTTTTTGTATACCGGAGATAATCATCCCAGGTATACGCCTGCCATATACCGAAGTTTTTTTCCCGGACTGCAATCCTTTTTGAACCGAATTCCTGCGCCTGCTTTTCCAACATCTGTGGCAGCGTGAATTGGGTGAAGCTGGATAGGGTGTGCTCGTCGAGGCGTTCTATTTTTTCCAATCCTTAGCTCCAACTCCCATGAAGTTATCAGAAATCTCTTGAGTTTGTTGTGCTAAAACCCTATGAACTCAAGAAACACAATAAACCCCATAAACCCTATATTTTCACCGCGTCTCCCAGGTAAGCCTTGATTACCTGGGGATGATTTTGCACCATCTCCGGTGGGCCATCTGTGATCTTCTTGCCGAAGTCGAGTACCACAATCCTTTGAGAAATACTCATCACAACCGACATATCGTGCTCTACGAGGATCATAGTCTGGCCCCATCCCTGGCTGAGCTCAACGAGAAATCGAACCATGTCTTCTTTTTCCTCCAGGGTCATGCCCGCGAAGGGTTCATCCAGAAGCAGGAGCTTTGGTTCCAATGCCAAGGCCCTTCCAAGTTCGACCCGTTTGCGCAACCCATAGGGCAGGGAACCGACAGGCTTCTTTCTGATCGCTTGCATCTCAAGGAAATCGATCAGCTCTTCTAAGATCTCGCGGTGGCGAATCTCCGCCCTTTTTACCGACGGAGAGTAGACAGAGGCCTTTGCAACCCCATAGTTTGTGTGGATGTGTCTGGCTAGCAGCATATTTGAAAGAACACTGATACCGGGGAAAAGCTCGATATTTTGAAACGTTCTCCCGATGCCGAGCGAGGTGAGGTGGTGGGTTGACAGATGAAAGATATCCTGACCGTTAAAGGTCATGGTGCCCTTTTGGGGTTTATAGTATCCTGTGATGGAATTCAAAAGGCTGGTCTTCCCGGCCCCGTTTGGGCCGATGATTGCCAACAGCTCACCAGTCTGCACTGATACGTCGACATCATCGATGGCGACAACGCCCCCAAAATATAACGTGAGATTCTTCACCTCCAGATCAGCCCTGTTTTCCTCGGGCTTTCTGGAGGTGAAGATACTCGGCTGACCGCGAAATGCCTTCATGGGTTATCTCTTCAGCAGCTTGATTGGTTCCTTCCCTGGCACAAAAAAGTTCGTGAGCGGTGTATAGGTGGAGTCTTCATGAACCTTAACGATCCGCCCCGTAAATGAGGCGCTGTGGTCGTCTTTGGTGTACGTAATGTTAGGCATAAGGCCACCGAAATCCTCATCCCTGAAGGTCTCAAGGGCTTGATTGATGGTCTCGCTATTGACCTCTCCGAATTTCTCATGGGCCCTCTGGAATGCCCTCACCATGAGCGAGCCAACAACGACGCCTTCCCAATACGAGGCGTCAAATTTCTCTACTGTCTTGTACCGATCCCACAGTGTTTCCATGAGCTTAATGCCCGGACTCCCATCAACGGGGAGGCATCCCGGGTACTCCATATACATCCGATCCCGAATGAGGCCTTTGCCTCTGGGGAAGAAATCAGGATCCGTTGATGTCCAGGTCCCGAAGAAGGGTACGTCAAGATTAACCCTATCCGCGGCCTGAAGGGCCATGATGATGGCAGAGGGAAGGCATTGCATAAAGACGTATTCCGCTCCAGCCTGCTTGAGCCTGAGACATTCGGTGTTGAGATCAAGGCTTTTCGGAGGGAACTGCTCAATGGCGACTATATTGATCCCGTTTTTTTGAGCGTATTCCTGGCTCGGGTCATGGATGGACTTCCCATAGGCATTGTTGTAAGTCAAGAGCCCTACCTTTGGCGCCTCTTTTCCCGTATGGATAGTGCGGATATACTCCAGGACCGCATAACTGTCCATGACGTAGCTTCCAAAGGGCAGGTAGGCATAATCTACCGGAGGCTGGAGGATTCCCTGATAGGTGGAATAATTGATGTTAGGGGTCTTGTATTTCTGGATGACCGGCTTGCACATAATGCCTGAGCCCGCGTCCCATGTGGCGATGATGTCCATCTTATCCGAGGTACAGAATTTCTTCACGAATTTGATTGCCTCGGGAACCTGATAGGCATGGTCGACAACGGTGAGATCTATCTTGTTGCCTCCAACCCCTCCCTGGACCTCATTAATGTACCTGATGTAGTCCTGATGGCCTTTGGCATGGAACTGGCCCCAACTGGATGCAGGGCCCGTGAGGTTAATGATGGCACCCGCCTTTATTGGTTTTGCCCATGCAAAGGTGCCTAAGCCAAAACAAATAAACCCACCGACTAATAAAAAAATAAATACCTTACGCATCACTACACCCCCTTTGTTAAAGGATTATTGGTTAATGCCTTTTAAACCAAGAGCAGCCCGGAAAGGTAACATCAAGGCCTTCCTGTTACCATCATTGGCCGCGGGAAAACAATAGTGATAGCATTACCTCATTCTTGTTGAACATGCTAATTTTAGTAAATTTTCATCAAAGATGAAAGAATTGGTGAAAGAAGGGACCCGAGCAAAAAAATTTTCAATAGGTCGTGTATATGATGGTATCATATAGGTGATGGTACGTAAGATAACTTGACTTTCCTATAGTTATATTATAGCTATGGAGTAGCTAAAAATTTTGATTCTATTTATCTGTATAAGATAGTTTTGTCAAGAAGAAAAGAAAAAAATTATCATAGGAGGGCAAAGGATGCTTTTAGGAGATATCTTAGCACGGAATGCACGGATGTATGGCAACGAGGTTGCCCTTATCGAGCGGGAGCCGGAAAAAGGCAGGCGCCTTGAGCTCACCTGGAAGCAGTTCGATGAGCAGGCCAATAGGTTCGCCAACGCCCTGATTTCCAGGGGCATCAGGAAGGGAGACAAGGTGGTGCATCTCATGATGAATTGCATCGAGTGGCTTCCCGCATACTTTGGAATCCTGAGGACCGGCGCGTGGGCGGTGCCGTTGAATTTCAGGTTTTCAGCCGGTGATATACGGCTGTGTGCGGGCATTGCCGAGGGCAGGGCCATGATATTTGGTGAGGAATTTATAGACAGGATCAATGCCGTAAGGAGTGAACTTAGCACGGTCAAGGATTATTTCTTTGTAGGTCCGGAGGGGGTCAGGCCCGATTATGCCGAATCATATACAGAGGTTTTAGATAACAGCTCACCGGTTGAACCCGAGGTCGGGATAGAAATTACCGATGAGGCAGGCCTTTATTTCACCTCCGGGACGACCGGCACCCCGAAGCCGATCCTCTTAACCCATAGAAATCTCGAGGCGGCCTGCATCGTCGAAAATCGGGCTCATAACCAGACACATGAAGACAACTTCCTCTGCATCCCGCCGCTCTACCATACCGGCGCGAAGATGCACTGGTTTGGAAGTTTTATCGTGGGTTCAAAGGCTGTCATTCTCAAGGGTGTGAAGCCCAGGTGGATACTGGAGGCGATCTCGGAGGAAGGAGTGACCATTGTGTGGCTGCTGGTGCCATGGGCTCAAGATATTCTCATGGCGATAGAAAGCGGGGATGTGCAGCTTTCGGATTATCGGTTGGATCAATGGCGGCTGATGCACATCGGCGCCCAGCCGGTCCCCCCCAGCCTGATAAAGAACTGGAAAAAGGTCTTCCCGCATCATGACTATGACACGACCTACGGATTGAGCGAGTCCACGGGGCCGGGATGTGTCCATCTCGGGATAGAGAATATGCACAAGGTGGGCGCTATAGGGAGGCCCGGCTTTGACTGGGAGACCCAGATTGTGGACGAAAACAGGAACCCTGTTGCCCAAGGCGAGATCGGAGAGCTCATGGTAAAGGGGCCTGGGGTGATGAAGGAGTATTACAAGAACCCCGAGGCAACGGCTCAGACCCTCTATCACGGATGGCTTTTAACCGGGGATATGGCCAGGGCGGACGAGGATGGTTTTATCTGGCTGGTTGACAGGAAAAAGGATGTGATCATAACCGGAGGCGAGAATATCTTTCCGGTGGAGATCGAGGAGTTTCTCATGAGCAACAACAAGGTCCAGGATGCCGCTGTTATCGGTATCCCTGATGAGAGGCTCGGGGAGATCGTGTTGGCCATCGTCAAGGTAAAGCCGGGAAAGGAAATGACCGTGGAAGAGGCGGAGCAATTCTGCGAACAGCTCCCCCGCTACAAGAGGCCCCGGAGAATCGTCTTTGGAGACGTGCCCCGGAATCCCACCGGTAAGATCGAGAAGCCAAAGCTGAGGGAGCTTCACGGAGGAGGGAAGGAGAGCTTTAAGATCGGATAATACGTATTTTTTCACCGATAACCCTAAGGCAGTAGTGACAGGTCATTTGCTAGATGGTAGCTGTATCCATTAATCTAAGAAGAGAGAGAGAACATGCACACGTTACTTGAAGATTCGCCGGGCAAGGAGATGCTGCTCCTGGGAAACGAGGCGATTGTGAGGGGGGCGATCGAGGCTGGCATCGGCCTCGCGAGCTCCTATCCCGGTACGCCGTCATCGGAGATTCCGGATACCTTCTTTAGCCTTTATCAGGAGGCTGGATTCTACTTTGAGTATTCCACCAATGAAAAGATTGCCTTTGAAGTGGCGGCAGGTGCCGCTGTCTCGGGTGTCCGAAGCATGGTTACCATGAAGCACGTGGGGATGAATGTCGCATCCGATGCACTCATGACCTTGGCCTATGTGGGCGTGAATGCGGGCATGGTGGTGATCAATGCCGATGATCCGTCCTTGTTCTCAAGCCAGAATGAACAGGATAACCGATACTACGCACGGTTATCGGGCCTCCCGATGCTTGAGCCCGTGAATGCTCAGGAGATGAAGGACATGACCGTAGCTGCCTTTGATATCTCAGAGCAATTGAAGCTGCCCGTTATCATGAGGACTACCACACGGCTCAATCACCTGAGGGGGGCGGTGGAGTTCGGGCCGAAAAGGGAGATGAAGCCCAAGGGCTTCTTCAAGAAGGATCCCTTTCACTACGTGACCATCCCTGCTGTTTCAAGGAACCTGCACAAAGAGCTTGTGGTGAAATATGATCAGGCCCTGGAGCTCTCCGAGAACTCCGAATACAATCAGATTACAGGCAGCGGCACATGGGGCATCGTGACCAATGGCGTGAGCATGAACTATGTTCAGGATGCGATGAAGGATCTGGGCATTGCGGACAAGGTCACGATCCTGAGGCTCGGCTTTTCCTATCCCATGCCCGAGGGGATGATCGAGAAATTCTTACGCAGCGTGGAAAAGGTGCTGGTGGTCGAGGAACTTGAGCCGGTGATGGAGAACGAAATCAGGTCGATTGCCCAGTCGAAAGGGATAGGAATCCCCATCAAGGGCAAGGGGGACGGCCTATTCTCAAGGCTCTACGAGTATGATCCGCGGATAGTCCGGCAGACCATTGCCTCCTATTTCGGTCTCTCCGATACCTCGCCCGTGATGGTGGATACGAGCGATGTTCCTGAGCTTCCAGGAAGGCCGCCCAACCTCTGCGCCGGCTGCCCCCATAGGGCCATGTATTATGCAGTAAAACAGGTGTATGGCACTGAGGCCGTTTATCCAACAGATATCGGCTGTTACACCTTGGGCGTGCTGCCGCCCCTCTCTATGGCTGATATCGGCCTATGCATGGGCGCTTCCATTGGATCAGCCTGCGGATTAGCAGCGGCAACAGATCAAAAGATCGTTGCCTTTATCGGCGATTCAACCTTCTTTCACGCGGGCATTCCTGCCCTGATCAACGCCGTGCATAACAAACACAATTTCACCCTGGTGATCCTCGACAATGGAACGACCGCCATGACCGGTCACCAGCCCCATCCCGGGGTCGATACTGCTCCCATGGGTGTAGAGACGAAAATGCTCTCTATCGAAGCGGTGGTGCGAGGTCTGGGCGTTGAACATGTGGAGGTGGTGAACCCCCTCCAGGTAAAAAAGGCGATCGCCGCTGCACGGGCTGCAAAGGAATATGAAGGCCTCTCGGTCATCATATCAAAGGAGCTCTGTCCGCTTTTCGCGAAGGCTGTCAAGAAGGCCAGAAAGGCGAGACCTTTCTACGTCGATCAGGATAAATGCAAGAAGCATATGGATTGCATCAATCTTTTGGCATGCCCGGCCATGTATCTTGACAAGGGCAGGACCATGATAGACGAGGGCCTCTGCATCGGCTGCGCGGTATGTGCGCAGGTTTGCCCTGAGAATGCGATCCTGCCGTTAAAGAAGTGAGGAGTCATATATGGAGACGAAACGGTTAGTCTTAGTCGGTGTCGGGGGCCAGGGGAATATCCTCGCATCACGGCTTGTGGGAGAGGCGTGTGTGGCAGCAGGGATCCCCGCAGTGGTCAGCGAGATTCATGGAATGGCCCAGCGAGGCGGCATTGTGGAGACAGATGTGGTGATCGGGGATGCAACGAGCCCGATCGTATCCGGGGGCGAGGCCGATGTCTTGATCGGCTTTGAGCCGTCTGAGACCTTGAGGGCGCTCAACAAATGCAATGAGAACACGGTGGTCATCACCAATGTGAAACCCCTTCCTCCCTTTACCGTCGCCATCGGGCAGGGAATCTATCCCGATATCGATGAGGCCCTTGCTTTGATCAAGGCCAGGGTTCGCTCCCTTATAAGCCTCAATGGCGATGAGCTTGCGGAGAAGGCGGGAAATCTGCTGTCCCTCAATATGGTTATGCTCGGGGCATTGATCGGAAGCGGGGTTATCCCCCTGGAGGAAGGCGCACTCAAGGAGACGATTGCAAGGTCCACGAAGCAGGCGTTCCTGGAATCCAATCTCAAGGCCTTTGATCTCGGCCTTTCAGCAGCGCGGGCCGGATGATCTCGAGCGCTCGCCTCCGGTGTTACGGCTTCAGTTCGGCTGTCATTCTCACCACGACATGGCCCCATCCGCCGCAAA
>CAYMFC010000011.1:0-28105 GCA_964389665.1 uncultured Desulfobacteraceae bacterium | reverse complement strand
TAGGCACGCCGCCAGCGTTCATTCTGAGCCAGGATCAAACTCTCAAATTAACTCTTACAAGGTATTACCCTTGCTTTATTCATTCGGCCCACAATACATATCCACTATTTAGTTTTCAAAGAACAACGTATACAGCTATGCTATCGCCCTTATTTTCCCCTGTCAAGTTATTTATATATTATTTTTCTTAAAAAAAACTTTACTATCCATTATAAACAATTTGGGGAATCTGTCAAGCGATAGAAATCTCGCGATATCACGAGCCCTCTACGGATTTACTCAAGGGGCATCTTATATCCCCAGCCCTTACTCCGTCTCGCATTACTTATGCGAGGCTTACCACTTCAATGTCGGCATACCCACGGCATAACAAGACGCGTGATACTGACAATAATCGAGAATAATAGGTATTTTCACCCAATGAATAGGGAAAAAATGCCTAATGAACTATTTTTTTCGTAGTAAGTGGGGAAAATTGAGATATTTTTGGGCAAAATGCCTGATTGTATCTCAAAAGTTAATATATAATGTTAAAAATTTTTCCTTGACAAAGACTTTTGCTTCCATTAGATAGGACTTGCTTTTTATGTTCAGGGCGTGATGAGATTGGCTTTTTTCGATAGTGCTCATCCATAAAGCTGATTCTCTCCATATTCTCAAACAATATAGTCGCGTGCAAGATAGCCAGAGAGGGTTGCGGTTAAAGCACCATATATCCTCTTCATGCGATGAATGAATAATCTCAACTCTATAGAAGGAGGTAGAAAGTGGCCTTTGAGATTCCTAAAATACGCTATACTGGTAAGATAAAGGAGATAACCATAGGTGCCGGGGATAAAACGGTGACTGTTGGAGGAAGGGATTGCTATCCCTTTCATCTCTTTGAGGGCAGTATATCCCACAAGCCCGTCATTGCCATGGAGATATGGGATATGGAGCCAGAGGGCTGGCCAGCTGCTGCCATAGAGCCATTCAAGGATGTCATCTCCGACCCACCGGCATGGGCTAAGAAGTGTGTGGATGAATATGGGGCGGAGGTAATCGTCGTCCAGCTAAAAAGCACCGATCCAAATGATAAGAATAGGCCGGTTGATGAGGCGGCAAATATGGCCAAAAAGATCGTTGATGCAGTGCCGGTGCCGGTTGTCTTCTGGGGGACCGCGGTCAACGAGAAGGATGAGCAGGTTCTGAAGAAGATAGCAGAGGTTTGTGAGGGGAAAAACGTCTGCTTGTCCCCTGTTGAGGAACCGATCCACAAGGGTGTCGGTGCCAGTGCCCTTGGATATAAACACACGGTAGTTGCCTCGACACCCATTGATGTCAACCTCGCCAAACAGCTCAATATATTATTGGGAAATCTCGGCGTACCCGATAGGCAACTGCTTAATGATCCCACCACGGGAGGACTCGGCTATGGTATCGAGTATGCCTATTCTGTTATGGAGAGGATCACGCAAGCAGGCCTCACACAGGAGGATGACAAGCTTCAAATCCCCATGATCAACAACCTCGGCAATGAGACCTGGAAATGTAAAGAAGCGGGTCTGCCCAAGGATGAGATGCCGACAATGGGCGAGCCTGCTCGAAGAGCCATTCTCATGGAGTCTGTTGGTGCAGTTTGTTATTTACTCGCTGGATCAGACATCCTCATTATGAGGCATCCTGAATCAATCAAATTGGCCAAAGAGATGATAGACGATCTTACGGCAGAGAATTAATGATTACCTCATCATTTAGATCAAGAAGATCTAAAGAATTTGTCCTAAGGAGGAAATAAAATGGCAGAAGAAGAAAAAGAAGAAGTGAAAAAGGAAGTGGAAAAAAAGAGAAAGAAGGATACTCCGAAGAGCATCGACCCGGCAAGCCTAAAGATGATTGCACGCTCAGAAGAGCTTGGTATTGAGACGATCTTTGACAGGGCAGATAAGATGAAGCCCTGTCCTATAGGCGCAGCAGGAATCTGCTGCAAAAACTGCAGCCAGGGACCGTGCAGACTCTCCATTCCCAAGGGCGAGATTGAAGGCAAAGACGAGAGAAAGGGTTTATGCGGAGCCACAGCAAATACCATAGCAGCAAGGAATTTCATCCGAATGATAGCCGGCGGTGCGGCAGCACACTCAGACCATGGCAGGGGCGTAGCAGAGACCTTTCTGGCGGCAGCGAAAAAAGAGACAAATGACTATGTCATCAAGGATACCAAAAAGCTCTTGGAAATAGCGCCTGACTTTGGTGTGGCCCTAACTACGGGCAAAGGTGACAAGGAAAAGCCTCGCACAATAGATGAGATTGCTGTTGAGGTCGGGGAGAAGGCCCTTGCTCAGTGGGGACAGCAGGAAGGTGAGGTCCTGACTGCCCGACGGGCACCGGAGAAGAGAGTAGAGCGCTGGCGACAGATTGGTGTATTTCCTCGTGGTATTGACAGAGAGATCGTTGAGATCATGCATCGGACCCACATCGGTGTTGACCAGGACTATAAAAATCTCATGTTTCAGGGTACCAGGGCAGCCATCGCCGACGGGTGGGGCGGCTCTATGATTGCTACAGACCTTCAGGATATCCTATTCGGTACGCCTTATCCCATAAAGAGTCAGGCTAACTTAGGTGTCCTCAGAAAGGATATGGTGAATCTTGTCATCCACGGCCATGAACCGCTTCTCTCTGAGATGATCGTGGTGGCCTCAGAGCTTCCGGAGATGCAGGAGTTGGCCAAAAAGGTAGGCGCAAAGGGCATCCAACTCTCCGGTATCTGCTGTACGGCAAATGAAATAGTCCAGAGACACGGTGTGCCTCTAGCAGGAAATTTCCTCATGCAGGAGCTGGCCATTATCACCGGAGCAGTTGAGGCTATGGTGGTTGATGTCCAGTGTATTATGGAAAATGTGGCCAATGTAGCCGCCTGTTTTCATACCAAATTGATTACCACCATGCCGATTGCCAAGATGGAGGAGAAAAACGTTATCCATATGGAATTCCATGAAGAAGACGCCTTGAAAACGGCCAAGAAAATTGTAAAAACCGCTATCGAAAATTTTCCTAACAGAAAAACTGAGGTCATGATACCTGATGAAAAATCGGACCTCATTGCTGGATTTTCCTATGAGGCAATCAACTATCATCTGGGAGGTACATTCAGAGGGTCGTATACCCCTCTCAATCAGAATATTATCAATGGAAGAATACGAGGGATAGGTGGAGTGGTTGGCTGTAACAATGCCAGAACCATTCACAACAATGATCATATTACGGTCTTAAAGGAGTTGATCAAGAACGATGTCATCGTGCTCACCACCGGATGTAATGCTATTGCTGCCGGCATGGCAGGACTCCTGACTCCTGAGTCGGCCAAGGTCTTCTGCGGGCCGGGGTTGGCTGAAGTCTGCGAGACCGTCGGCATTCCACCGGTACTTCACATGGGCTCCTGTGTGGACAATAGCAGGATTCTGATGGCGGCAACCGAGGTGGTCAAGGCAGGAGGCCTGGGAGATGACATCAGTGAACTGCCTGCGGCAGGATCAGCTCCAGAATGGATGAGTGAGAAGGCAATCAGCATCGGCCACTACTTTGTTGCCTCCGGTGTGTATACCGTATTTGGTGTAACCTTTCCTACAAGCGGGGCGCCTGTTTTTCAGGATTACCTATTTAAGGAATTTGAAAAGATGTATGGGGGAATGTGGGATTTTGAGGCAGACCCAATAAAACATGCCCAAAAAATGATCGCCCACATCGACAAAAAGAGGCATGCCCTTAAAATTGATAGGGCACGAGAGAGGGTCCTCTTTGATATGGCTGCACGGCGTGATTTAGAGGCGGCCTAAAGGATATGATCGAATTGATCCCTTTAAGAGTAAGGAGGAGAAAGATATGTCAAAATTAGTCGCATTTGCTGCCATACAGGGTGGCTATAATATAGTTTCCAAGGCAGAGGGAAAATTAAAGGAGGCCATAGATAAATATGGCGCCAAACAGGAGATAGGATTTCCAAACACGGCTTACTATCTTCCTATTATCTATTCTTTGCTGGGGATGAAGGTTGAAACCCTCGCCGACGCAGAGCCGGTTATGAAACGTTGCCGCGAATTACTCCCCCCTCATGTCAAAAAGGATTGCCATATTCCCTATTTAGGTCCACTTCTGGATGCAGGTATTGCCGCAATCTTTGCTGAAGAGATAGTTGAGGCCATTCGCTATGTGGAAGAACCTGATTTCTATCAACCTTCGGTGGAGGACCCGGACCTGGACAACGGTAAGCTCTGGTTGGGTGCGGCTGATGATACAATTATGAGAAAAAGGGGTGTTGAGTTTGTGGACGGCACGGCCCCTGGTTTTGCAGCCATTGTTGGCGCTGCCCCTAACCCTGAAATAGCAAAAACCATCGTTGAGGAATATCAGAGGAAAAACCTTTACATATTTTTAGCTGCGAATCAGAATGGAACCTGTGTCGCTGAGCAATTGATTGAGGCAGGTGTCCAAATTGGTTGGGGTACTCGTATCGTTCCCTTCGGTCCTGATATCTCAGCAGCGGTGTACGCCCTTGGATTTGCAAACAGGGCAGGGCTTTCCTTCGGCGGTATAGAGCCAGGGGATTATAAGCGGATGCTGAAATATCAGAAGGACAGGATCTTTGCCTTTGTCAATGCATTGGGCGATGTCAATGCAGAGTGGGCTGCTAACGCAGCAGGTGCCATAAATTGGGGTTTTCCTACTATTGCAGATACTGATATACCTGAGGTACTCCCCTGGGGTGTGTGCACCTATGAGCATGTTGTGTCCGAGGTACCCCATGATCAGATTGCTGCCAAATCTATTGAGATTCGAGGACTGAAGGTATCCGTTACAGAGATTGATATACCCCTCACCTATGGTCCCGCCTTTGAGGGTGAGAGGGTTCGAAAAGGTGACCTATATCTGGAGATGGGCGGAAGCGTTTCACAGGCCACTGAACTAGTGCGGATTGCTGATATGAACGCTGTAGATGATGGAAAGATTATTGTTAAAGGTCCTGATGTAGGCGATACCAAGAAAGGGGATTCACTGCCCTTGGGTATCTTTGTTCAGGTAGCAGGCAGGCAGATGGAGGAAGACTTTGAGCCGATACTTGAACGCCAGATTCACCATCTCGTTAACTATGCTCAGGGTATAATGCATATAGGACAGAGGGACATTACCTGGGTCAGAGTCGGTGAAGCAGCAGTAGAAAAAGGATTTACCTTGAAGGATATCGGAACCATCCTTCATGCCAAACTACATCAAGACTTTGGCAGGATATTTGATAAATTGCAGGTTACCCTTTATACAGAAAAGAAGGATGTGGATGAGCTGACCAAAACGGCCAGAGAGGTATATGCAACACGGGATGCCAGAATAGAAGGGATGACTGATGAGACCACCGACACCTTTTATTCCTGCACACTCTGCCAGTCCTTTGCCCCGACGCATGTTTGTACCATCAGTCCGGAGCGGACTGGGCTTTGTGGGGCATATAACTGGATGGACTGCAAGGCCTCATTTGAGATCAATCCTACCGGGCCGAACCAGCCGGTCCCCAAAGGCGAAGTACTTGATCCTAAATATGGACAATTTAAGGGTGTGAATGAGTTTGTCGCTAAGGCTTCGAGAGGGAGCATAGATCACTATAACTTTTACAGTATTGTGTATGACCCGATGACAACCTGTGGGTGCTGCGAATGCATTGCTGCAATACTTCCCTCGTGTAACGGTGTTATGACCGTTGACAGAGACTACATTGAGATGACACCATGCGGCATGAAATTCAGCACGCTGGCGGGCACCGTTGGTGGCGGGTTGTCCACCCCTGGTTTTGTAGGCCACTCAAAGTATAATATATGCCAGAGAAAATTCATTATAGGAGACGGGGGTCTCTTAAGGATGGTATGGATGCCGAAGCACCTTAAGGAAGAGATCAAGGAACGGCTTGTGGCAAGGTCAACGGAGTTAGGGGACCCGGATTTCTACGATAAGATAGCAGATGAGACGGTAGGCACTGCGGAAGAAGAGATCCTGCCCTGGCTCCAAGAGAAGAAGCATCCTGCCCTTGATATGGATCCGATCCTGGGATAATCACTGTTTACTTGATTATTGAGATATGACTGAATGAAAGACACAGCAAAAAAAGATAAGAGAAGGAGAATGCTATGGGTTTAACAGGTATTCAGATATTTAAGATGCTGCCAAAGACAAATTGCAAGGAATGCGGGCACCCTACCTGCCTAGCCTTTGCAATGGCGCTCGCATCAGGCAAGGCGGAGTTAGCCAGTTGTCCCTATGTGAGTGATGAGGCAAAAGAGCAGCTTGCAGAGGCATCCGCACCACCAGTGAGGCCGATGCAGATAGGTGCTGGTGATAGATCCTTTAAGCTCGGTGGTGAAACAGTACTTTTCAGACATGAAAAGACATTTGTCAGTCAACCGGGAATCGGTGCTCTGGTAACCAGTGATACCGATGAAGCGACATTATCAGAGAAGTTAAAGCTGTGGGATACCTACCAGTTTGAACGTGTCGGCTTTAACCTAAGGCCGGAGCTCGTGGCCATAAAGGACAGCAATGGTGATGCAGGGAAATTTGCGGGCCTCTGTAAAAAGGTGGCCGACGAGAGCGAGTTTTGCCTGGTGCTCATGAGCAATGATGTTCAGGTGATGAAGGAAGGCATCGAGGCTTCAGCGGAGAGAAAGCCAGTGATATATGCAGCCACAAAGGAAAATGTGGATGATATGGGTGCCCTTGCCAAGGAGAAGGAGCTCCCCTTGGCAGTGAGGGCCGACGATATGGATGGGCTTATGGAGCTGACCAACAAGCTGACCGGAATGGGCCTGAAGGATCTCATCCTCGATACTGGCTCGCGGACCGTGAGAAGGGCCTTTGAGGACCAGGTTTGGCTGCGCCGAGAGGCTATTACAAAAAAGAACAGGGCACTTGGTTTTCCAACCATTACATTTCCCTGTGAGATGGCTGATAACCTTGATAAAGAGACTATCATTGCAGCCATGTTCATAGCCAAGTATGCAGGTATTATTATACTGTCTGATTTCATCGGTGAGAGCCTCTTTCCCCTTCTGGTAGAAAGACTAAATATTTACACCGATCCACAGAGGCCAATGATGGTCGATCAGGGTATCTACGAGATTAATGGGCCTAATGAGAACTCTCCTGTAGTTATTACCACTAATTTTGCCTTGACATACTTCATCGTGAGCGGAGAGATCGAGGCGAGCAGGGTACCAACATGGCTCCTGATCATGGATACAGAGGGTCTTTCGGTTATGACAGCCTGGGCTGCCGGGAACTTTGTGGGAGATGCAGTGGGCATGTTTGTGAACAAGTGCGGTATCCTGGATAAGGTGAAGCATAAGAAACTCATTATACCCGGTTATGCCGCGGCTATTAGTGGTGATCTGGAGGAAGAGGTAAAAGAGTCTGAAGTATTGGTAGGACCACGTGAGGCATCCCAGATCACGAAATTCCTGAAGGAGTTTGCCGTATAAATCTAAGGAAGGGGGAGAGAAATGCTCTTGATCGGAGAAAGCCTGAATGTTATCTCAAATAAAATAGGGCGTGCTTTTAAGGAGAGAAACCCGCGTCCGATCCAGGAAGAGGCCAAGAAACAGAAGGAAAAGGGGATGGATTGGATCGACATCAACCTGGGACCTGCCAGGAAGGGAGGCCCTGAATTGATGGAGTGGGTAGTAAAGACGGTTCAGGAGGTTGTTGATGATGTACCCCTTGCGCTCGATACATCCAATATCGAGGCGATTGAGGCTGGTTTGGCTGTTCACAAGGGCAAGGCGCTCATTAACTCCATCATGTGCCGGCCGGAGAGGTATGAAAAGATGCTTCCCCTTTGTGCGAAATACAGCGCTGCAATGATTGCGCTTCTGTGGGGCCCTCATGGCATGCCCAGAGACGAGCACGAAAGGGGCGAACTTGCCGTGGAACTGATATATGCAGCCAATGAGGCGGGCATTCCCAACGAGGATATCTTTGTAGACGGTATTGTGACACCTGTCAATGTACAACAGGACCAAGTCTACTCACTGCTGCAATTCATGCCCATGGTCAAGGATATCGGTGAAGGAGTCAAATCCACCTGTGGGCTCTCCAACGTTTCCAACGGATCCCCTGATCACCTGAGACCTATCTTGAATCAGACCTATATGGTGATGTTGGAGAGAATGGGGATGTACTCCTGTATCGCCGATGCCTATGATGGTCAATTGGTTGCCATTGCCAGGGGCAAGCGCCCAGATATCGTTGAGGCAATCCGTAAGGTAATGGATGATGAGGAGATTGACATGGGCTCGCTTTCCAAGGAGATGCAGGATTATGTTAAAACAGCTCGTATCCTCATAAAAAAGGCGCTTTACTCCGACTCTTGGCTAGAATTATAGGCTTGTCTGCTCCATGCCATTTAAGAACCTCCCTCGCACAGAGGGAGGTTTTCTTTTATCAAGCTCCTCACCTGAATGCCTCCTTTCCGATCTACGCTAACCGTAATTGCACCCGTTTGAGCTATCCTTATGGCTGGAATGCCCTTGGATTGCATCTTCCTTTCATTGGTTATGATCAAAAACTCTGAGCACTGTTCATCTATCTCCTGAGTTTCCTTGTGTACATATACTCCTGCCTCTGAGAAGCGAAAAGACCAACCGCGGTAGCCAACGAGAGCCTCCCCGGCAACTTCACTACCTACCCTTGCCCCGTTAATCGTCTTGTCCCAAGGGAGGCTCGAGATCACTTCCCTCACATGGAAATTGTCGGCCATGAACTGCAACCTGTCAGACTGCGGGAGTCCAGGGTCTATCGGAAAGAGGTAATCAACCTTGCTGATCTTGTTCTGCCAGAGATAGGGCGCTATGGCTATTCGGGGAAGATTAAATCCCCAGGGGCCAAACACATTATGCGCGATGAGCATCCTCTCCTTTCCCGGAAACTGTATAAATGCCGCGTTTCTTATTCCCACATCCAGGACCGTCACCCTAAGGCTCCTGTTGAATCGTGTCTGGTAGACCCAATAGCCTATATCCACGAGTAAGATCGTCAAAAGCACTGCCATGAGAACCCTGCAGACACGTGGGGAGCGGAAGCGTATGACGAGGTATGGAATTCCATAAACAAGGGCAATCTCCAGCCAGCTTGGGCGGATTATCCAGATAGAGCTCCACGGGATATCCGACCAGAATTGAACCACGGAGATTGCCAGATTCAGGCCAGCCCCGCCAAGGGAAAGGATGAATCCCGCCAGAGCCCAGGAGATGAAAAGCGCTACCGAGGAAAGCAATCCGAGCGGTACGACCCACAACCCGATAATGGGAACCACAGTCAGGTTCGCCGGGAGTGCCATGATAGAGAATCGGTGGAAGTGATAAGCGATCAATGGGATGGTCATTACCGTAGCCGCAGTGGTCACCGCGATCAAACCTATAACATATTTCAGGATTGCGTATAGAAAACGGGGCTTTTGAGATAGCCCCATAACAGCAGTACATTTCGAAACAAAAGCAAAGATCAGCGGTGAGAGCCATAGAATGCCCGCAACTGCAATAAAAGACAGCTGAAAAGAGGCGGTAAAGAGTGAATCCGTGCTCAGCAAAAGGATTACGAGTGCCGCGAGGCAAAGGCTTGACCAGACATCTCGTTCCCTCCCGATAATAATGGACCATAGGAATACCAGAATCATGACAACGGCCCTTTGGGAGGAAAGCTGAAATCCCGTGATAAGACCATACCCTACAACGGGCACCATGGTGATAAGTGCGGCGAGTTTCCTGACATCCACAATCAGGAGTAATCGCTGGGAAAGCGACAAAATCCACCTGAAAAGGGCGAAGAAGAGCCAGGCTACCAAGCCGAGGTGAAGACCGGAAACGGCCATTATATGACTCACCCCTGATCTCTCGAATGGCTCTCGTATCTGATGGGTAAGGCCCTGTCTCTCCCCAAGAATAAGGGCGGCATAGATTGCCTGTGCTCGATAAGAGAGCCTCTCGTGAAAAAATAGCCTCAGAGGACTCCTTGCCCTCTCCAGGATGTCATCGAGGAAGCCGAGTTCGCCCTTCCCCATGGGCACCACATAACGCCCATCTTTAACCACAGCCATGAGGGCAGTCCCCCGGCTTTGCATGTAAAGACCGTAATCGAATCCCCCAGGGTTATTAAATTTTTTGAATTCCCTTATCTCTGCGGAAATGCGTATTCTATCGCCAACCGCGAGCCTCCCCTGGTACCCATACACCCGTACCAACAGATTTATCTTGACCTTCGCGACATTACCCGAGCGAAAGATCCTCTCAGCGTGAATGGGGAATGTTGCACTCCCGGCGCTCAAATAGGGAGGCTTGTAGATGGTTCCCTCTATGCCTACCCGTGCATCACCATCGGCCAGGTTGTGCAGCTTCTCCGGAATGGGCCTTGAAGCCTGGGAATTGATACCGAGCAGGATGAATAGGGCTACTAGATAAAAGGGATGAACCTTGAAGGGGACTAAATACAAGATGCCCAGCATAAGGAGTGCAGCAAACGGAAGAAGAATGACCGGTAGATGAGCGCTCGCCTGAAAACTGTGGGCAATCAGGATCCCAACAATGGTTGCGCCGAGTGCAGGAACAAGAGGCCGAGAGATCATAATCGGTTTCTTGAGTTTGTGGAGTTTTTTGTGTCTATTGTGCTCACATCAATCATATATACTGAGAGGCAAACAGACAATGGACGGCTTTAGGTGCTTACCATAATTGAAACCCTATGAACTCAACAAACGCAACAAACCCAACAAACACTAGTACTTCTCGCGCCAAATTCTGGCACCGAGCCCCGCTAACTTGAGATCCAGATTTTGATAACCCCTATCCAGGTGGTAAACTCTCGATATCTCTGTCTGCCCCTCAGCTGCGAGGCCAGCCAGAATAAGGGACGCGCTTGCCCTCAAATCAGTGGCCATAACCTGAGCTCCCGATAAATGGGCTTTCCCTTTCACAACCGCCTGGCCCCCATCGATATCGATATCCGCCCCCATTCTCCGCAATTCGCTCACATGCATGAACCTATTCTCAAAAACCGTTTCCTTG
Source organism: uncultured Desulfobacteraceae bacterium (assembly GCA_964389665.1). Taxonomy (GTDB): domain Bacteria; phylum Desulfobacterota; class DSM-4660; order Desulfatiglandales; family B25-G16; genus B25-G16. The sequence continues at coordinate 17,030 of CAYMFC010000011.1, read as the reverse complement.
ATGATGCTTGATCCATCAGCCAGGCACATGAGGGCCATAAATTGTGCCTGCATATCCGTGGCAAACCCAGGAAACGGCATGGTGGTAATATCAACACTTCTGACATGATCATGACCCCTCGCAACGATCTCCTCACCCTGTTTCTCGATATCCATGCCGCTATCCTGGAGCTTTTCGACGATCGCCCCGATGTGTTCCGCAGTGCATCCCTTTATCCTTACGTTTCCCCCGGTGATTGCCGCTGCAATTAAAATGGTCCCGGACTCAATCCGATCCGGTATGATCGTGTACCTGACAGGATGCAGTTCCTGTACCCCGGTGATGGTTATGGTATCGGTCCCTGCCCCCTCAATGCGAGCGCCCATGAGGTTCAGAAAACTGGCCAGATCCACCACCTCCGGCTCCTTTGCGGCATTATGCAGCGTGGTTATTCCCTCTGCCCTCACTGCAGCCATCATGATGTTCTCCGTTCCGGTAACCGTCGAGATATCGAAGAATATATCAGCCCCTCTGATCCTATCGGTACTCGCCACGACATACCCGTGTTCCAAATTGACATCAACCCCCATTGCATGGAAGCCCTTGAGGTGCAAATCAATTGGCCGTTCACCGATGGCACATCCACCGGGAAGCGATATTCTCGCCCTTCCTAGCCTGGACAAGAGCGGACCGAGGACCAGTACCGATGCCCGCATTGTCTTGACTAACTGGTAGGAGGCGACGTAGCTGGTAATATTATCCGAGTTGACCTTTAGGCAGTGACCATCCTCCTCGAAGGCCATCCCTATATGGGAAGTGATCTCCTTTATCGTCTCTATGTCCCGCAACCTCGGAATGTTCTCTAAGTAGTGCCATCCGCCCGTGAGTATGCAGGCCGCTATGATCGGCAAGGCGGCGTTCTTTGAACCGCTTACCCTTACCTCTCCCTCAAGAGGAATTCCCCCTTGGATGACAATTTTATCCATTCTTCTTCTGGGCCTTTACCATCCGGAAAGACTTCCGGTAATCTACCACCCGTTCTTTATAGCCGAAGCAGTGCGCCGAGTCTATAAGATTTAAGGCCCGTTCTGTCTGATGGGGGTCCATCTCTACGAGGAGCCAGCCTCCTGCCCGCAGATATGGCCCACTGTCTCCGATCAGCCGTTCAATAAGATGCATGCCTCCCTGGCTCCCATCAAGGGCAGTCCTCGGCTCATAGCACCGTATCTCAGGTGCCAGGGATCCAAATTCCTCGGTAGCAATGTAAGGCGGATTGGAAACGATCATATCAAATGCCCATGAGCTACCCCTGAATGGCTCAAGGAGATCCCCCTCATAGAACTGTATCCTCTCTCTCAGGTGATGGCGTTGCGCATTCTCTTCTGCCAAGGCAAGGGCCTCAGGCGAGATATCGCTCGCCCATATCCTCGCGCCTTCGATCTCCTTGGCCAGTGCTATGGCTATGGCGCCAGATCCGGTGCCCACATCCAAAATCATGGGGGTGCGATCATTTGATAGGAGCCCGCTTTTCCTGAGGCTCAGGGCCTCATCGACAAGGATTTCAGTCTCCGGCCTTGGAATCAACACCGCTGGATTTACCACAAGGTCAAGGGACCAAAACTCCTGGTGCCCTGTTATATATTGAAGCGGCTCCCTTTTGACGCGTCTCCGCACAAGCCTCCGAAAACCCGTGATTTCATCCTCGCGTAACGGCTGGTCGTAATCGAGGTAAAGCTCAATCCTGGTCTTCTTGAGCTGGTGGGATAATAAAACCTCGGCACAGAGACGTGGGCTATCGATTGCCTTTTCCGTGAGGTATTTAGTAGTGAGATCTAAGAGTTCCTTGATAGTCCATCGCTTGTTGGTCATGAGAGTTGGCATGCTCGGCGCTTTTCGGGGATAGGGTTACCATGGACCATAATGAGGTTCAAGAGAAATATGGGTACTCCTCATCGCAGAATCAGTGGTTTTCATGCTTTGTCCTCCATCCCCTGATGATTGGAAGACATCTATCCTCAGATCTGCGGGATCAATCCCGCTCTTATATGTAAGGCGACCGTATACCCTCTTCCCCTCTACCGAGGTGATAATCTCCTGTCTAACGAGCTCTCTCCAGTGTGTCAAAGCGTCTCTCTGCCTCTTGAATTGGAGAGAACATCTTTATTCATTCTTTTCCTTCCTGGTTTTCGTGCTGCTTCCTTGTTTCATAGAGTTCTGATACTTACGTCTGAACCGTTCCACACGTCCTGCGGAATCGACGATCTTTTGTTGGCCGGTAAACAGGGGATGACATTGGGAGCATATCTCGACATTGATCTCCTTTACCGTGGAAAAGGTCTCGAATTCGTTCCCGCAGGCGCAGTGTACGATAGCCTTCTGAAAGGGTGGATGGATATCCTTTTTCATAGTGCTTGTCTCCTTTCTCTAACGAGTAACCGTTCGATCGCGTGAGCTATTCGTCAGGCTCCCGCCTCATTGATTCATTGAGTCCAAGAAATCCTTATTGGTAGCTGTTCCCGATATCTTATCCAGCAGGAATTCCATACTATCAACCGGCGTGAGGGGTGCTAAGAGCTTACGGAGAATCCAGATACGATTGAGGTCATCCTTCGAAATCAAAAGCTCCTCCTTCCTTGTCCCGGAACGATTGATATCAAGGGCAGGAAATATTCTCCTATCGCTCAGCTTCCTGTCAAGGTTGATTTCCATGTTCCCGGTGCCCTTGAACTCCTCAAAGATCACCTCGTCCATCCTGCTCCCCGTATCAATGAGGGCAGTTGCGATGATCGTGAGGCTACCCCCTTCCTCGATGTTTCTGGCAGCGCCGAAAAACCTCTTCGGCCGATGGAGGGCATTTGAATCAACCCCTCCGGAGAGGATCTTACCGCTCGGCGGAACCACCGTGTTGTATGCCCTTGCAAGACGCGTGATGCTGTCCAGGAGAATCAGCACATCCTTTTTGTGCTCGGTCAATCTCTTGGCTTTCTCCAAAACCATCTCAGCAACCTGCACGTGGCGCTGGGGCGGCTCATCAAAGGTCGAGCTGATCACCTCTGCCTTCACCGATCTGGCCATATCGGTAACCTCCTCTGGACGCTCATCGATCAGAAGGACGATCTTGTATATATCGGGGTGATTGACAGTCACCGCATTTGCAATGTCCTTGAGGAGCAAGGTCTTCCCCGCCCTCGGTGGAGACACAATCAATCCCCTCTGCCCTTTGCCAAGAGGAGTCAAGAGATCCAAAATCCTCGTGCAGAGATTATCGGGATCTGTTTCCAGCTTGATTCGCTCCGTAGGATAGAGCGGGGTCAAATTATCGAAGAGTATCTTATCCGCCGCTACTTCCGGCTCTTCAAAGTTGATATTCTCAACCTTGAGCAGCGCAAAGTACCGTTCCCCGTCCTTTGGTGGTCTAATCTGCCCTGAAACCGTATCCCCTGTTTTCAGCATGAACCGTCTTATCTGAGAGGGTGACACGTACATATCGTCAGGACCAGGGAGATAATTGGAGTCGGGTGAGCGAAGAAACCCGAAACCATCAGGGAGGATCTCCAGCACGCCTTCTCCGTTTATGACACCATTCTGCTCAGTCTGGGCCTGCAAGATGGAGAAAATGAGATCCTGCCTTCGCATGTCAGTGGCTCCGCCTATACTGAAGGATCTCGCCACTTGTACCAACTCGCTGATATTCTTCTTCTTAAGTTCAACTAAGTTCATCGCTTTTCCTACCTCTAATAATCACCAAATGCTATAGTATCCTCTTGCCGTTTTCAATCTGCTACAGGTAGCACCATACGCCCCTTATCGGAGCCCTCCACGACACCTCAATTATTTCTTGAAATGTATGGCAGTCGCTGATTGTTTCGTAGACCTTTATGAATTTAAAACATAATAGAACGAGGAATGCGTTTTGCGGATTCATCACTACTAAATTAATACTATAAGCCCAACTATGCCTATGTCAAGGGATTTTACCACATTTTTATCCTCTGCCGGGCTTTACCGTGCGAAGCCATTCAAGAAGATTCTCCATATCCGGGTAAAGGGGAGCCTTGAACTCCACATACCGCTTTGACTCGGGATGAATAAATCCCAGCATCTCAGCGTGGAGCATCTGCCTTCCGGCCAAGGTCAGCGCCTTTCGCATCGTCGCATCTTGCTGCCTCCACCACCTCCTACCATATCCATAGGTCCTATCACCGAGCACCGGGTAGCCCATGTACGCAAGGTGAACTCGTATTTGATGAGTTCTCCCTGTATGGATCACCACCCTGAGGAGCGATACATCCAGCGGAAAGGCAGATATAACCTCCCATTCTGTTATCGCCCTTCTGCCGTTGACCAGGGAGACGCTCATCTCCTCCCTCTTTACCGGATGCCTGCCGATTGGCAGATCCAGGGAGCCACGGTCTCCTTCCGGCCTTCCATGAACCAGGGCCAGGTATCTTTTCCTAACCTCCCTTTTCTTGAATTGATCGGTCAAAAAATGATGGGCCCAATCATCCTTGGCTATCACCATAACTCCTGAAGTATCCTTATCGAGCCTGTGAACGATACCCGGCCGCAGACCCATGCCAGGGGAAGGCAGATGAGCAAATCTCTTTAGGAGGCCATGCACTAATGTTGCTCCTCGGTGGCCGGCACATGGATGAACAACCAAGCCTGGCGGCTTGTTGACAACCACAATGGAATCATCTTCGTGAAGGAGATCGAACTCCACGTCTTCAGATTCCAGCAATGGAGGTGAGAGAGGTAAAAAAAGGATTGTGATCCTATCGCCAGGCCTCAGCTGGTAACTCGGCTTCCTTTTCTCACCGTTGACCTTTACCGCACCAACTCGTATGAGATCCTGAATCCTGGCCCTCGATAAAACCGCCTCGCTATGCTCGGCGAGGTATTTATCGAGCCTAACATCGGTACCTCCGGATGATTGCTTGACGATAATGATCTTCTCTCTGTGATCTACCACAATCATCCGCTAAGGTAGTTTACCCTTCATCCTGTATCTGCACGGAGAGATTCAATTGGATGTCTTTTTCCACATCTTCTTCCCTCATGTTCTTGGCTAGGGAAATCTCCTTTACCAGAAGACTTCTCGCCGTATCCAGCATCTTTCTCTCTCCAAACGATAACTCCTTATCCTGCTGTATATTGCATAAATCCCGATAGACCTCTGCAACCTCATACACGGAACCGCTTTTAATCTTATCCATATAGTCCCTATACCGCCTATTCCATGTCTGATTATCATCCACGGAAATATCCCTCTTGTGGAGGATGGATAAGACCTTTGTCACCTCTTTCTGATTTATTATCTGCCGTAATCCTACGTTTTCCGCATTCGAAGACGGGATCATGATTATCATATTGGTGTCGAGTATCCTCATCACAAAAAAACTTTCCTCATAACCGGATATAGTTCTATCCTCGATTCTTTCTATAATCCCAACACCATGTGCCGGATACACAGCTAAATCCCCTACCTTAAACATCATTGCCTCCTATGGTTAGATTATACACCCAACTAGGAACGCGATCACTTCCCTCCGTAGATACGTATCATCTGTCCATCACCGCTATAAAACGCGCATCCCTTCGATATCGTCTTCTTGTTCTAATCTGATTCGTGTCCTTTTACCTGCCTCGCATCCACGGGCCGCAGGCCCTAAGGCTAGTACCGTAAGAACAAACCAATCATGGGCAACACCGGCGCAATCACGAGAGAAACCACGGACATCAATTTAATCAAGATATTCATAGCCGGTCCCGAGGTATCCTTGAAGGGATCGCCAACGGTGTCGCCGACAACAGCAGCCTTATGGTTATCGCTGCCCTTTCCTCCTAAGTTGCCTGACTCTATATATTTCTTTGCATTATCCCAGGCGCCGCCACTGTTTGCCATAAATAACGCAAGAAATGCCCCCATCACGGTGGCGCCGAGGAGCATACCCCCCAGGGTCTCCTTTCCCAAGAGGAAGCCAACCGCCACCGGAGTGAGCACGGCGATCAGGCCTGGAGCAACCATCTTCCTGAGGGCTGAACTCGTTGCAATCGATACGCAGGTTGCCGGATCCGGTTTCACGCCTTCCTTCCCCTCGAGAAGCCCGGGGATCTCCCTGAACTGACGCCGAATCTCCTCCACTATGCTAAAGGCGGCCTTTCCCACCGAGGTCATCGTCAATGCCGCACAGAGCATAGGCACGATACCGCCTATAAATACCCCTATGACCACCAAGGGATTTTTTATGTCTATTATCCCTAAGCCCGCTGCCTGTGTGTACGCTACGAACAGGGCCAGTGCCGTCAACGCAGCGGAACCTATCGCAAAACCCTTACCTATGGCAGCAGTGGTGTTTCCGAGGGCATCCAGGCTATCGGTGATCTTTCTGGTTTCAGGGCCGAGGCCCGACATCTCAGATATACCCCCCGCATTGTCGGCAATCGGCCCGTACGCATCTACGGTCATGGTGGCGCCAACCGTTGCCAGCATTCCCACTGCCGAGAGGCCGATGCCATAGATGCCCGCAGCCTTAAACCCGATAAAGGTGGCGGCGCAGATACCGAGTATGGGCAGATAGGTGGACTGCATGCCAACCGCAAGTCCTGCAATGATGACCGTGGCAGGGCCGGTTGCAGATTGTCTCGCAATAGCCCTTACCGGCGGTCCAGAGGTATAGTATTCCGCCAGGAGGCCAATCGCAATGCCGCACAGAAGGCCGGAAAATATGGCCCAAAATGCGCCCCACGGCATGCCTATGGATTTGGTGATAATCGCGGTCAAGATGACCAAGATCCCGGCCGCCACAAAGGTAGTATACCTGAGGGCGCCGGCTGGATTTCCTTTCTGAAATATCTTCATAGACAATACGCCGACAAAAGAGCTCAACAATCCTGCCATCACCACCAGGATTGGCATGGCCATGTACTTGAGCTTTATGGCGAGCGTGGATAGGCCTTTGAGTACGGGGAACTGCTCAAAAAATTCGGGAGTAACGGAGAGCGTGGCCCCAATAGCAATGGTGGCAATCACCGATCCAACATAGGATTCAAATATATCCGCTCCCATTCCCGCGATATCCCCCACATTGTCCCCCACATTGTCGGCAATGACACCCGGGTTTCGAGGGTCATCCTCGGGAATACCCGCCTCGACCTTGCCGACGAGGTCTGCACCCACATCCGCGGCCTTTGTGTATATGCCTCCTCCCACCCTGGCGAACAAGGCTATGGAGCTTGCACCCATTGCGAACCCGTTGATATACTGCGCAGTTTCAGGATCACCGCCATAGTACCAGAACCAAAATCCAAGGCCCGCAAGGCCCAAGCTTGCCACTGCGAGTCCCATCACGGAGCCGGAAAAATAAGACACACTGAGGGCCTTTGCCTGTCCCTCCTTGTTAGCCGCCTCCGCTGTCCGGGAATTTCCGATGGTTGCAGCACTCATACCTGAGAATCCGGCCAACATAGACAAGAGCGCTCCGGTGACAAAGGCAATGGCCGTTCTCCAGGAAATACCAAATCCGAGCAGGAGAAAAACGATGGCGATAAAGAACGTAAGGGCGAAATACTCCTTTCTCAAAAAGGCCATGGCGCCGGCATGGATCATTCCTTCCAGATCCCTCATTAGTTGGGTCCCATTGGGATGACCCTTTACATATCGATAGATCAGATACGCGATTATCAAGCCTAAGAGCCCTATATAGGGCGCATACACAGTTAACCCTTGCATGAGTTTTCAACCTCCTTTTCAGTAATAACTACAGAGTGGTACCTGCTCATCGCCATCTCCACCCCATCCAAGATGAACGTCTCAATGGCCTTTACCACAATACCTAACACCTCCTCTATGGTCTTTCGTTGCTCGCCATCCAGAGGGCTCAAGACAAACTCTTCAATTGATTCACCGGCAAGAGGCCGCCCTATTCCAACCTTAACCCTGTTAAATCGATCCTCTCCAAGATCAGAGATGATCGACTCGACACCACGATGACCACCGGCTCCTCCCGCACGCACGATCTTTATCCTGCCAGCCTCTATATCGATATCGTCATGGACAACGAGCACGTTGCTGAGTTCGGGCCCGTAATGCTCCACCAGATATCGAACTGCAAACCCCGATCTATTCATGAAGGTCTGAGGGCAGGCCACTACAACCTTTTTCCCGTGATACATCGTGGTTGTGCTTAAGGCTTGGAAGCGATGATCGGATAAATGGAGGTCTAATTTGTGACAGAAAAGATCAACCGCCTTGAATCCAAGGTTATGCCTCGTATCGGTGTACTCAATGCCTGGATTGCCGAGCCCTACGATCAGGTATATATTATGGTGATTTCCCGTCTCCTCCTGTTTCCTCGCTTTCGGGTCCCTCAACACCTTCTTCTGCTTCTGGTCCTTCTGCCTCGGCGCTTATTGTTGGGGCAACCACAGTAGCAACGGCAAGATCCTCATTCTCTGTTGATCTCAAGCCAGGAGGAAGCGCAATATCACTTACGTGGAGTGAATCCCCAATATCGAGACCCGAGACATCGATCTCTATCCCATCCACAAGATCCCTTGGTAAACACCATACGCTCAACTCCCTCCGAGTATGTTCGAGCAGCCCTCCCTTGGTGACTCCGATAGGAGTATTGACCAATTGGAGAAGGATGCTTGCCTCGATCTCCTTTCCCATGGATATCTCACAGAAATCAACATGAAGGTAATCCCTGGTTACTGGATCCCTCTGCAACTCCTTGATCATGACCTGTTTGGATTGACTTCTCCCATTGGACTCTATCCTGAGATCAAAGATAATGTTTTCTGCAGGTCTTCCCTTGAGCGACAGTACGAACCCTTTGTAATCTATGGAGAGCATAATACTATGTTCTGCTCCTGGCCCATAGAATACGGCGGGAAGACCTCCACTGCTCCTAATCCTCCGTGAGGCTCCTTTGCCTTTCCTGTTTCTTTCTTTAGCATCTATCTGTATAATATCCATCTATATACTCCGGTCATTAAAATCCCAGAACACCATGCGCCTTTTACATGCCTACACAAACAGGGAACTAACGGATTTCGAGAAGTACACCCGTTTTATTGCCTCTCCCAAGATCTCAGCTACGGACACTACCGTAATTTTGGGACACCGTGCGGCCTTCTTGGCGAGTGGAATCGTGTTGGTTACCACGAGCGATTCGATCATGGATTCCTCTATCCTCTGAACTGCATTGCCTGATAGAACTGGATGAACGCAGCAGGCATATACGTGTTTTACTTGCTTATGAAACAATGCATTCGCAGCTTCAACAAGCGTTCCCCCCGTGTCGATCATATCATCCAGGATAACGGCTGTCTTGCCTTTTACCTCCCCAATGATATTCATGGCTGCGGCGACATTGGGCTCTTCCCTTCTCTTATCTATAATAGCCAATGAGGCATTAAGCCTCTTTGCGAAGGCTCGCGCCCTTTCCACACCCCCTGCATCGGGCGATATGATCGCGAGATTGTCTTCGAAATGCTTCCGGATGTAGTTCAAAAGCACTGGAGCTGCAAAGAGGTTATCCACCGGGATGTTAAAGTAGCCCTGAATCTGTCCCGCATGAAGATCGATCGAGATCATGCGATTCACTCCTGCCACCGTAATCAGGTCCGCGACGAGCTTCGCGCTTATGGGCACCCTCGGTTTCACCTTCCGATCCTGCCTCGCATAACCATAGTAAGGGATTACCGCGGTTATACTTCTGGCAGATGCCCTCTTGAGCGCATCGGTGATTATCAAAAGCTGCATCAAATTATCATTCACGGGGCTACAGGTAGACTGAAGGATAAAGGCATCTGTTCCCCTTACGTTTTCATCGATCTCAACCCTAATCTCTCCATCGCTGAAGGTCTTGTTCACCAGTGCTCCGGGAAGGATGCTGAGGTAATCACACACCTCTTTGTTGAGTTTTATATTGGAAGTGCCCCCGAATAGCTTCAGATCCTCGTAAGGCTCGTTCATCTGTTATCCCGCTTTCTTCTCTGCCTTGCCGATATTCATTTCTTTGGCTGGGGTGGGAGGATTCGAACCTCCGAATGCGGGCTCCAAAGGCCCGTGTCTTACCGCTTGACGACACCCCAAAAAAAATGAAGAATGCACCTTCATTTCGGTTTTTCAATCTGCAATGAGCCCGCCCAGCGCGGATATCTAACTCAGCCCCTTGACGACAAACACGTCTCCTCTCGTATCCGCTGCGAGTATCTTCCCAGCTTCTTGGGCCTTTTTTTCAGAGTTAAAAAGACCGAAGATGCTCGGGCCGCTGCCGCTCATCAAGGACCCAAGAGCACCTAACTCAATTAAGGAAGTCTTAATTGAACGAAGAAATGGGTGCTTTCCAAAGGTCACGCTCTCGAGATCATTGGAAAGCATATCTGGGATATTGGTGTCTGCTTTTTCAAAAGAATTTATTTTATTCAAATCCTCTTTGTTTGTCAACTCTAATTTGACCTTGCTATAGGCCCATGCCGTTGAGACCATGATGGGGGGACTCACGATCACGTACCAAAAAGAGGGAAGCCCTTCGATGGGTCGGAGGATCTCGCCGATACCGCGCGCTACTGCCGGCCTCTCCAGGAGAAAAAACGGAACATCGGCCCCAAGGCAGAGGGCTATTTCCTCGAGTCCTCCCTTTTTCAGGGGCTTGCCCCACAATTGATTGAGCCCAAGCAGTGTCGCCGCTGCATCGCTGCTGCCTCCTCCCAGACCGGAGGCAACGGGTATATTCTTTGTGAGCCTGACCTCTGCGCCTTCATCGATTCCTGTCGTCTCAAAAAAATAGGTTGCCGCACGATGGACCAGGTTCGCACTCCCCCTTGGCACCTTTCTTCCGCTACAATGAATCTCAAGGCCCCGCTCTCGTTTACTGATCCTCAGGGTATCATAGAGGGCCACGGGTACAAACAACGACGTTATCTCATGATACCCGTTGTCCCTCAGCCCTGTAATCCTTAAAAAAAGATTGAGCTTTGCCGGGGCGAACTTCTCGATGACAGCATGATTGGGTAAAGAGCGGGGAGTTCGATCCTTCATTCGATCTCGTGGGGGCCATCACTCTTGGCTTGCCTTTACAAATCGCATGCGCAGGTCGTAGAGAAGGTATTCCAGGAGTTTCTGCTCATCATCCGTGAGGTTTCCCTTGGTTTTGTCCTTGAGTATCGTGATAATATCGATCGTCTGTTTCGCCAGCGCCAAGTCCTTCTTTTTTTCCCCTGACTGCGGGTCCGCAATCTCCCCAAGGTGAAGGAGGATGGATGAACTGAGAGAGAGAACAAAGGAAGAGAAATTGACCTCCGGCAAAGGAGTAGATTCCCTCTCCTTCCTCTCCCCCGCCTTCTCCTCCTTCTTTCCTTGTTCCTTCGCCTCCTCCTTTACCTTACCTTCGGTGTCAAAGGTTCTCCTATCCTTAATCGTAAATCCCGCACCCTGAATTTCATCCTCGGGCATATGCTCCTCCCTCTCTCAAAGATCGTTCGTCAACTCGATTATTTAAACCAGTAGCCTCTCCATGATCAAGGCAGACCAACAGGGGCTACCTACATCTTATACTGATTCTAAGAACTTGTTGATATTGTAGCAAAGTTCGCCTCCCCTGTGCAAGCCTAAATCGTCGGTCATTGCCCGTTTCATCTCGGAATCCCCTCTGGCCTAAGAGTCCCTTCCCTGATCCAGGCACATGATCTCCCTGCCTCATGTGGCAGAGCTATGATCACTGCTGTTCTCTCAGCAGCTTTCTTCATAGTTGGGTCCCCTCGGTAGATCATCTTCTGCCTGGGTAGGGTTTCGCTTGGAGGGAAGAAAGGATGACCGCCTTTAACCCGGGAAGTGAATGCACCGAGCAAGAGCAGGCGAAAGGCCATGTTCTCGTGAAAATCGTCTTGACATGGTTCATCTTTTTGGGTAACTTCAGATATAATGTATTGATATTTAGGGTGTCCTTGCAGGCATTGCGCTCGAACGCATGGATTGAGGGATAGGGAAGCAGGGTTCGGGATCTTTTTGGAACTTTTCGCTCGGGCCTGGAGCATGACTCGCCTTACAGAGGGCCGGCAACGAGGAAAGGATGCGGTTACCGTTATATAAAATTCTGGTACGTCGTTATGCAACAGACAGGGATAACCCCTTTGAATCCCGCATCCGTCTATAATTTGCCAGTCAGCCCTCACCCCGCTCACTAATATCTTCCTGGATAGCATGGTATCTACGAAAGAATACGAATGTGCGGTGCCAAGCGCATGAAGCCTTTGCCCTCTGGTAGAACAACATTGATCGAAACATGGAGTATCCCCATTGCCCTTATCTTCTATGAAGAGACGCGCTAGCAGGCAGATAACCTTAGGTGGGATTCCCATAGGCGGCGAGGCCCCTGTGGTAGTTCAATCCATGACCAACACCCCGACCAAGGATGTTGTTGCCACGGTGCATCAAATAAAGCGGTTGACCTATGCCGGATGCGAGATCGTTCGAGTGGCGGTTCCGGATATGGAATCAGCCGCAGCGTTAAAGGAAATCAAGGCCCAGATCTCCCTGCCCATTATTGCGGACATCCATTTCGACTACAGGCTGGCCCTTGCTGCCATCGAGAACGGCGCCGAAGGGCTCCGGCTGAATCCGGGCAATATTGGAGGAAGGAGAAAGGTAAAGGAGGTTGTCAGCGCAGCGCGAGATCGTGCTGTTCCCATAAGGATAGGAGTGAATGCCGGTTCCTTGAGCAGATCTATCCTGAAGACTTACGGCCATCCAACGCCCGAGGCTATGGTTGAGAGCGCTATAGGACTTATAGGGATGCTGGAGGATCTGGATTTCCGGCTCCTTAAGGTTTCCCTGAAATCATCCAACGTCTCTCACACGGTAGAGGCCTACCGGCTTCTCGGGGAAAAGCTGGATTACCCCTTCCATCTGGGCGTTACCGAGGCCGGCAGCCTCATCTCAGGGACGGTAAAAAACACCTTAGGGATAGGGATGCTGCTCTCGGAAGGCATAGGAGATACGGTGAGGGTGTCGCTCACCTGTGATCCCGTTGAAGAGGTGAGGGTGGCATATGAGATCTTGAGGGCATTGGGCTTGAGGCAAAGGGGGGTGGAAATCATATCCTGCCCTACCTGCGGGAGATGCCAAATAGATCTTTTCTCATTGGCGGAGGAAGTCCAACATGCCCTCTCCTCGATCACTACCCCTGTCAAGGTAGCTCTCATGGGATGCGCCGTGAATGGGCCCGGGGAGGCACGTGAGGCCGATGTCGGCATTGCCGGCGGACAGGGTTACGGTACCTTGTTCAAGAAGGGGAAAATAGTGAGAAAAGTAGCGGAACACGACCTGGCCAGGGCGCTCATTGATGAAGTCAGAAAGATGGTGAAATGATATGGAAGGCAACTCAAGACGATTCTCCGAATTCTTTATTCCCACATTGAAAGAGGTGCCTGCCGAGGCCGAGATTATAAGTCACCAAATGATGCTCAGGGCAGGCATGATCAGAAAGCTCGCTGCAGGCATCTATTCATACCTCCCCTATGGGCTGATGGCCCTCAAGAAGGTTGAAAACATTGTCAGGGAGGAGATGAACAGGGCCGGGGCAATCGAACTCCTGCTCCCCGGCGTCCAGCCTGGTGAGCTATGGATGGAGAGCGGCCGATGGAACTACTACGGGCCGGAACTTTTGAGGTTCAGAGATCGGCACAACAGGGAATCGTGCTTGGGTCCCACCCATGAGGAGGTCATCACCGACCTCGTGCGAAGGGAGATCCATTCATACAAACAGCTTCCCCTTGCCCTCTACCAGATCCAGACCAAGTTCAGGGATGAGATTAGGCCGAGATTCGGAATTATGAGGGCCCGGGAATTCATCATGAAGGACGCATACAGCTTCGATGTTGATGAACAAGGGTGCAATCGAAGCTATGAAAAGATGTATAGGGCCTACGAGGCGATCTTCAGGCGGTGCGGCCTGAAATTTCGGGCAGTAGAGGCTGATTCAGGCCCTATCGGCGGCAGCTACTCCCATGAGTTCATGGTGCTGTCGGATACCGGCGAGGATGATATCGTGAGCTGCCAGAACTGCACCTACGCCTCGAACCTGGAAAAGGCCGAGGTGGGAGAACAAGGGGAAATCCCATCAGGATCTGATGAGGAAAAGGAAATTGAGATCGTTGATACGCCCGGCATGAGAACCATCGAGGAGATCACGAACTTTCTCTCTATTGGCCCCCAACATGTGGTCAAGACCCTCATCTATCAAACAGAGAGTGAACCAGTGGCGCTCCTGGTGCGGGGCGACCATGAGGTGAATGTGACCAAGGCAAAAAATGCCCTGAATGCAGAAGAGCTTGTTATGGCGGACCCCGACACGGTCCTGGAAGTCACCGGTGCACCAATGGGCTTTGCGGGCGCCATGGGGCTCAAGGTAAAGATACTGGCCGACCTTTCCTTAAAAGGCATGAAGAACATGGTGATGGGGGCGAATCAAAAAGATAGGCACGTGCGCAACGTGAACGAGGGAAGGGATTTCCGTGTGGATCACTACGCGGATTTACGGATGATCACCCCTTCAGACCCATGCCCACGGTGTGGAAGGAAGCTGCGCTTTGGCAAGGGCATAGAGGTCGGCCATGTCTTTAAGCTCGGGGTCAAGTACAGCAATGCCCTCAAGGCCACCATCTTAGATAAGAACGGCCATGAAAATCCCATAATCATGGGATGTTACGGCATAGGGATCGGCAGGACCGTGGCTGCCGCCATAGAACAGTGTCACGACGACAATGGCATCATCTTCCCGGTATCCATATCCCCCTTCGAGGTTACCATACTGCCCCTCGAGCTCCATGAGTCCCGGGTGAAAGAGGTGGCCGAACAACTGTACAGGAAACTGAACGAGGAGGGCCTTTCGGCCTTTCTCGACGACAGGGATGAAAGGCCGGGCTTGAAATTCAAGGACGCCGACCTCCTTGGCACGCCCGTGAGGGTCACCGTCAGTACGAGGACCCTCCACAAGGATTCTGTAGAGATCAAACTGCGATCCGGCCCGAAACTCGATCTCATTCCCGTACAAGAGGCCCCCAAGGCAATAAGCGAAACGGTACAGAGCCTCTATGATTCGCTTAAATGACATAACCTCTGAGATCATCACCTATTATCCTGCTGCGGCAATAGGCCTGATAGAGAAGGCCTATGTCTACTCCGCTAAGGTACACAAAGGACAGGTTCGCCTGTCCGGCGAGCCCTACCTCTCCCATCCCCTGGAGGTTGCCGGGATTCTCACCAAGATGAAGATGGACGAGGTGACCGTTGCCGCTGGCCTGCTCCACGATACCGTTGAAGACACGCTCGCCGAACTCTCTGATATCCTGCGCCTCTTCGGAGAAGAGGTAGCAACCATCGTTGACGGGCTCACCAAGATCAGCAAGATCCATTTCGTCAGCAAAGAGATGCAGCAGGCGGAGAATATACGGAAGATGATCATCGCCATGGCCACGGATATCAGGGTGCTCTTCGTGAAGCTTGCGGATCGACTGCACAACATGCAAACCCTTGGTTTTCATCCCCCCGAGAAACAAGAGATAATAGCCAAAGAAACCCTTGATATCTACGCGCCTCTCGCAGGAAGGCTGGGTATCTACTGGTTGAAGGCAACGCTGGAGGATCTGTCGCTCTTCTACCTGGATCCCAAGATCTACGATTCCATTCGGCTCGGCATTGCCGAGAGACACGAGAAACAGGAGAAATTCATAAGGGAAATAACGGAGGCCTTCGACCAGAAGCTAAAAGAGGCCAATATAAAGGCCGCTATAAAGGGGAGACACAAGCATTTCTACAGTGTGTACCAGAAGATGATGGAGCAGGACCTGGCCATTGATCAGGTGTACGATATCATAGGGTTCAGGATCATCGTGAACTCCGTGAAGGATTGCTACGAGGTGTTAGGCCTCATCCACTCCATGTGGAAGCCGGTGAGCGGCCGTTTCAAGGACTACATTTCCCTTCCCAAGGACAACATGTACCAGTCCCTCCACACCACCGTGATCAGCCCGCTGGGCGAGAGGATGGAGATCCAGATACGGACCTGGGATATGGACAAGATCGCCGAGGAGGGGATCGCTGCCCACTGGAAGTATAAGGAAGGACAAGGGGCTAGAAAGGGGATACAGGATCAACTCCCATGGATGGGTCAACTGCTCGAATGGCAGAAGAGCCTGACCAACCCAAAGGAATTCCTGGACACCGTTCGAACGGATCTGCTGAGCAACGAGGTTTACGTGTTTACCCCCAAGGGCGAGGTAAAGGCGCTTCCTAAGGATGCCACACCTGTTGATTTCGCTTACAGCATCCATTCGGAGATCGGAAATACATGCATCGGCGCCAAGGCCAATGAGAGGATAGTCCGCCTGGACTACAGGCTCAAAAATGGGGACATCGTCCAGATACTTACCTCGAAAAACAACAAACCCAGCAAGGACTGGCTGAAGTTCGTGAAGACATCCACGGCCAGGACCAGGATCAAACAATGGATCAAGAAGCAAGAGCAACAAGACAGCATTTCCATAGGCAGGGATTTGCTGGAAAAAGAGTTCAAGAAGGCCAACGTCAGCATATCAAAGCACTTCAGGGACGAGCAGCTCCAGGAGGTCGCCCGCAGATTCTCGCTCAATAGCATGGATGATCTTCTTGCCAGCATCGGCTACGGGAAGATCTCGGCGAAACAGGCGTTAAACCAACTCCTCCCCCAACCACCCGTACAGGAGGATGCCTCTCAGGGCATCGTCCAGAAGTCCGTTTACAGGATCAAGGGGAAAAAGGAGGATGCTGGCATCCGGGTGAAAGGGATGAGCGGCATTCTTATTCGCTTCGGAAAGTGCTGTCATCCGCTTCCAGGGGAACCGGTTATCGGCTTTATCACCCGGGGAAGGGGGGTCACCGTTCATGCGAAAAATTGTCACTACCTGAGCGATGTGGACCCAGACCGCCTGATAGAGGTAGAGTGGGAATCTTCCGAGGGGGTAAGCCACCTGGCAAGGCTCAAGGTGACCAATATCTCGAAGAA
>CAYMFC010000010.1:0-28860 GCA_964389665.1 uncultured Desulfobacteraceae bacterium | reverse complement strand
CTCAAGGATGGATATGTACTTGTTTCGAACGTCCTTAAACGGGCCGGACAACAGAACATCGACCTCGCTTTGATCGAGTTTCTTGTCAAGCAACTGCTTGATATCTTTGTTGAGATTCTCCTCTCTCCAGACCGTCCAGAACTGTCGCGGTGTGCCTGTTGTGCCGTATTGGGCCTTATCTCTGGCAAGGGCCAGGAGCATCTGGCTATAGAGAAAAAGCTGGGGAATACCATCCTTTGCCTGATAATCGGCAAGCTGGTCAATTGCGAGATCAATGGGTTGCTTTTTGGTCTGTGGGTATGCAGACCGCTTGCACTCTATTACAACCAGCGGGATTCCGTTGACGAACAGCACAATGTCGGGCACATGATGTTTCTGATACCCGATCCGTTCAACCTTATACTCCGCGGTGCAGTGGTATGAATTATTCTGCGGGTTCTTCCAGTCTATATAGTCGATGGTGAAACTCTTTGTGTCCCCTTCCACTGTCTGGGGTACGCTGGTTCCGAGACACAAGAGATCGTAAGCCTGTTCGTTCTGGTGTATCGCCCCCGTGGCTCGAAAGCCCTTGAGCGCCTGGATTGCGTTCTGGATGGCGTTTTCAGTGAACGAATGGGTATCCCCTTTGAATTCATAGTGGCAGTGGCTGCGAATATGGTCAACAAGGATGGGCTCAAGGATGGTAGACCCCAAACGGCCGCCCCGGAGTCGGACGGTTTCCTCAGGTGTCAGGTACTGCCAGCCGAGCTGCATTAATAATTGAAGCGCCGGCAGCTGCGACTGGACCTTTTCCAGATAGCTCGGCAGCTCGTATTCCGGCATGCCATACGGTGCCTGTTCTTCCATATGTGTCTCCTATGTTTTCGCCCGAATTTCTCCCATTAGCAACTTCTGTACGGCCAGGCCATTTTCCGTAAGCCGGTATCTCTGAAGCCTGCTTTTCGGCTTGTCCGGCAGGGTCATTTCCACGAGCCTGGCGTCTATTGCAGGCAAGAGGTACGCTTTACGAAAGTGCTCAGCATTTTTTAATCTAAGCATTTCCTGAAGTTCCTTGCGGGAGTGATCGCCGGTTATAACATTCATAAGGCGCTTGACTTCCGTGGTGACTTCCGCGACCCCCTTCTTTTTCAAAGCCTCGGCAAAAACCGGATGAACAGGAAATTCGACCAGGAAAAAAGTCCGATCGACATCTGTGTGAAATATCGGTGCAGGAGATCCGTTTTTCTTGATTTCATGCAACATTTTCGGGATGCCGGTTCCACGCCCCTCGGTCATTTCGAGTTCTTTCAAAAACTCACCAACCCGACGGTTCCGGTAACGGCGCGAGAGAAGGCGGAATTCGCGCATGTCTTGATCCCTAATGGAACGATCCGGCCCGGGAAAACTGCCGATCGTAATGGAATCTGGAAGAACCCGCACCTCAATCGGCTCTCGTATTTCATAGGACCGGTGATACACTGCATTGCATAGAGCTTCTTCGATGGCTGGAAAAGGATAGTTGAAAAACCGATCCGCTTCGGGCCTGTCAGGGTATTTTATAACCTTCTCCTCGATCACCATGGATTGGAGATGGGAGAGTGCATCCTGCAGAATGATATGAAGCGGACCCTTGAAAGTCTTTTCGGTAAATGCATCTGCATCGGGCCCCTCGGGAAAATGAACAATATCGATCTGTGTCTGTGGAAAGAAATGTGATGGCTTTTCGTTAAAGAACATCAAGCCGACATTTTTGGGCTGCAATAATTCATCCGGGCCATCTATAATATTCATTTGCCTGCAAAGCTGTCTGAAATCCATTTCAGCGGATTCACGGAAAAGATCGCTTTTGATCTGCTTCAGGTAAGCACGTATCAGACCCAGATCAAGTTCTTCCAGAGAGGCCCTCTGATTCATGCGGTCGTCAAATGGAACACTGGCCGCCAAAGACATCAGCTCAATTTCATCCCCGTGCCCGGCCCTAACCGTGACAGAACCTTTCCGGATATAATAGGCAAATTCCCGTTCACCTTTTGCCAGAGACACAGGGGCCTTGTAGGGCCTGGTCTGCCCGCCCGCAGCCCAGAGCACAAGGATGTGTTTTCCATCAACTTCATAAGGAGCGATGAGGGGATGATAGTAGGGGACCATCCGGTAATCAAGCTTTACGATTTCTTTTTGAATAGGATCAATCTTCCTAACCGATAAGCCGGCAGGAGGAAGAATCGGCCGGCCGTTGTCCTCATCTACGCCTATGATGATGTAGCCGCCTCCCAGATTATGAAAATCATTTGCAAATGCGCACATGGTATGCAGCACGGCTTTCGGGTTCCAACCGGCCTTAAACTCCAGCCGCTCCCATTCGACAGTACGGGCAGTCAATAAGTCGTTGATATTAATAGGAAGTTTCATAATTTCACCCGCACCTCACCGGTCAGTAATTTCTGCATGAGCCCGCGCTTTTGTTTCTCTAGAGCATTTAAATACTCTTCACTGAGCCGTATTTCGTTTTCCGCTGCCGTAAGTATCTTGCCTATCATCTCTTGTATTTCTACTGAAGGAACAAGGACTTTCAATTTTAAAAAATCTCTTTGGTTCAAGACGCGGTTTCTTCCTGCCCCACCTGGTGAGATTAAGCCAAGATCCCAGACAAAGCGTTTTGTCAGAATTAGGTTGCGGATAAAGTCGATATCCGCCTCTGTTTCTTTAATACGATATGTGGGGAATCTATGAGATACCAATCCTCCAGAGTCTCGGTATGAAGCTATGGCAATAGCCCCCTCCCACGCAAAGGTGATATTCACTATAAGGTCATCAGCTTCAACGCGATAAAGAGTGTCCATCATTACTTTCTCTGGTTGTTCTGTAATCCTTTGAAAGGTTCCTCTCCCATGACTACGAATGCCAATGGATAAATAAGGTTTTTGGGGCTTGGGGACTGGGCGTGATATAGGCTCAACTACTTCTCCAAGCTGCTTAACCCGCCATGCATCTGCATGCCAATGCCTATGTCGAGTCTTTACGCTTAATAATCGCCGCATGAGGATTTTCTTGCGGCGTTTTTTCTCATCAATGAGATTTCGTGTCTGTTCTATAGCGTCATCCCAGGTGGAAAGAATCTTGGCGATCTTTTTCTGTTCGGGGAGCGGGGGGACAGGTATGAGTAGGCAACCGTATTCTTCTGCGTTTATATTTGGTTGGGCACCGGCATGAAGCGTAGTTTTAACCCATTGGTGGTACCTATCAGTTTTTGTAATGTTTTTTAAGAATTCACCTGACAATGCATTATCGTCAGGGACGAAGCGAATCAAGTATCCAGCAAATGCGTACTGTCCTGAGCGATCATTATGTAGATAAGTCTTTCCAACTGTTGCACCTGTTCTGGCAAACAGGATCTCACCAGATGAAAGCAGGTATTTTCTAGCATAGTTAGTAGGGATTGAAACTTTGTTTTTTTCTAGAAGTTGGCCATTATTAGTGATATCCGTAATTCTAATATAACGCGGGGCGTTTTCTGAATATTGAATTGCGGGCTTGCAAGCTCCATACTGACCGGGTCCTATGCACAACTCCCGTAAACGTTGGCATTCCCACTCCTCAGGAATCCACCCCACCCTGGTTTTTTTATACCCCAGTTTGTTTTCGTTTCGCTTGCTCACGCTTTCACTCACTCATTCTACAATTTCCGCTCTTCTTCCTGCCTGGCTTCTTGCAAGCTGAATGGCTGAATGGAGTTTTTTCTTCAGGTCCTCTCGCGGGGGAAGCTCGGTTACGTATTCGGCAACATGGATGCCGGATGCATCAAGCCTGAGCAGCTCTATGGTTTCCCTGTTTCCCTCGGCACAGAGGATCAGGCCCAGTGGTGATGCCTCACCGGCCTCCATCTCATATTTTTCCAGCTAGCGCAGATAGAGCTCCATCTGGCCTTTAAATGCCGCCTTAAAACGATCCAATTTGAGTTCAACCGCCACAAGCCGCTTCAGTTTGCGATGAAAAAAAAGCAGGTCTAGGTAGAAATCCTGGTTATCGATAACCATACGCTTTTGCCGGGCTACAAATGTGAAACCGTATCCGAGTTCCAGCAAAAAACTTTCGATCTCGCGAAGAATGGCGGCTTCTAAATCATGCTCACTGTAAGTGTCTTTGAGATTCAGGAAGTCCAATAGGTATGGATCACGGAAAACAAGATCGGGGCTTAGCTTATCTTCTTCCCTCAGCAAATCCAGCTCCTGCTTGGCTAACTCCGCTGGTTTCCTGGAAAGAGCGGTGCGCTCGAAAAGCATACCGGAAATTTTATCCCGCAGGGTGCGCACACTCCACTGCTCAACCCGGCACATTTCCGCATAAAACTCACGCTGGAGGGGCTGTTTCAGGTAAATAATTTCCTTGAAATGTGACCAACCTAATTGTCTCGACAGCGTAGAGACAATTGTCTCACCATATTCAGCCCGTTTTCCTTTGAGAATCTCTTGTGCAATACGCTGGCCGATACGCCAGTAGAGAACTGTCAGGCCGACGTTCACCGTCACAGCGACCGCGGAACGGGCTTCCTCGACCATGCGGCGGATATCATCGAAAAGCTTGCTTGGGGCAGCTTGCTGTGGAAGATGATCCTGCGCCATGCTGGCCTCCTTTCCCTTTAGAATCCCAACTCCTTCAGATAACCTTCCATTTTGGCCTGGGTTTTTGCCAGTTCCGCCTCGATCTTATCGATTTCCTCCTGAACGGCGGCGATGTCGATCTCTTCCTCCTTTTCAAAGGTGTCCACATAACGGGGGATATTGAGGTTGAACTCGTTCCCCTCAATCTCCGCGTAACTGGCGAGGTAGGAATATTTTTCGATGGTCGTTTTATTTCGAAAAGTATCGACGATCTTTTCGATATCCTGTTCTCTGAGCTTGTTCTGATTTGTGCCCTGCTCAAACTCCCTGCTGGCATCGATAAAAAACACCTTTTCCTTGCCATTGGGCTCTCGGGACTTATCGAAAATCATGAGTGCCGCAGGGATACCTGTGCCGTAAAACAGGTTTGTCGGAAGGCCGATCACGGCATCAAGGATGTTTTCTTTAACCACGGCTTCCCGTATCTTGCCTTCCTGCCCACCCCGGAAGAGCACGCCATGCGGCACCACAACGCCGACACGACCCTCACCCTCTATGGCTGTTGCCAGCATGTGGGAGATAAAGGCCCAATCTCCCTTGCTTTTGGGCGGTATGCCGCGACGGAAACGTCCATAACGATCTTCGGCTGCAATTTCCTGGCCCCACTTGTCCAGGCTGAAGGGCGGATTGGCGATGACCACGTCGAACTTCATCAGGGCATCATCCTCAACAAATTGCGGGTGCCTGATGGTATCCTCCCATTCGATTTGTGATGCGTCCATTCCATGGAGGAACATGTTCATTTTGCAGAGCGCCCAGGTGCTCCCGTTCATCTCCTGCCCATAGAGTGAAAAGTCATCTGAACCAACCTGTCTGGCGACCCTGATTAGCAGGGAACCGGAACCGCAGGCAGGGTCGCATATGCGGTTACCCGGTTTTGGTGCAACGAGGCGGGAGAGTGTTTCGGACACCTCTGCGGGGGTATAAAATTCTCCGGCCTTTTTCCCTGCTGTTGCAGCGAAACGCGCAATCAGGTATTCGTAGACGTGACCGATAATATCCATATGGCCGACAGACTCGGGCCGCAAATCCAGATCCACCAGATCCTCGAGCAGGTGCTTCAAGCGTGTATTTCGCTGGCGTGTCTGCCCCAGGTTGGCCTCGCTGTTAAAATCGATATTGCGAAACACGTTGTGGAGCTTGGCCTTGTTGGCATCTTCAAGGTGCTCCAGAAGTACATTAATCAGTTCACCAATATTGGATCTGCCCCGGCGTTCAAAGAGGCTGTCAAAGGTCCCTGGGAATTCCTCCTCCACGCTCCCGCTGGTGTCCCTGATTTCGATCTCAGGAATAATAAACCGTTCACGGCTTAAGGCCCGCTGTATTCGGACCTTGTCCCCTTCGTACTTCTTTTCATGCTCGGCCGTCTTGGATTTATGGATATCGCTCAGATACTTTACGAAAAGCATGGTTAAGATGTAATCCTTGTATTGAGCGGGGTCTATGACTCCGCGAAACGTGTCGCAGGCTTGCCAGACTTTGTTAAAGATTACATCACGTTTTTGTTTGTCGTTCATGTCGCTATCCTCATGTATCAGCTTTATTTGACTGCCTGAAGGCAGACCGCCATTATGAGTTCTTTCCGTTTTTCAACCAGTTTATTAAGCAATCCCTGCTCCTCCCGCATGAGTTTTTCCATCTCCACAATCTTTTTCTGAATTTCCAGAGCGGGAACAGGCACCTCGATATTCTCCAGCACTGACCGCCGGACAACCGGCATATGGACGCCTCTGCCGCTGTGACGGCTCAGATAGTGTTCGACCAGGGCCTGGTTGAGATACCAGCACAGATAACCGGGCAAAACCTCTTCCCTTGAAACCCTAACAATGAAAAAGCACGCCGCAGCCAATGTGGGGTCAGGTATCTCTCCCAACAGCACTGAATAATTCCGGATCCCTCTGGCCATGAATAGTATGTCATCTTTCTTCAGGATCAAGTCTCTGCGAGACATATCAGGGTAGAAGCGGATCATTGCATCTATTCGATAGGTGAGGCTATGAACGTCAACGTCCCTAGCCTGAAAAAGGAAATGAGAACCGTCTTCCAGAGGATCGATTCTTCCACGGCTATGGTGACCGCTTTGGATGTTGGCTAGCCTATGAAGTAGCATAGTAGGAGATGAATATCACAGTATAAAAGATACCGCAATTATATTCTAAGAAGATAAAATTATATGCAGTATATTAAATACCGCATATTTTCTATTGACAGACATTTAAATATTTTGTAGTATAAAATATCTTGTAAATTAATTTATTAAGGAGGCGTTATTATGGCAAGGAAAGAGAGAGTAACAAGAGTGATCGATGGAGACACATTTGTGACCGGTTCTAGAAAAAATCCCGTACGACTGGCAAACGTCAATGCCCCAGAAAAGGGATCACTCGGAGCAGGGGCAGCAACTCAAGCTCTTCGTAATCTTATTCAGGGTCAAACGGTTGCCGTTGAAACAGTCGCACGTGACAGGTACGGTCGGAGCGTGGCTAATATAAAGGTAGGGAACCGTTCAGTAAATGCCGTTATGCGACGGAAGGGCTATAAATAGGAAGGTGGTCATTATGCACTTTAGTGAAGATCAAAAATTACAGGTCCTACTCGCTGACCTTCAGGAGCGCTACAATTCCTCTCACAGAATACGGGAACGAAGCATAAAGTTTACGCTATGGATTTCAGGCATGGCGATCGGCCTTGGGTGGCTGCTCATAACCCAGAAAAAGCTTGTCCTTCCCCACCGTGTTGCGCTGACGCTCCTCGTTATGGCCCTTTTCGCGGGCACAATCTATTTCTTGATGGGGCTTAGAAGGGGTTTTCGTAAAAATCGTGAAGCCATGATCAATTGCGAACGCGCCTTGGGTATGCACGATTCTGGCGTCTATTTGGTAGAAGAATCACTTTTACCCTTTGAATACAGCCGGATGAATCGTAAGTGGAGCGATCATTTCCACACATTATATGTGTGGTTGATCCTGGTGGCGGCGTCATTGCTGATCCTAACATGGACGTGCCCCGAGCCGAGAAGGAACCTTTCAACCGCCATTAAAACCGAACAGATTAAAGGAGGAAAACAAAATGGCAAACTTGCACAGTGAATTCATTACGTTTCATGATCGAATCGCTCTGAGTTCAGGAAAAAAGGAATCTCTCAGAACGGCACGGAATGCTATTCGAGAGCGCATTCGGAAGTATTTCCACGAGAACCTCAAAGTGACATTACCCAAGTTTTTAGGGCAGGGCTCTTATTCAATGGGGACTACTGTCAATCCGCTTGACGGCGAATTCGATATCGATGACGGTGTCTACCTGCAACACCTGGATGAGAATGATGATAGCAAATGGCCGACTCCGGACACAATTCATCGCTGGCTAGTGAAGGCAACAGACGGCCATACAAATGAAAAACCCTTGGACAAACGCACTTGTGTACGTGTGCAGTATGCCGGGCAATACCATGTGGACCTTCCGTTATATGGTAAACTCAAAAGTAAGTATCTGCTGGCGGAAAAGGGCGTAGAGGGGTGGCATCGCAGTGATCCATTGGCCCTAACGGTATGGTTTAGGGAGCAGGTAAAGGCTCAGGGAGAGCAACTTCGCAGAGTAGTGCGATACCTGAAGGCATGGGCTGATTTCCAATCTGGCAGGAGAGGAAAGATGCCCAGCGGATTGATCCTGACAGTGCTAGCCGTCCAGAAATTCAAAGCTGATGAGCGGGATGATGTTTCTCTATCAAATACCGCAACCGCCATTTTCTATGCCGTTTATACTGTTTTGCGTGTCTATAATCCTGTAGATCTCACTGAGGAACTCACTGCACGCCTGACAGACGAGCAAAAGACACGCTTTCAAGATGTGGTTTCGGATTTGGCCATTCGTGGTGCTAAAGCCATTGATGCCGATGACCCGGAAGAATCATCCAAGCTCTGGAGAAGCCAACTCGGTGACCGTTTTCCCAATATTGAAAAGACTATCAATATTGGCCAGAAACAGGAAGATGCGGCCAAGCTAGCGGCAGTTTACAGAGCAAAAGATCCAGCCAAACCCTGGGCGCACTTATAATGGCACAATGGTATGAGGGCAACCACAAGCTATTCCGTGAGGAAAGGGCAGCATTGGCCTTGGCCTTACCGCTTTTGAGAATGGTTGTTGTTGGACCGGGATTTAAGATAAATAGCGTGTGCATGCTGAAGCATGAATACGCTATTGTTCATGGTATGTACAACCTTCATATCCCTGATTCCTGGCGGCAAATCGAATATGGGATAGTGCTCGCATTTCCGAGGAATTACCCAAAGCGCCCACCTGAAATGTTTTGCAATGACCCAAAGCTACCTTTAGGCGATATTGATCGCCATATCATGGGAGACGGCAGGGCCTGTTTAGGGGTTCATGGCGAGATAACTATGCGTTGGTTGCTTAGTTCGACAATCGTTGGTTTTCTAGAAAACTTCGTTGCCCCTTTCCTGGCCTGGCAAGCCTGCTACGATGCCTGCCAAAAGGCGCCGCCCTGGGGTGAACGCTCGCACTTTGCACAGGGGATCCTTGAATTTTATGGTGAAATATTTGGCAGGCCAGCCGATTCTTCTGTGATCGGCTTCATGCGGCTTTTGGCCAGAAGAAATCGACCCAAAGGTCACGAGCCTTGCCCTTGCAATTCAGGAGAGAGGTTGCGAAATTGCCGTGATCATAGAGATCTGCTCTATGAATTACGTGAGAGAGTTCCGTGGCAGGAGGTAGCGCGTGACTTGGAAGTTCTCGAACGAGGCGATTGAGCTAATAATTATGGCTAACCATATACTTGCCTTCTTTTCCACCCATTCTTATAAATCTTTCACTATCCCTTCAAGGGTTTTTAAAAAACCCTTTTCCTCGGAAGATTCATCGAATTCCTTCAGCCATTCTCTTATATACTGTAGGTCAACATCGGGATTTTTGAGGAGAACGGTTCTTACATCTTCTCTATCTCTCGGCCGGCCCGCAAAAATTTTATGGATAATGAGATCTTCAGGAGAGGCAAAATTCACCTTCTGATCCAGTATTGTGACCTTTTTTGCCCTCTTTATGGCCCCTGTTTCATACGGGGTATATGAGAAGATGAAATCTACCCTGATGCCCGTTTGTTCATCCAGTGTTGGCAGCACCATGGTTTCTCTGACGAATGATTCTATCTCTTGAGGCAGGGGTTTAAGATTGATTTCTTGAACCACGGCAAGAACCTCTCCAAGATGATCGACATCTACACCAAGGGTGATGTCTATATCTCTCGTAAGGCGGGGTTCTCCATAAAGCAATACCGCCTGTCCTCCGATAACCACGTAAGGAAGGTTATGTTTGCTGAGAGAGGCCCCTATCTGGGAAAGGATTGTTTCAAACATGAATTAAGCGACTTGGCAATTCTTATATCTACTTCTATGCCTTCCAATGGATCTTTAGGAGGGAAAACACCAAGATCGAATGCCTCATTCCACATATAGGTAAAGAGCTTCATGGCGGAGTTGAAAGAGAGTTTTCCGTCATCCCTGATAAAGTTATCTTCGAATTCTTGTAATACTTCTGGGTGCTTAATCATTTTATCCATAAAGAAGAATGAAAATAGTTGGCTTATAATACCAGAATGCAATTGAGAAGGCTATACGATAAAAATAAGTATATCATTA
Organism: uncultured Desulfobacteraceae bacterium; assembly: GCA_964389665.1. Classification (GTDB taxonomy): domain Bacteria; phylum Desulfobacterota; class DSM-4660; order Desulfatiglandales; family B25-G16; genus B25-G16. Next base: position 18,572 of record CAYMFC010000010.1, on the reverse strand, counting down.
TTTTGAGAGTATTATTGGTTATGAGTTCCGCTTTTCAGGTTCGGGCAATCATGAAAAATACAGGGGAAGGCAAGGCCCATGGATGAAGAGCCCTAAGACTTTCCAGGCTATTTTCCGGCTTACTTGTGCTATATGGAAATAGGAAGCCGTGCACTGAACTCCTTCCGGTACGGGACCGAGCAACAGGTGGGCTGGAAGCGCGGCCTCAGCCCGAGGGATACAGCAAGATCAACCGTCTTCTCCGACCACAGGGCCATCCTCGTGGCGCCCGCATGGATGGCGAGTTCCTCCATGACCTGGCCCTCCCCGGTTCTGGGCCTCTCGCAGCCAAGCGATATGGGAACAAAGGGCATCATCAATCGGGCCGTCGCGATTAGGTTTCCAATCTCTGCAGGCGAGGGAGGTGAAACGGCCGACATGGGCGTGCCCTTGAGAGGGGTGAGCACCACGATCACCAGCGATGCAGGACGAAAACGGGCGATCGTGCGAAGGGCCTCGTATTCACCCTGCATCCTTCCATACATGAGCCCCGCCACAATATGGGGCACTACCTCGATGCCCGCGATGACGAGGTTCTCAAGAGAGTCTATCACCGTGTGAAGTCCATCGAGGTGATAGATATCCCTGGCTGTCTCCTCGTCGCCCATGATATCGATGAGTGCCTGATCGACCCCCGCCTGCTTGAGGCTGGCAGCAGTTGCCAGATCCAGAAAACCGCTATGCACGGAAATGAACAACCCCGTTTCGGACTTCACCTCGGAGATGGCCTCGTAAAACATCTCCCACGGCAGTCTGCCTTTGCAGTCCGATCCGCCGCTCAAAAGCACGCCTACCCGTCCCGAACGCGCCAGGTTTCGGCACTTCGCAACGAGTGCCTCGGGACCGCTGACCTGTATCATAGGTTTAAGCAGCAACCCCTTGCAATGCTCGCATAGCAGCTCACATCTGTCTCCCGTAAGCGATAGTGCTGGGTAGAGCCCTCTGAGGTTCCCGTATCTGATCATGCCGGGAAGGTAAAAGGTCACCTGGTCTCCATGGTGCCTCCTGGAAAGGTTCCAAGCCTCGTCAAACAGGTCTCTATCAACATCCGGTGCCCTATAAGGGCTAACCTTTCTCATAGCTATTTCCTGATCCTCACCTTAAGGGTGCGCCCATCTGCTGGCTCATTTTCCTTGAAACGTATGCGATTCCAGTACTTTTTCTTGACAGCGCACGGTTCTTGCTAATACTAATAACGTAACGAGGCATCTTCATAGCTCAAGATTTTGGCATGTGTGTCAAATTTTTGAAGGCGTCCGATGCAAGCTGCAAATGTAAAAATACAAGATGAACAGTAGAAGGTTGCCGTTATAACCATGGAAAGAAAGGTAGTGTTGACTTTTACACCTTGCATTCTTTATTCTCCAACTCGAAGCTTCTCCACATGTATGCTGGCAACACCTCCTCGGCCCGCCCTGGCGCGAGGCAATTGGGGCCTTTATTCATGCTTCAGGTTCATAAGGTAGCAGCTTTTCAACCCATGTCCTTGCATGCCAGCCTGCCCTGGCGCGACGACACAGGAACATTATCATGCTTTGTAAAGGTTACGGTATCCATAGATATAAACCCACTCTTTCAAGGCCAGGTCTGGGCCAGGGGTCTGGACCAAGGTTTGAGGCGAAACTTCGTTAGCAATAGAATACTTTAGCAACATTGTCCACCACCTGAACGTTTACACTGGAGATCGCCATGAGGGCGTTGAGATTTAGCAGAAAGTTCTCGGCATGGTTGATTATTGGCTTGTCTCTTGCATGTGCTATGTTACCAAGACTCGATGTAATCTACAAGACATTACCGAAATCAAACACCTTGGGAGGCAAAGAAGTCTATTTTAAGGTGACTGATAAAAGGCCCACGAGGGATATTATCGGCCCTGGAGCAAAGAGGGTATTTAAGGATTTCGCTGGAAATATCACCCTCATTGTGGAAACAGGCCCGGAGCAGAGATCAACCGTAGGCTTGTATGACGTGAGGGAACTCTTCGAACATGCCTTCACGCGCTATCTCGAGAATAGGGGTCTGAAACCGCGGTCCGAGCCGAAGGGGGAGATCCCCCGGTTGGAAGTCGCTATCCAGGATTTCACCCTGGATCTTCCCGGCTCGAGGTGGACCGCCAGGATCCTTTACGAGGCCGCGGTCTCTGGTAATGGGAGGACCTTGGTTCGGAGATATCAGGGTGAAGGCGAAAAACTCAGGGTTTCGGGGCTCACTCAGGCCCATCAAGTGATGAGCGAGACATTTTCGGATATCATTCACCAGCTCGATGTGAGCGAGATGCTCTCGGCTCTCGCGGAGAGATAGGGGCTAATCTACCAATGATGAATAGCGTGAAAGGACGGCGCTCTGAACTATGCCGGACAGCCCTAAGACAATAGATCGCTACGAGATCATTACAAAGCTAGGGAAGGGAAGCAGGGGAAATGTCTATCTCGGCAGAGACCCCTATATTGAGCGCCAGGTGGCCATCAAGACCTATCGAGTCCCAGAACATAAAGGGCCGAGGGAGGTCAAGAAGTACCAGAAGAGGTTCTTTGTTGAGGCCCAATCAGCAGGACTTCTCATGCATCCGAATATTGTCGCGGTGTACGATGCCGACATCACCGATGACCTCTGCTATATCATCATGGAGTATGTCGGTGGCGACACCTTGGAGATGTTTTGCAATCCCGATAATCTCCTGCCCGTTGACAGGGTAACAGAGATTATATTCAGCGTCTGTCAGGGACTTGAATATGCCCACCAGCAGGGGGTAATTCACCGTGATATCAAACCCTCCAACATCATCCTGAGCTCATCTGGGCAGCCAAAGATAAGCGACTTCAGCATTGCCTTTATGAAACGAGATGGCTCCACCCTTGAGCAAGGCCTCTTCGGCTCACCAAGCTACATGTCTCCCGAGCTGGTAAAGGAGGAACTCATCACAGAGCAGACCGATCTGTTCTCTCTCGGCACAATCATGTATGAGATGCTTGCCGGCAAAAAGGCATTTGATGGAAACAACGACTATGCCGTGATGTATAAGATCGTAAACGAAGAGCCTCCCCCTGTCCTTGAGATGAGGCCGGAATTGCCGCTGATCTTCGGGGAAATCCTCGCTAAGGTCCTGGCCAAGGACACCTCAAAGCGGTATCAGAACAGCATGGAGTTTGCCTACGATCTCAGATTAGCCATCCGTGATCTCAGGGAAACTCCAAAGGAGACCCACGATAGGGAACTGATCAACTACATCCATTCTCTTCCCTTCTTCCATGATTTCACCGAAGCCCAGATCGACGAGATCCTCTCCGCAAGCAATCTCAGTAAGGTTGAAAGCGGAAAGACGATCATAGAGGAGGGAGAGGTTGATGACTCCTTTTATATCCTGATCAGCGGTGAGGTACGGGTTCGAAAGGCAGATCAAGACGTTGCCGTTCTTGGAAAAGGTCAATGCTTTGGGGAGATGGCGTATCTCACCGGCGAGGCGCGTCCGGCATCAATCATCACCAAGAACGATTGTATCCTGTTGAAGTTCAGCTCCACCCTCCTCGAAAGGCTATCGGAATCCATTCAGCTGCTTTTCTTCAAGTACTTCACCACCTCCATTCTCAAACGCCTGTCAAGGATCGAATGAGATGCACCGTGAACGATGACCTATGGAAAATCTTTCCCGATACCTCGCGCCCACCTTTTACATCGATTATGACTCCCCTTCGATCTCTCGCCTTGTACGTGAATTAACCAAGGCCCACCCCCATGACGTGGCCAGGGCTGTCTTCAGCTTCGTGAGGGACGAAATTCCCTACAACCCTTACAGCCCCTTCTACCGGCCGGAGCACTACCGCGCCAGCGAGACGCTCAAGAGAGGGGAAGGCTTCTGCGTTCAAAAGGCTGTTCTCCTTGCTGCACTTGCCCGCGCCAGCGGCATACCGGCACGCCTCGTCTTTGCCGATATCAGGAATCACCTCATGCCTACAAAGCTGTGGAATATGATGAAAACGGATTTTTTCGCCTTTCACGGCTACGATGAACTCTATATCGAGGGCAGGTGGGTAAAGGTTACCCCCACCTTCGATGGAGCCATGTGTAAGAGGCTTGGCCTGAGGCTCGTGGAGTTCGACGGCCATAACCATGCAATCTTTCACTCCCACGATCTGAATGGACGCTTGCACATCGAGTATGTCAATGATCATGGCGTTTTCGATGATCTGCCCTTCCAGACGATCCTCGACGGGTTCAGGCATGCCTACCCGAAGGATATGATTAAGAGATGGATGGACTTGGGTTCTCACGCGGAGGGGGGAACATAATCGGCAGATTGAAATCAAGGGATTCGTTTCATAAACCCCGTGCTGAGGTGTTTCCTATCGATGTGGTGTCGATTGCAGCAGACCAAGCACCTCCAAAAGAATTAAAACGGTATGGCAAAGGTGTTTTTTATCAGCCTCGGCTGCGCCAAGAACCTTGTCGATAGCGAGCTCATGCTTGGCTTCATCAGGAGCAACGGATACGAGGTCACCGATGAGCCCTCGGATGCCGAGATCGCGATCGTGAATACCTGTGCCTTTATCGGGCCGGCTACCGAGGAGAGCATCGACACGATCCTCGATCTTGCCCGGCTCAAGCAAGAGGGCAGGTTGAGCCGCCTTCTCGTTGCAGGTTGCTTTGTGCAGCGATACGGACGAAAGCTCATCAGGGAAATCCCGGAGGTTGACGGCTGGCTTGGTACCGGCCAGATTCACAGGGTGCTCGAGCTCATAAAGCCCATCGAAGGCAACACCCCGGTCATGTTTATTGACAGGCCGCTCTTTCTCGCTGACCATAGCCACCCCAGGGCTCAGACCACGCCATTCTACAGCTCCTATCTTAAGATCGCCGAGGGATGTTCCCATCGCTGCTCTTACTGCATCATTCCTGCGCTCAGGGGGCCTTACAGGAGCAGGACCGTGGACTCGCTCCTCATCGAGGCCAAGGCCCTGGTCGAACGTGGCACAATCGAGCTCAATCTCGTGGCCCAGGACACCACCTCTTACGGCCATGACCTCGATCCACCGCGCACCCTTGAGGATCTACTCGAGGCCCTTCTCACCATAGCGGGGCTGAAATGGCTGAGAGTCCTTTACGCTCATCCGCATTCCATCACGGAACGGCTCCTCGATCTCATGGACGCCGAGGAAGTGTTGTGTCCATACCTCGATGTGCCCATACAGCATGTGAATCAGGAAATCCTGAGGGCCATGAGGAGGCCTTCGGGGAACGAATCAATGTATCAATTGATAGAACGGATCAGGCGCAGATCCAGAAGGATCGCCCTCAGGACAACGCTCCTTGTGGGCTTTCCGGGTGAGACGGAAGGCCAATTTAGGGAGCTCTGCCAATTCGTGAGAGAGGTGAAATTCGAGCGCCTGGGCGTCTTTCCCTTCAGCCCGGAGAAGGGCACCCACGCAGCGAGAATCAAAACCACGATACCCCACAGGGTCGTGAAGCACAGGGTCCGGGAGCTCATGGAGCTTCAGGCAGAGATCAGCAAGGAACTCAATCAAGGGCTTATCGGCAATACCCTGCCCGTGCTTGTGGAGGGGTCATGCCAGGACACGGATCTCCTGCTGACCGGGAGGATTGCCACCATGGCGCCGGATGTGGACGGGCAGGTCTTGATCAACAAGGGATCAGGCATTGTGGGAGAGATTGTCCCGGTCCGGATTACCGATGCTCACCCCTATGACCTCGTGGGCAGGATAGCGAAGGGCAGTAGGGGCGAGAACCATCTTGGCATAACCTCGTGAGGAATCTGTGGCCTCCCGTGCCCGTTCAATACCATCCTTCATACCCTTTCAAGGAAACATCACATCTGCTCGTTCCTCTGGACTATAGGGAGATAGGAACGGGTTCCCACTACATTCTTGTATGCGGGCCTGATGATCTTTCTCGAACTTATCAGCTCTTCGAGCCTGTGAGCGCACCATCCCGCAATCCTCGCCATGGCGAATAAGGGCGTGTACACCTCTCGTGGGATCCCCAAACAATCGTAAACAAAGCCCGAATAGAAATCCACGTTTGGAGCAATTACCATATCATTTCCTTTTATTTCCAAGAATACTTTCGGCGCCAGCCTTTCAATGGCAGTGTATAATTCAAACTCATCGAGTCGGCCCTTTTCCTTGGCCAGTTCCCGGGCCTGTTCCTTTAAAAGCACGGCCCGTGGGTCCGATAAGGTGTAGACGGCATGGCCCAAGCCGTAGATCTTCCCCGACCCGTCAAAGGCATCACCCTTCACGATCTTCATCAAATAGCGCTGGACTTCCTCCTCGTCTTTCCAGTCGCCAACGTTTGCCTTTACCTCATCCAACATGCCCATCGCCTTTAAGTTCGCGCCGCCGTGGAGCGGCCCCTTGAGGGAGCCGATTGCGGCGGCGATTGCTGAGTAGGTGTCGGTGCCCGAAGAGCTCACCACATGGGTTGTGAAGCTGGAGTTATTGCCTCCTCCGTGTTCCACATGGAGCACCAAGACCATATCAAGCGTTGTCGCATCAAGGGGCGTGTACTTGTTAGATCCCTTTACCATGTAAAGAAAATTCTCGGCAGTGTGCAGGTGCTGTTTTGGGTAGCGTATCGCCAGGGGCTTGTGATGATAGCGGTGACGCATCGAGTGGTATGCATAGGCAATGATGGTGGGGAACTTCGCGATAAGGTTAATGCTCTGCTCCAGGATGTTTTGGGTCGAGAGGTAATCGGCCTTCTCATCCAGGGTATAGAGGGCCAGCACAGAGCGGGCGAGCATATTCATGATATCCCTGCCCTTCAGCTTGAGGATCATATCCTCGGTGAAATTTTCAGGCAGATCCCGTAACTGGGCCAGGGAGCTGGAGAAGAGGCCGAGCTCTCCCTCGGTCGGAAGCTGCCCGAAGAGAAGGAGAAATACCGCCTCATCAAACCCAGGCCTTCCCTCCTCTTGGAAGCCCCTGACAATGTCCCTCAAATCAATGCCCCGATACAAGAGCTTCCCTTGGATGGGCTTTGCTGCACCATCTACCCTCTCATAGCCGATCACATCCCCGATATGGGTGAGCCCCACCAGGACCCCGGTCCCATTTTCATTCCTGAGACCTCGTTTGACATCGTATTTTCTATACAACCCGTCCTCAATGAGGCTCGATCGTTCAGCCATCTGAGCAAGCCTTACCAAAATTCCCTCGTCCATATTATCCCCTCCGTATCTTGTTTATAATCTCCTCAGCCATCTCCTGGGTGCCCACGGCGCTGGCTTGTTCATGGAACGGCTTTAGGTCATAGGTCACATGCACACCCTCTGCGATCACCTTTGCAACTGCCTTCTCCAAGCGCTCTGCCGCCTCATGTTCTCCAATATAGCGTAACATGAGCACCCCGCTTAAAATAAGCGCCGCTGGATTGACCTTGTTCATGCCTTTATAGCTGGGTGCAGAGCCATGGGTGGCCTCGAATACCGCATAGGTATCGCCGATGTTCGCGCCAGGCGCTACCCCCAGGCCGCCTACAAGGCCCGCGCATAAATCGGATATGATATCCCCATAGAGGTTGGGGAGCACCAGCACGTCATACAGCCCCGGCCTCTGGACCAGCTGCATGCACATGTTGTCTATGAGTTTGTGCTCGAATCCAATCTCAGGGTAGCCCTTCGCCACCTCTTCTGCCACGCGTTGAAAGAGACCATCAGAGTATTTCATGATGTTCGACTTCGTGATCGCGGTGACTTTTCTTCTCCCGTGTTCTCTCGCGTACTCAAAGGCAAACCGCGCAATCCTCTCCGAGCCAAAGGCAGAGATAGCCTTGATAGAGAGGGCGGAATCGGCCCTGATACCTTTACCCGTTATTGACCGTATCTCCTCGATGATCCCCTTGGTCTCGTCCCGTTCCTCCTCGAACTCGATCCCCGCGTAGAGGTCTTCGGTATTCTCCCTCACCACCACGATATCGATCGACTCAGGGTTCTTCATGGATGAGTTGACCCCCGGGTAGTACCTACAGGGCCTAAGGCACGCATAGAGATCGAGTTCCTGTCTGAGCCTCACGTTCACGCTCCTGAAACCCGAGCCCAGCGGGGTGGTGACCGGCGCCTTGAGCGCCACCTTATTCCTTTTTATCGAGGCTATCACCCGATCCGGAAGAGGGGTGCCGTACCTCTCCATTGCCTCAGTGCCGGCATCAACGACATCCCAGCTAAGGCCGACCCCCAGCGCATCGATGCACCGCCTTGCCGCCTCAGCGAGCTCTGGACCGACACCGTCGCCCCGTATGAGCGTTATCCTGCGTGATAACTCAGTCTGCATAGTAATTCAGCTTCCCTCCTTTCAAAAGCACGTGAACCTCTCTCTCACTCAGTTCGTGTATCAGGCGGAACCGGGCGCCCTTTGTTTTATTGACCGTCACGATATACGATTGGCGGGCCAGCTGCGACCAGAGCTCAGGGATCTCAAGGAAATCATTCTCCTCGATCAGGTCATAGTCGCCCTCATGCTCGAATAGAAGCGGCACGATGCCGAAGTTGATGAGGTTCTGTCGATGGATCCTCTCTATCGATTTCGCTGCTACCACCTTCACCCCAAGATAGGCAGGGCAGAGGGCGGCATGCTCCCTTGAGGAGCCCTGGCCATAGCTTACGCCCGCTATAATGATATTTGAGAGTTTCTTTTCCCTGTTCTCTATCGCCCGTTGCACAAAAGACGTATCCAATCCCTCAAAGACAAAGCTCGCGTATGTCTCGATATTTGAGCGGAATTTTAATCTCGAACCCGCGGGCATGATGTGATCGGTGGTAACTGCATCACCTACCTTTATAGCGACAACGCCGTGGATCTCCCGGGGCAATTCCTCCAGCCTGGGCAGTTCTCGTATGTTCGGACCCTTTATAGGCTCGCCCTCGTACCGCGGCTTGAGGATCATGCTGTCGTCGATAGGGTAGCTTTCCGGTGGGGCAATGAGCTGCATCGCAAGGCCGGCAGGGCTTGCAATCTCCCCCCGGAGCGAGGATATCGCGGCAACGATCGGGCTCACGAGATACACCTCAGCATCCTTGGTGCCGGATCTTCCAGGAAAATTCCTGTTGCTCGTCCTCAGGCTCACCCCTCTGCTGGGTGGGGCATGCGTTGCGCCGATGCAAAATCCACAGGCCGACTCCGCGATCCGTGCCCCGGATTTGATCAGCTCCGACAAGGCCCCATTCTCTGAAATCATCTCCAGAACCTGTCGCGAGCCAGGGGCAACGATGAGGCTTACTCCTGGGTGAACCTTTTTCCCTCTCAGGATTGCCGCGGCCATCATCAGATCCTCATAGGAGGAATTGGTGCAGCTTCCGATGCATACCTGATCAACCCGTATGCCCTTTACGTTTTCGACCAGATCAATGTTATCCGGGGAATGAGGCCTGGCCACCAAAGGTTCCAGTTCCTCAAGATTGACCCGTAGTGTCCTTTCATACTCCGCCCCTTCATCCGCCGTAAGTTCCCTCCAGTCCTCTTCTCTTGACTGCTTTTTCAAGAACTCCCGTGCTCTTCCATCGCTCGGAAAGATCGAGGTGGTGACCCCTGTTTCCGCGCCCATATTGGCCATAGTCGCCCGCATCGGAACGGTGAGCCGTTCAAGGGCATCGCCTGCATACTCGATCGCAAAGCCCACATTGCCTTTCGTGGTCATAACCCCTAAGATATGGAGGACAATATCCTTCGCAGCAACATAGGGCCTGAGGCGTCCCGTAAGCTCTATTCTTATTACCCGTGGTACGGTACAATAAAAGGGCTTGCCCGCCATTGCCAATGCCACATCAAGTCCACCAGCGCCCATCGCGAGGCAGCCCAGCGCCCCTGCCGTGGGTGTATGGCTATCCGAGCCGACCAGGGTTTTGCCAGGACGGGCGAATCTCTCAAGATGCACCTGGTGACATATGCCGTTACCGGGCTTCGAGAAAAGGATGCCATACCGTGAGGCTACTGTTTCAAGGTATTTATGGTCATCCGCGTTTTCAAAGCCCTGCTGAGCGGTATTGTGGTCTACGTAGCTGATGGAAAGCTCAGGGCTTACCCTGGTGACATGGAGCGCCTCAAGCTGAAGGGAAGCCAGGGTCCCGGTAGCGTCTTGGGTCAGCGTCTGATCTATCCTTATTCCTATCTCTTTTCCGGGACCAAGATCTCCCTCCAGAAGATGCGCTGAGAAGATCTTCTCGTAGATGTTTTTCGCCTTGCCGGCCATATCTACCTGCCTTTTCCAGAGCCTTACTTCAAGCGCTCGGTTCTTTTCTCACTCCATAAAAAAAGGGCCGTGGGTATCTCAACCCATGCCCCTTTATATAGGTAAGGCCATGGGCAGCCCCTGGGGTCTGCCCATGGCCTCGTGTTGCTTACTCTTCTATGCTTCGACAGAGGTGGGCAGACCCGTATCTCGGGTACCTAAACCCAAACCTCGGAAACGGTATCCACCCTATTCTTTTCATCCTGAAGACTCCTTTTAATTTCGAGCTTTTATATATGATTTCTATTGCCATGTCAATCTTATTTTTCCCTGTTCCGGAAACGCGCCAAATAATTGATCTTCGAGGTATATTGTTTATGTCATGTGCGAAGCGCCCATGGTATAAAAAGCCTTGCGCGAAGACCGGATACGGAAGTAGAATGAAGGCAATTTCTCAATACGTTCGGCTCATTCCTTGCCAAGTACATGTACTGTCATTGCGAGCAAAGCGAAGCACTCTCTCGTATCGAAAAGGGATTGCCGCGTCGTGGAGTTTATCCTGAGCATAGCCGAAGGATTCCTCGCAATGAGAGAACCCGAATTTATTGAGAAGTTACGAATGAAGAAGGAAGTCCTTTCCCGGGTGATCGGTTATGGGTAGAGGGAGTTCGAAACAGTCCTTGATTGTTGCAGGGATCTGGCTTGCGTTGCTCCTTGCTCTTTGGGGAGAGCCATGGGCCAAGGAAGCCACCGTGGTTTCCCTTGATGAAGGGCGCCTCCTCGAGGTAAAGGTCCACCAGCTTGGCTTTGATTCCACGAACAACCAGCCCCTGGTCTTTCTCTCCGATTCCAGTGGGCAGCGGGCACTTCCCATTTGCATCGGACTTTTCGAGGCCAGCGCTATCTACTCGGAGATGCACGGCATCACCCATCGACGCCCCCTTACCCACGACCTGCTCGAACGCATCATCCACGCGTCCGGGGGAAATATCCGCCGGGTCATCATCACCCACCACAAGGAGGGCGTCTATTACGCCACGATCGAGATGGACAGGGACGGCTCCCTTATTGAGATCGATGCCAGGCCGAGCGACTCTATCGTGATGGCCCTGAAGTTCAGCTCCCCCCTATACGTCACCAAGACGCTTTTTAAAGAGATGGCCATCCCCGTTCAAGAGAGAAAAGACCTCGATGAGCCCTATGGCCTCACCCTCCAGGAGCTTACCGAGCCCCTGGCCGAATACTTCTCTGTTGGATCAACACGGGGGGTGCTTGTTTCGGATGTACGCAAAGGAAGCCTCGCTGAAAGAGACGGGATTAAGAGGGGCGACATATTTGTTGAGGCAGGGGGCAAGAGCATGGAGGATATCGCTTCTCTCAAGGAGGTGATCGCCACCAGCACACGTGCCGTACAGGCCACGATCTTCAGGAAGGCGCAAGTCCTATCTATTACCCTTCATCCGAAATAATCCCTCTTTTTTATTGAAGGAAATCCCGTATCCTCCGGAGGAGCGATCTGGTCACCCGAACCCTCAGGTAAAGATCCCCTGCTCCTTGACCGCCCTTGCCGTTTGCGCCCATTCCCCTCAACCGTATACGCTGACCATCTCGTGTGCCTGGAGGGACCTTGATTTGCAAATCCTTGGACCTTCCCCTGTTGAAGTACCGTATCTCCGCTCCCATCCGCGCTTGCGCCGGATCGATGGTAATTTGATCATACAGATCCTTTCCCCTCTCCGGCAACTCCACCGCCAATACCCTCTTCAAGAGGTATCTGGCCGCCTTGCCTATGATTCCGCCCATAGGCAGGCCTGGCATGCCGTACAGTCGCTCTCCCGCACCCTGCTGAGGGTGGGGATGCCTCCTGCCCATGGGCGAGAAGTACACGAATCCCCTGCCGAAGGATCCCTGCCTATGAAATTCGAAGCTCCGGTACTCGGCGCCATAGAACTCCCTGAAGATCGCATCAAATCCCTTGAGCCCAAATGAGCGGGCCAGCTCTTCAAAGATCTGATTGATGTCGGAACCCCTGAAGATATCCTGCTCCGAGTAGCCCCGTCTAAATCGATCATAGGCAAAATCCCCATACTGCTGCCTCAAGGAGTCGTACTCCCTCCTCTTATTGGGATCTGAGAGCACCGCGTACGCCTCGTTTATCTCCTTCATCCTTTCAGCAGCTTCTGGATTATCCCTGTTCCTATCAGGATGATATCTGAGCGCCATTCCCCGATACGCATCCTTGATCTGCTGCTGCCTGGCGCCGGCGTCGATGCCTAAACTCTTATAGTAATCCTTTTGACTCATAGATCCTCTCTGTTTCCTCTCCTCCTCCCGCCTTTTAAGAGCCTGAGAGACTCTCTATGATCGGCAGGGCTCGTTACCTGCCCCGAGGCAGAAGGATCGTACATGAAGAAACTCTCCCAACCTTCACGTGCAATCCGGTAGTAATCTAATCACTCGATTATGGGGCGCAACAGAAAAAGGGGTGAACCATGACGGGGAGCCTCCGGTAGACCTATGGACGCTCATAGTTTGCCACATAGAAATCCTCGATGATCCCCTGCGCCTTTAAGGACGCACCATAGGCCTTTGCAGAAGCCTTGTCAGGGAAATGGGAGACTCTTACCTGGTAATAGGTCTTCTTGGCGCCCTCCTGTTTCCTCCAGTAGGCGTCTAATCCGCTCTTCTTTAGGTAACTCGCGTATCCCTGGGCATCCTCCGGTTTTAGGTACGCGGCGACCTGTATGGTGAATGGGTCAGTGATTACTTCCTCGACTATCTCCTTTTTTTCCGGCTGCCCTTTTCGTGTTTTTATGAGATGCCCAACCGTGTTGACTACCAAAACACCCACCGCCACTATCAAAATGGCCGTTAGGGACCACCCGAGAACAAGCTGTGATCTTTTTGAACGCTTTATTCCATGAAACAGGGCCCTTATGTTCCTCCTCATGCTAACGGCGAGGAATTTCGAGAGCCTCAAAAGCGCCAGGCCCACGTGCATGCTTGTTTTTCTGAGGGTTCTTCTCACCTCTGTTCTGCGTGGAATCCTCAGCAAACCGGGCTCAACTTTCGGCGGAGTGAACCCCGACCTCATCTTCTCCAGGCTCGCACTGTCAAAGCCCTCTAATACACGCCGCGCTTCACGCAGTGGCTTTCTCGTTCGCTCGTTCTCGACTATCCAGTATACACATGCCGCTATGCCCTTTAAAAGCAGGGGCCTCTCAGCCTCGTGCTGCAAGGCCTGGAGGTAAACGGTAAGCGCCCACTCATCGGCACGCCCCTCCCGGATGAAGAGCACCGCGAGATCGCAAACGATGTCAGCGGCCAACGCGCCCCCCGCATCAAGCACGTGTCGGTAGGTCTGAAGAGCGGGAAAATCCGTTCGACGTGCCGCCAGATAGAGCCGAGCGAGCAGGTGCTGGACGTTGGTGTTCTCTGCCTGTGCATCACCGATGCGGTTTGCGAGCTCGTAGTAGTCCCTTTTGAGGTGCCCGAGTATCTCGACCTGTCGCAGCCAGTCCAACGCTACCTCACCATCTTCGGGGTGGGATTGGAGGTAGGAGACGATGAAGGCCTCAGAGTCTCGGGTTTTATCGGCCCTCGCAAGGTAGAATCGGGCCATGCGGGCGCCGAGATAGGTCGACTCCCGCCGTTTCACGAGAGGCGAGAACAGGAAGCTGTCCAGCACTGCCAGGGCCCTCTTATAGGTCTTTTCAGCCGATCTGAGCAGCCCAGACCTTTCCCACTTCGTAGCCTCTCCGACCAGCCGCTCAAGGGCGCTCACTCCCACCCGATTCGATAACCAGCCGACCACTATGAAGACTACGAAAAAAATCACCACAACCGGCACGAGCGCCCATTCAAGCCCAACAAGGGAATGGATGGCCGGCAGAACCAGCAGACACAGGACTCCACCTGCGAGCACCGTGACCCAGGTTCGAACGATAAGATGTCTCAATGTGCACACCATAGAGTCCTCAAAATTCTAAACCATACGATGGCATGGCACCTGCCTCCGGATCGCTGAGCCCCTCTTCTCCCACCGTATGCTCCTGAATCTCCTGGCCTTGCCTTAAAGCCACCCTTATTGGATGAGGGGTGTAAATGGTTGCCTCCGTACCGGTAATAGGATCAACCATCTTAAACTGGATATGGGGAGGAATCATGAACTCCCTGGGAGGATCACCCTCCGTTGCCTTGCGCATGAAATCGGCCCATATGGGTGCAGCGGCCCGCCCGCCGGTGATCCCCGTTCCTCGGGTATCTCTCAGTCCCTGTCCCCGGTCATACCCAACCCACACCGACGTGCACAGCGTGGGAGTGAAGCCCGTAAACCAGGCGTCGTAGTACCCATCGGTGGTACCGGTCTTCCCGGCTGCAGGCAAGGTAAACCCCATACGCCTGATCACAGACCCTGTACCCTCATCCACCACGCCGCGCATCAGATCGACCATCTGATAGGTGATGCTCACATCCAAGGCCCGCTCGCCGCTGACAATATGTTCCTCGAGAACCCGGCCCAGTGCATCTTCAACCCTCCAGATCCAGAAGGGCTCATGCCTGATGCCGCCATTTGCGAAGCATGCAAACGCAGAGGCCATCTCCAGGGGGCTCACGCCTGAGGTTCCAAGGGCCACGGAATAGACGGAATCCAGTTTGCTTGTAATCCCGCAGCGGCGAGCAGTCGCGATGAGCTCATCGGGTCCGGTTTGTTCCACCAGCTGCGCGGCAATGGAGTTGACGGACTTCATGAGGGCCTGTTTCAAGATCATGGGGCCTTCATGTTTGAGCCCGAAGTTATCCGGTTCCCAGTCCGGGGCTCCCTTGACTGGTATGGTCACCGGCCTGTCAACGAAGACTGTAGCGGGATTGAGGTCCAGCTTCTCAAAGGCGGTGTAGTAAAGGAACGGCTTGAAGCTTGAGCCCGGCAATCGGTTGTTCTCTATTGCGCGGTTGAATTCGGTCTCAACATAGCTTCTCCCTCCCACCATGGCCTTGATCGATCCCGAGTTAACCTCTACGGTAACCAAGGCCCCCTGTGGACGGGCTACTCCGCTGCCAACGCCTCGCCCAATTACCTCATCGATTCCCACCCTCCTGTCGAGCCCCTGCAATCCATCCCGCAGGGATTCCTCCGCCATGGACTGGAGCTGGGGATCAATGGTGGTGATTACCTTCAATCCCCCGTGGTAGACGACCTCAGGCCCGTATCGCTCTTCAAGGCTCTTGATCACCAGATCCAGGAAATAGCTGCCCGTACGCGCAGCCTTTGAAGGAGGCTGAGGGGTCAACTCGTCTTGAAATGCGCTCTGTGCCTGATAATTGGTGATGTAGCCCACGGCCTCCATTCGAGACAGGACCACCCGCTGGCGTTCCTTTGCACGATCAAGGTGAAGGTAGGGATTGTAGCGCGTAGGCGATTTCGGTAGACCTGCCAGAAGCGCTGATTGGGCCAGAGTTAACTCAGAAGCCGGTTTCCCGAAGAAGGTTCGTGCAGCCTGTTCGATCCCGTTGGCCCCGACTCCCATAGAGATCTGATTTAGATACGCCTCGAGTATCTCCCCCTTGCTATATCGCGACTCGATCTGAATGGCCACCAGCAGCTCGCGAAACTTTCTCATATAGCTCCTCTTAAAGCTGAAGAAGAGGTTCTTGGAGAGCTGCTGGGTGATGGTCGATGCCCCTTCAATCCTTCCGGGTTGAAAGAGCGTGACCAAAATCGCCTTTATGGTTCGCAGCTTATCCACTCCATGGTGTTCCCAGAATCTATGGTCCTCAGTGGCCAGAATGGCCTGGATAAAGTGGGTGGAAACATCGCTTAACGGGATAACCTCGCGACCGCCTATGATCATGAGCCGTTCTCCGGTCGCCGCGAAGATCTCCGTGGGCGGAGTCTCAATAATCCGGCTCAATGGTTCAGGCACACGCGGCAGATCACGCACCGCGATAAAAAACATCCCCACGCCAATGAGCGCCGCTGCGCTGATCACGGCTAGCGTTCCATAGAACGCGGCCCGCACAATCCTTATGAGGGTGATAGCACCTGTCATCCCTGATCCCCGATCTCCTCGCTACCTGAACTTTTCTGCGTATCCTGGCCCATCTCCTCGAGGTATGACCGCAGCATCCACACAGCCCACTCACGCCCCTTGAGCAGGATCACCTTTCTCCTCGTGCCGTCCTCAATCTCAAAGCCGAGCTCGATATACCCGGATACGGCCTCATCCGAGATACCGACCCTCACGATGCGACCGTCGATGCCCAAGAGCTTCTCGGGCTGTGAAATCACACTTCCGAGATCCTCATGGGGCAAGGAATTGAGCGCCCTGAAGAAGCGCTCCGCAGGATAGACGCGGCTCTCGAAGGTGGGCAGATCATCCAGCGTCCCCTGCAATGCAAGTTCAACCCGCTCGATCTGGTAGAGCAACTGTGTTGGGATCCTCAGGTCCCTGAGCACCCGGTTCTCGTTGTTGAGCAGGTAGATCTTCAGGCCGTAATCCTCGTTCTCAAGATAGGTTCGAACCCAGCGCCCATCGCTTAAAAGGCGAAGGAGCTCAAAGGGCGCGACAACCTCTTGGGCTAATGTCCCGGGGAGGGCGAGATAGAGCCTTCGAAAGTGTTCCGATGACAGCATCACTCCCTGACCGGGGGGAAGGCTCGATACAATCTGGGTAAAGGTATCCGCTCCTCGCGCCTCACGCTGGGTAGACTGACGATCGGTGATGAGCTGCTCCAGCGTCTGACGTGCGGTGACCGTCCTGTGGCCCACCTCCCAGATCGATCCGGATTCAGGCCTCTGGGTGTTTGTGGTGACAAGGTATGCACCCAGGACCTGCTCTGCCCAATCAAATCGCAGCTCCGATATCACGATACCGAAGATGAGCAGGATCAGGACCAGCGGCCTAAGGGCAAACACCCTGCTTGCCCACTCCCTGAAATTCTGTGGCTCTGAGAAATCCATATCCTTAAAATTAATGCACAAATTACCCCGTATCGCAAGCTAATTCACTGGCGCCGCCATGCGTCCTAGGCCATGCGGTCTGGCATCCTCGTGGTTTTCTGAGACGAAATAAAGGGCTTGGATGGCACCTGGGAAAGCGAGGATAACATATTATTCATTTTGAAGATTGTTCAACCGAAAAGGGCTGTTTACTGGGCGGTTACTACGGCAAGTGCTTCACAACAACTCCATGTAAGGGCTGCCTCTGAAAAGTCGGTTTTCTGAATGCTTCAGCCTGACACCCATGGTGCCCGGCACGTTGTCTCTCATACTACCTTATCATCGAACGTACATGCCATAGGAGAGGCTCAAGTCTATTTGTCGGGCTTCTTTCGCTTGTCGCGAATATAGATGGATCTGGAATGGCCATCACTCTGTACCCTTTGATCCACCTCGAAGAGTTTGGTGGCTATGGCGAGTTCCCCAAGCTTGCTAAAGCCGTAGTTCCTTGGGTCGAACTCTGGGGCCTGCTTCGCGATATTACTGCCCACCGCACCCAAATGTGCCCACCCACCCTCGTCGGAAGCCGCCTCAAGGGCATTTCGGAGAAGAGATACCAATTTGGCATCGCCTTTCAGTTCATTTGCAGTCTTTGGTTTAACGGCAGGCTCGGCATTATCGTGGGACCGAAGAACTTCAGTGAATATGAATCTGTCGCATGCAGATACAAAGGCCTTTGGGGTCTTTTTCTCTCCAAATCCGTATACGAGGAGGCCTTCTTCTCGAATGCGGGAGGCAAGACGAGTGAAGTCACTGTCACTGGATACAAGACAGAACCCATCAAAACGTCTCGTATAGAGCAGATCCATTGCATCTATTATCATTGCGCTGTCTGTCGCGTTCTTCCCCACCGTATAACGGAACTGCTGGACAGGCTGGATGGAATACTCCAGCAGGATAGACTTCCATCCTGTGAGGCTCGGCGTAGTCCAGTCACCATAAATACGCTTTACACTCGAAACCCCGTACTTGGCGACCTCTGAAAGGAGTCCCTCCATGATCGAAGGCTGTGCGTTATCTGCGTCAATAAGCACAGCAATCCTGTTTTGTGACGGTTCATTTACATTCATACTAACTCCCTTTTTTATTTAACTTATAACATATACTACCGAAAAAGTGTATTGGTTTGCCGCTGTTCATAAGGCACGGGCCTCAAAACAAATCAAGAAGGGCTGGCTTCGAGAAAGTGGTTAGGAGAATGTCGCGCCTGAAACCTATGGTGCCCAACGCATTATTGTCCCACTCGGGGATTGGGAGAAAAACCCTCGCCTTTAGGCGAAGACGTTCGTATGCCCGAAGGGCAGGGAAAACCGCAGAATACCCGCCTGCCTGCGGAGCGCCACGGATATTGAAA
>CAYMFC010000009.1:3375-29452 GCA_964389665.1 uncultured Desulfobacteraceae bacterium | reverse complement strand
AACGCCGACTATTCCGATCAGATCTCGATTACCTCGGGCATCTATCCGGATGAGAATACCCTTGTTGAGGTGGTGCGCTTTAACAAGGGCTCCGATGTGCTGGCATTTCTGGCCACCTTGCTCATCGATGGAGGGGGCCGCATCCCTCGCTGGATGCGATTCCTCGGCAATGCGCTTATCCATCCGTGGGAGTTCCTGAAGTCCTTGTCACCCTTCGGCTGGGCTGCGCGAACCCCGATACTCCTGGTGATGCAGACCATAGAGAGCTACCTGCGCTTCGGCTATGGGAGGCGCTGGTGGCGCCTTGGCAGGAAGAGCATGAACTCCAGGCTCGCGCCCGGGGCCAAGAAGATCCCCTCCTATATCCCCGTGGCTAACGAGATCGCGAGGCGCATGGCCAAGAGAATCAATGGTCAGCCCATGAGTTCCTGGCCGGAGGTGGTGTTCGATGTGCCGATTACCGCGCACATCCTGGGAGGCGCCGTGATGGGGGAAACCCCGGACAAAGGGGTGGCGGGCTTCAACGGCGAGGTCCACGGATATCGCAACCTCTACGTGGTGGATGGTTCCAATGTGCCGGTGAACCTCGGCGTGAACCCCTCGCTCACCATCACGGCAATGGCCGAGTACATCATGTCTCAGGTGCCCCGAAAAGCTGAAGGTAAACAACGATGAAAGAGAAGGACGGAAAACCTGGGATCACCGGGCACCAGGAAATACCTGAGGCAGCGAGGTCCACGAGATCATGATTGAGCGCTGGTCAAAACAGAACGGATACAGGGATGTCCTGGCCATCAGCCTGCCGCTGGTTGCCTCTATGGGCTCAATCACCCTGATGCAGTTCACCGACAGGATATTTCTGGCGAACTACTCGGTCGATGCCATTTCCGCGGCCCTGCCGGCCGGGATCGCTTCTTTTACCTGTATTGCCTTCTTCATGGGAGTTGCCAATTACACCAATGCCTTTGTTGCCCAGTATATAGGGGCCCATGCCTATAACCGGGTCGGGGCCTCTCTGTGGCAAGGCATCTACTTTTCCCTGGGATCCTCTTGCCTGCTGGCATCGCTTTACTTCATCTCCGGAACGCTGTTTGGGCTCATCGGCCACTCACCGCACATACAGGCCCTGGAGGTGACCTATTTCAACATACTTACCCTGGGGGCAGGGCTGGTAGTGCTCGGCGCGGCGCTGGCCAGCTTCTATACGGGCAGGGGCCTTACCTGGACGGTGATGGTGGTCCACATGGCAGGGGCGGCTATCAATATACCGTTGGACTACTGTCTGATTAATGGTGTAGGTCCGTTTCCGGAACTGGGTATCGCAGGCGCAGCAATCGCCACAGTGACCGCCTCCGCCGCTATTGTGGCTATCCTGGTCATACTCATCTTCCGGCCTGCCAATCGGAGGAGGTTCGGCACCTGGGACAGTAAGGCCTTCGATGGAGAGCTCTTCGGAAGATTGATGCACTACGGACTTCCCAGCGGGATTCAGTTCTTTCTGGAGATCTTCGGGATTACCTTCTTCATACAGATATTGGGACGTCTGGGAGATATAGAGCTGGCCGCATCCAATATCGTGCTTTCTATTGAGTCGCTCTCCTTTATGCCCATGATCGGCTTTCACGTAGGAAACGCCACCTTAGTCGGTCAGGCCATAGGCCGGGGGAGGCCGGAGCAGGGCGCCTATTCGACCACAAGCGCGCTCCACCTCATCATGGCCTACATGATGTTCGTGGCAGCTGCCTTCATCTTTACGCCCGAGCCGCTCCTTCATCTGTTCAAGGCGCATCACCACACCCCCTCCGAGTATGCTCAGATAACGGATCTGGGGATCGTCCTGATGCGATTCGTGGCCGTATTCTGCTTTTTTGATGCCCTGAACCTGGTCTTCTCAGGGGCGATCAAGGGGGCCGGCGACACCAGGTTTATCATGTGGACCATCGGGGCCCTGTCCATAGGGGTGATGATCATCCCCATCTATCTGGCTGTGGAGGTCCTCGGCGCGGGCCTTTATGTGGCCTGGACAATCGCTACACTGTATATTTGTGTCCTAGGGCTGGCGTTTATGTGGCGCTACCAACAGGGCACATGGAAAACCATGAAGGTCATCGAGGTCCAGCCGATCGGGATCATGGACCCGGGCGGGTGTTCGGCAGTGGTTACAGCAGGAGCGGACAGCCCCTAACAGCTCAAGCCGCCTTTCCGCTTTTCCATCACTATTACTAGCGAAGCTTCGCCTCAAACCGACAAGTAACGAATGGATTAAGACATGACCCAAATTGCTTTAATCATCTGGCGTAAGGTACAAGGCGCATGGCGCATGGCCTTATGCCTTGTGCCTTACGCCCTACGCCTTTCATTTTGTGCCTTGGGCCTTGAGCCTTTAGCCTGTTCCCATGTCATCCTACATCAATAATAAAAACGTGACACAAACGGAAAGATCTTAGCTCATATAGACAGCCGGTACTCAGACACCGAGCTCTGCCCTGAATTGCCCCATGCGCGATCGGTACTTCTCGAGCTCATCAGGCGGCATCTCATCGGGAAACCGGATCTCGTGGACGGTCATGAAATCCATAAGCTTATCGGAGAGGGGCGCCAGCTTGAGTATGGTGATCTTGCTCCCTTGATCCAGCTTGATCTTCCCCAGCATGAACTCCGTTACGAATTTGGCCTCTTTTCTGAGCAGCCTCTTCCAGTTCTGAGGGGTTGCCGCAAGGATAAAGGTGGCATCCCTTACGGCCTCCTCTTCGCTGAAGAACCTGAGCCTCGTGAGCCTTCCCTCATCCAGGCCGGTCCCGAAAATGATGTCTTTGTCTATCCCCCATGAGGGCTCGGCCAGAACCCTAAAACAGAGGACGAGCGTCATTTTTTTGAACTTTTCTTCGTACGTGGGATCGGCCCGGTATGCCTTCTCGAGCTCCTCGAGCCACTCGGGCGTGCAGTATTGATAGACAGCCATCTCTCACTCCTTCCTATGATTTCATCTCTCCATACTATTCCTTTATCTCGCCTCTTGCCTTCATCGCGGCAATGACCTCATCCCGTACCTCCTTTTTCCACAGCTTCTCGGTGACGGTAAGGGGAAGGTCATCCCTGAACTCCACGATCTTGGGGATCGCATAAGGAGGAAGGTGCTCCCTGCACGTGGTGATGATCTCCTCCGGGGTTACCCTACCCTTATACGTGTCTTTGAGCCTTACCAGGGCCATGATCCGTTCGCTTCCTGGCCTTGAGGGATCGGGAATCCCGATGGCAACCGCCATGAGCACCCCGGGATGTCTGAACAGGGCCTCATCCACAGTGGTGGAGTAAACCTTCATCCCCGAGATATTGATCATATCCTTGACCCTGTCGTGGATATAGAAGTAGCCGTCCTCGTCCATACTCCCTATGTCCCCGGTGTGGAGCCAGCCCCCTGCATCCAATCCCGAACCGGGTTCCGGCCAGTACCCCTTCATAACCTGCGGGCCCCTGACGATGACCTCTCCCTTCTCGCCGACAGGCACATCCTCGAACGTTTCGGGGTCTACCACCCTGCATTCCGTATCGGGCACAGGTACCCCAAGGCTGTATTTCTCCTGTGCCATAAACCCTGTAATCTTGGAGAAGGCAGAGGGGTTGATGTGGGCAATGGGTCCTGTCTCAGTCAGGCCATAGCCCTCTGCAACGGGGTTGCCGATCTCCTTTTTTATGGCCTCGCGAATCTCTATGGGAAGGTGCGCCGCTGCCGACATGCACAGCACGCTCATCCGCCCCACCTTTCCCTGGGCCATACGCATCAGCTGGGTCGGAACCGTCGGCACCAGAAAGGGCCTGTGCTCCCTCATCGTTGCTACGATATCCTCGTTATCCCGCGGATCCGGTGCCAGGATGATCCGGAGCGCCCAGGATGCCGCCACCTGGGCCATGGAGTGCCCGAATGCGTGAAACAGGGGCACGGTGATATAGATGGAGGCCTTGCCGATCACCGAGGCGGAAAAGGGCGCCAGGAGCCAGGGGAGGCCTTGTATGATGTTCGAGTATCGATTGAAGTGGCTGATCATCACCCCCTTGGGAATGCCCGTGGCCCCACCCGTAAAGGCCAGCTCACACAGGTCCTCTTCGGGATCGATCCGTACATCAGGCGGTTTTGCCTCATAGCGGGCCAGGAGTTCTCTGAAGTCATGGACTGCCTTGGGCAGAGCCTTGGATCTCAGCTCTCCCCTATCGTAGCCGTCATCCGGGGTGACAACGATGTGTTCGATATCACTCTTCTGCTGTGCCGCCCTGACGCGCTCAAGGTCATGTTCCCTGCACACCACTACCCTTGCTCGTGAGCTCCCCACCTCGTAAAGAAGCCCTTCGTCGGTCCTGAGGGTGCTCGTGGGAACAACGGCTGCACCGGCCTTCATTGCCGCCCAGTCGCTCAGGATAAACTCGGTGCAGTTGGGAAGAAAGACGCAGACCGTATCGCCTCTCCCGACCCCGATATCCGACAGGGCGCAAGCAAGGGTGTCCGCCTGGGCCTTGAGCTCCCTATAGGTGAGGGTTCTTCCCTTGAAGAGGATCGCCGTCTTAGTGGGATGATTCGCTGCCGCATCATCCAGGGCCTTGAACACAGGAACCCTGGGAAAGGGCTCGAAGCTCTCCCTGAGCCTGTAAGGACCGAGCTTATAGCTCTTAAGCCACGGTTTATCAGAGTAGTTCATTGCTCCGCCCCATAGGAAAAAGATAAATACTAAAAAAATTCTGTGATCTCTGTGGGCTCTGTGAGATATAAATGGGCCCTATTTTTTGCCCCACAGGTCATCGATGAGATCATCGAGCCCCAGCTCCCGCAGCTTTTCGCGGGTCGGTATGCCCGTCTCTTTGTCCCATCCACGAAACTCGTAGTAGGCATCCTTCATCATCTCAAGGGTGTCCCTATCGATTACCATGCCCTCGGCCGGGCCTTCGGGAAGCGGCTCCTCCATAAGGCGGGACGGCAGGGTGTCTGCCTCCCTGCTCACACCCTCCCTCACGCAATAGGCCCGGATAAGGTTGTAGATCCGCTCGCCGTTCTTTCTGAACTCATCGATGCTCATCTCCCAGCCCGTGGCGTTGGTGATCAGGTCAATGAAGTCCTCAGCCTTTAAAAGGATCCCCATGAACTTACACCCGCCGATCGCATCGAACATGCTCAGGGCATTCTCCATGTCCACCAGCACCTTGGCCTCTCTGGGGTTTGCCACGAACACGTCCTCAATCTTGCTGTCCTCCACCAGGAGAAAGGGCGTATCGATAAAGGTCGGCCCTTCGATGTATCCGGTGATATGATCGCCGCCCCGGTTGGCAGTCACATAGCCCAGGCCGCAGATCTTGGCCGCCCGCGGATCATAGGCCGGAAGCTCGAGCCCCTTCACGTTCATGGCAAAGGCCTCCGATCCTCTGCCCAGCTTCTGGGAGATGCGTTTCGTCCCCTCAGCCAAGAGGTCTCCTATCCCCTCTCGTTTTGCGATCTTCTCCACCAATTCAACCACCAGGAGCGCATCTCCAAATTGAAGGGCAAGACCTCCGGTCTGCTCCTTTGTCAAGATGCCCCTCTCGTAGCACTCCATGGCAAAGGCAATGGTCGAGCCCGTGGATATGGTGTCGAGCCCGTATTCGTTGCACAGGTAGTTGGCCATGGTGACCGCATTCATATCCGAGACCCCGCACAGGGCGCCCAGGGTGTTCACCGTCTCATACTCAGGGCCCTCGCCCTTGTGGCCCTTCCAGACCCCT
Organism: uncultured Desulfobacteraceae bacterium; assembly: GCA_964389665.1. Lineage (GTDB taxonomy): Bacteria > Desulfobacterota > DSM-4660 > Desulfatiglandales > B25-G16 > B25-G16. Next base: position 23,707 of record CAYMFC010000009.1, on the reverse strand, counting down.
TCCCTGATCTCCGAGCCTCTCCCGCACGATATAGGACAGGCGAAACAGTGCACCCTGGAGGTCAGCACCTTGTCGGTCAAGGCCTGGCCGTTGAGATCCTCAATGCCATCGAACACCCCTGCCTGCCAGTTCCTGGTGGGGTACCCTCCCCGCGCGTTCACCATATCGGATACCATGTTGGTGCCGAACGCCTCGAAGCCGACCTTAAGCATGGACTCATTCAAGAGCTCTATCTGCCGCTTTGCGTCCCGCCTGAAGGATTCCTCGTTTGCGAGGCGTATAGGGATTTTCCCTGCGCAGGCAACGGCCTTCAGGAGCTTGGAGCCCATCACGGCCCCCAGGCCGCATCTGCCTGCCGCACGATGCGTGTTGTTCATGATGCCCGCAAAGCGCACCAGATTCTCGCCTGCCGGGCCAATCGATGCGATAGTGAACTGTTTGTCCGAGCTCTGCTTGATCAGGTCCTCAGTTTCGGGGACAGCCTTGCCCCAGAGCTGGGCAGCGTCCCTCAGTTCCGGTGTGCCTGCCTCTATGGAGAGGTACACGGGCTTGGGGGATATGCCCTGGAAGATAATGCCGTCGTAACCGCTTCTCTTCAAGGCCGGCCCAAAGCTTCCTCCCGAATTAGCGTGGCCCCAGATGCCGGTGAGCGGTGATTTGGCCACCGCAGAATACCTGCTCGCGCTTGCAGAAGCCGTTCCCGCGAGCGGCCCTGTCATGAAAATGAGCAGGTTTTCAGGTCCCAGGGGATCGGCCCCCTTCGGCACCTCGTCATAGAGGTATCTGGTAGCAATGCCCACCCCGCCGATATAGGTTCTCATCATGTCTTCGCGCAGCTCTTCCTCTTCAATCGTACCGCTTGCGAGATCCACCCTTAGGATCTTACCCATGAAGCCAAAGGCCATTTCCTTCCTCCCACACTATCTAAAGTAGCTGAACTTATAAGGTTAGCCGTACCTTGATTTCAGAAAAAGATCAATATCAAATCGTATGCTCAGGGTCCTGCAGGGCGGTTCATACAGAAGCAGAGCCCTTGTAGTAGCAGCGAAGGGGCATGTTATTGCTTACCGCAGCCAAGCATCGGTTGCAGGATACACAGGAGGCAACCTCAGCCCTGCCCTCCTTGAACCTCTTTACCAGATAAGGTTCCCTGATAAAGGGACGGCTCATGGAGATACAATCAGCCCATCTACTCTCCAACAAGTCCTCCATCTGCCTGATGTTCCGCAGCCCGCCCACAAGAATCAACGGGGCTTCACCGAGAACCGGTTTGATGAGCTTCGCGGCCTCGAGGTTATAACCCTCCTCGAGATCATATTTTCCCACGAGCTTTTTAAGCGTGAGCCTTGCCAAGGGCTTCTTCCACAAGGGAAGGCCGCTCACGAGCTCATCTATGGGAACCTCTCCACGGCTCATGTTCATGAAGGAGTAGAGAATAGTGCCACAACTTACCTCCAGCCCGTCGATGCCCAACTCTGCAAGCCAACCGGCGTATTTCGCCGCGAGGCTCGGTGTGATGCCTTCCTGGGGGGTGAAATCGTTGGTGTTGAGCTTCACAAGGACAATCATTTCATCGCCTATGGCCTTTTTCACTCCAAGGACGGTCTCCCGTAAGAAACGAAAGCGGTTTTCCTCCGTTCCTCCCCAGGCATCGTGCCTGTGGTTGAAGAAAGGAGACAGGAACTGGTTTATCAGGTATCCATGTGCAGCGTGGATCTGAACCCCGTCGGCACCCGCTTCACGGGCTCGTCTTGCTGCGTGCCCGAAGGAGGAGATTGCCGTCCGGATATCCTCTTCGCTCATCTGCCTGGGCTTGACGAAGTTGACCGGGTCCCTCCCTGTGCTTGAGGGCCCCATGGGTGTCTGTCCGATAGTTTCCTTGGTGGTCTGCCTTCCCGCATGATTCAGCTGGAATACGATCTTTCCCCCATCCTGGTGAACGGCATCCACCACCCTCTTGAGCCCGGGGATCATGTCGTCGCTGTGGATTCCGGTTTGATATGCAGCGGCCCTTCCCAGGAGATGTACAAAGGTGTACCCGGTGATAATCAGGCCGACCTCGCCCCGGGCGAGATGGCGATAGAGGTTCACGAGATCGTCGGTGACCTCGCCGGTCTCCTTCGCCATACACTCGTAGGTGGCGGAGCGGACGAACCGGTTGTTAACCTCCGTATTTTTTATTCTGATTGGGCTGAAGGCAGCGGACATCGCTCTTATCCCAGAGAGTTGGTTGAAAAACGCATGAGATTACTATAACCTTAATAAAACATGCGAACATTGGCAAATATTCTATGACGACCGTCACACAGAGACATATCAGGGCAGGCATCAAGGTGGAATTACAAAGGGATTCACCGAGTTTTCAAGGAAAATAGGGTCAAGATCTGTGATGCAGCCTCTGGCTCTCTGGCGAGGAGTCATGAGAATCGGCTATTACTCAGAATGATTCGAGGGTATATATTGTTCCAGCATTGTTCTGGAAGAATCTATCCCCGAATTCCTGTGCAAGACGCACGGAGGCATGGAATCCCGTACAATGGGAAACGCCGATCTTTTTCACCCCTATCTCTTGCAAGGCTGAAATAGCTTTCTCTACCTGCTCATCGGTTTTAGGGTAAAGATGAGTCCCTCCAACAACGGTGTGGACCCGTTGTTCGCCCGTAATCATCTGGGCGTGTCGAATGGTGTTTATCAGCCCCCGATGAGCGCAACCAAGCACAATTACGAGGCCTTCTTTAGTTCGTACGATCAGGGCTAGGTCATCAGGTACAGGGTCATGGCGAAAGCCGCCCTCAACTTTGACCTTGAATGTAGGCTCTATGGCCTCAAAATCCGTTTTTTGTACTATTTCGCCTGTGGTGACAATATTCTCGGAGACATAGACGGGCTCCTTCCTAAAAGTGAATGAGGCCCCGAAATATTCCAATTCTTCCCTGGTAAAAGGGATACCAATAAATGCCTCCCTATTTTCATATGCCCTCTTGGTGTATTTCAGCTCCCATATGGCTGGATGAGCGATGACTTCCTTCGGGCCGGTCCTCATCAACACCTCGCGCAATCCACCCGTATGGTCGGCATGGGCATGGCTGAGCACGATCTTATCGACGGCTCGAAGATCTACCCCGAGTTTATCGGCATTCCTGACCGCTGCATAGTTTGCTCCCGTGTCGAACAGAACATTCATGCCGTCGGCCTGAACGAGGATGCTCAAACCCCATTCAGCCATAAAGCCGTATCTGCCGGCGGTATTTTCACATAGTGTTGTTAACGTCAGATCCATATTAGGCCCCTCATAGTAGTGCAAAGCATGTGCAATAAACTACAAGCGTTATTGCCTTTCCAGCAGGCGCTCGATCGGGACATACTCAAGACCGAGGGCATCGGCAACGCCCTGGTGGGTAACCTTGCCCCTGACCACGTTGGCGCCCCTCCTGATCTCCGGGTTCTCCTGGAATGCCCGTTTCCATCCCTTGTCCGCTATCTCGATCGCATAGGGAAGCGTAGCATTGGTGAGCGCAAGGGTGGAGGTCCTGGCCAGGGCACCGGGCATGTTCGCCACGCAGTAATGCACCACCCCGTCCACGGTATAGATCGGGTTTGTATGGGTGGTGGGTTTCGAGGTTTCAAAACATCCACCCTGATCAATGGCCACGTCAACCATAACCGAGCCCTTCTTCATGGTCTTTACCATCCCGCGCGTTACCAGTTTAGGGGACTTGGCTCCTGGGATGAGCACAGCTCCCACCACGAGGTCGGCCTCCTTGATGAGCTTGCGGATGGTTGCAGGGCTGAACATCACGAGAAAGCAGTTCCTGGGCATGACATCGCTCAGGTAGCGAAGCCTATCCAGATTGATATCGAGCAGGTACACCTTGGCTCCCAGGCCGCAGGCCGTTTTGGCCGCATTCGTTCCCACCGTTCCCGCACCGATCACGATCACGGTTGCCGGAGCAACACCCGGTACGCCGCTCAGCAGAATGCCCTCACCTCCCTGGGCCATCTCCAGGTACTTGGCTCCCTCCTGGATGGACATCCGGCCAGCCACCTCGCTCATCGGGGTGAGCAGCGGCAGGGAGCCGTCATCCTTCTGAATCGTCTCATAGGCGATATTGATGGACCGGCTCTTGATAAGGGCCTTGGTGAGCTCTCCGGCTGAGGCCAGGTGGAGGTAGGTGAAGATGACCTGATCCTCCTTGATCAGCCCATACTCCTGGGCAAGGGGCTCCTTCACGTGCATGATCATATTGGCCTTGCCGTAGATATCCCCGGCCGTATCGACGATCTCAGCCCCGGCCTTTCTATAGGATGTATCCTCAAGACCGCTCGCCCTTCCGGCATTTCTCTCCACGAGCACCGTGTGACCGTGCTGCACCATCTCCTCCACGCCCGCAGGGGTCATGGAAACCCTGTTTTCCTCGGCCTTTATCTCCTTCACAATCCCTAGTATCATTGCCCCCTCCGTGAAAAAGCGCGGTATCTCTCGTAAAGCGATGGCTTCCTGTTCAGTTGTGTCTCGAACTGTGGAGCCTGGTACCGATAGGTCATGCATACCTTTTATGGTTCACGATCCCCGAGGTACACCCGTTTTATCCTCTTTGATACCCCACAGGTAAGCTCATAGGGTATCGTTCCTATCTTTTCCGCCACCTCGAGGAGCTGGATGGTCCCCTGAGAGGATTCGCCCCAGATAATCGCCTCATCTCCGGGCATTACCGGTTCATCGCCCACGTCCACCATAAGGTAGTCCATGGTGACGGTGCCCACCATGGGGAACCGCCTTCCCCGAATCAGTACCTCGCCATTATTGGTGAACCTGCGGTCTATGCCGTCAGCGTAACCCAAGGGCAGCACTGCGATCTTCGTGGACATCCTGGTCACCCATCGCCTGCCATAGCTGATAGGGTAGCCCTCAGGCATTTCCCTCACATGGGCCACAAAGGTTTTTAAGGTCATCACCTGTCTGGGCTCGATTGAGCGGGATGTTTCAGATGAGGGGTAGTGCCCGTACATGAGGATTCCGGGTCGAACAGCATCGAAGTAGCTTTCCGGGATATCCAGGATAGCGCCGCTGTTTGCCATGTGAACAAGGGAGGGCCTTTTCTCCAGGGTTCGGATTCGATCGAGGATCTCGCGAAATCGAGACAGCTGAAGGTGTGCATAGTCTTTATCGCTCTCATCGGAGGTCGAGAAATGGCTATACAGCCCCTCCCACAGGCAGTGCCTGGAGTTGATGAGCTGATCGAAGCACTGGAAGACTTGATCGGCCATGAATCCCATTCTCCCCATACCGGTGTCAAGGTTCACATGCACCAAGGCGGGCTGCTCCTGCCCGGCCTCCTCGATCCATCGGATGTCCTCGGCGCAGCATACGCTCATGCGGAAACCTGCCCGTATCGCCGTAGGGATCTCGCCTGGGAAGAGCCTCCCAAAGATAAGGATGGATTGCGCAACCCCGCTATCCCGCAACTCCATGGCCTCCTCCAGCCGGGACACGGCTACCATGGTGAACCCTTCTCTCGCGAGACGTCTTGAAACCGGAATGGCTCCATGACCGTAGGCATCGGCCTTTACGACCGGCATCACCCTCGAGGGCAAGACCTTTTGTTGAATGGCGCGGATGTTATGGGCGAGGTTGTCGAGGTTGATCTCTGCGCGGGTTTCTGGTTTCATGAGCGATATTCGTCTCCAAGCCTCAGAAGGCCCATGGCTTTTCAAAAGGCCCATGGCGCATGGCACAAAAATTTTGAGTGTGCAGTGTTCAGTGGTTCAGTGTTCAGGAGGAAGCAGAGCCACGACGCGAGCTTTTCTTTCCTGAACTCTGAAACCTTGAACTATCGGATGTTATCTCTCCACCACCATATTGTCTATCAATCGCACGGTATCGAAGAACACGGCCAAGGACAGCATCGCTCGATCTGGGACAACGGTTTGCTCTTGGAGGGTATCGGGGTGGGCAACGCTCACGTATTCCAAGCGAGCCGATTCCGTGGCGTTGATTACCCCTGCCATAGTCGCTCTGAGCCTTTCGGCATCATGTTCTCCACCATCGAAAAGCTCCTTGGCGGCAAGCAGGGCGTGGTAGAGACAGGTCGCCTTGCTGCGGGCATCAGGGGCCAGCTTGGAGTTGCGTGAACTCATGGCCAGCCCATCCGCCTCTCGTACCGTGGGGCACACGATTACCTCAATGGGAAAATTGAGATCCTCCACCATTCGCTTGATGACCGCTGCCTGCTGCGCATCCTTCTGGCCGAAGTAGGTACGGTGAGGCTGGAATACGTTGAAGAGTTTTGCGACCACGGTGGCTACCCCGCGAATAAACCCAGGGCGGGCTGCGCCTTCCAGCACCTTGTTTGCCTCAGTCACCTCTACATAGGTCTCGTAGTCAGGAGGATACATGATCTGCTGGCTGGGATTCCACACCAGATCCACGCCTTCGGCTTGGAGCAGCCCTAAATCGCGTTCCAGGTCTTGGGGATAGGTGTCCAGATCCCGGGTATCATTAAACTGGGTGGGGTTCACGAAGATGCTCACGCCCACACGCTCGTTTTCCTCCCGGGCCCTGTGCACCAGGCTGAGGTGTCCCTCGTGCAAGAATCCCATGGTGGGGACGAATCCCCAGGTGGCACGGGGCTCAGCCCAGCGAACGCGGCGAATCTCTGAGATAGCGGAAAACACATCCATGGCATGCATTTCTGATTGTTGGCGAAGCTCAAACAAATACGTAACGCGTAGCCGGCAACATGACCAAAATTACTTCAGTCATACGGCTTAAGGTACAAGGCGTATGGCGTACGGCCTTATGCCTTAAGCCTTGTGCCTTGTGCCAGCTCGAATAAGATCCTAAATCAATAACAAAAACCTAACATAGCAAGTAAGATATCAGCTTCTATCGACGGCTTTTTCTGCCTCTTGTTTATAGCTCCTGTCCACAGGCCCTCCGAAACTCCTTTACCGCTCTGAAGAGCCCCACGTAAAGGGCGTGGGATATGAGGGCATGGCCGATTGATACCTCTTTCACGCCGGGAAGCTCCAGGATTCGGTGAAGGTTATCCAGGTCCAGATCGTGACCTGCGTTCAGCTCCAGACCTGCATCGACGGCGGCATCGTGACTGTCCCTGAGCCTGGCAAATTCGGCCTCGATCTCGGGCCCTGTTTTGGCCATGGCATAAGGCCCCGTGAACAGCTCAACGCGATCGGCGCCGATTGCCGCTGCTCCTTCCATGAGGGCGGGCTCCGGATCCATGAATAGGCTTACCCGAATGCCCCCTGCCTTGAGGCGTTCGATAGCAGGGAGAAGGATCTTCTCGCTTCGTCCGATATCCCAGCCGTGGTGGGAAGTAATCTCACCGGGTTCGGTGGGAACCAGGGTGCACTGCGTAGGCCTGATCTCCATGACCAGGTCAAGGAGATCAGGCCGTGGATCCCCCTCGATGTTAAACTCAACCGTTACCATAGCTGCCAGGTCACGGACATCACCCGGGCGTATGTGGCGCTGGTCTGCTCGAGGATGCACGGTGATGCCCTGGCACCCTGCCTCGATACAGGTGCGGGCAGCCTGGAGAACGTTCGGCTCATCGCCTCCCCGGGCATTCCGCAAGGTTGCTACCTTGTTGACGTTTACGCTGAGGTTGATCATGGTCTATTCGCCCTCGTTTTTCTTGATAATGGAGAGGTGTTTTGCAGAGGTACTATAAGGGGAAACCGGGATGGTTATCAAGTAAAATGTAAACCGGCACGAGCCATCTGGCCTTTTTATGCAGAAGAGCCTAAAGGTGCATTTCCTTTAAACGATAGTCCTTGAATCGTAATGCAAAAAAGGCTTACAATAAGAACATCCACCCTTCGACGCATAGTTTCTCTATAAGAAGGGATAAGAGAGAAAATGTGAATGGGGAAGCATGATGATCGATCCTGAGAGAGAAAAGATCAAATCTATTTTTAAAGCGATGATCGACGGCGTCTATGTCATTGATGCTGATTTTAACATGAATTATATGAACAAGGTAATGGTTAAAGCTTTTGGAAAAGGCATAGGCAAAAAGTGCTATCAAGTTCTATTTGGAGAGGGTGAAGTCTGTCCTTGGTGCAGGGCAAACGAGGTGTTTGCCGGGAAGAGCATTCGCTGGGAGCACTTTAATGAAAAGTTGGGTAGAACATACGATATAGTTGAATTTCCCCTCAAACAATCTGATAGTGCTACCTACAAGGTAAGCATATACCGAGACATTACCCAGAGTAAAAAGAGAGAGGAAAAAATCCGGGCCTCAGAAAATGACTATAAAAGGTTATTTGAGAATGTAGGCTGCGGCGTATACATAAGCAGCAGAGAAGGGAAATTTCTCGACGCTAACAAGGCCCTCCTTGATATGCTGGGTTATGAAAGAAAAGAGGAATTTCTGAAGATTGATATTACGAAAGACCTGTATCTGAGGCCTGAGGATCGTCGAAAATTCCAGGAAATAATCGAGCGGGATGGCAAGGTAATCAACTACGAGGTAGAATACAAGCGTAAGGATGGCATGCCTATCCCAATCTTGCATACGGGCCATGTGCGGTATGATCAAGATGGGAAGGTCTTGGGGTATGAGGGGATCAATGTGGACCAATCCCAGAGACAACAAATGGAGAGAGAACTCAAGGAGGCCAATGACTTTTTAAATAACATAATAAGGAGTTCACCGAACGCCATCATAGCAACCAATATGAAGGGAAATATCATCCTGTGGAACACAGCTGCTGAAGAGACCTTGGGATATACTGCAGAGGAGGTCATTGGGAAAATGGGCATCGGGAAGATCTACCCAGAGGGAGTGGCCAAAGAGGTCATGAAAATGATGCGGAGCCCGGAATATGGAGGCGTTGGAAGGCTCAGATCCTATCCGATGGTTTATATACGAAGGGATGGCGAGATAATCGAGGGGAATCTATCGGCAGCAATCATATATGGTGATCAGGGAAGGGAAATTGCCTCGGTAGGCATATTTGTAGATCTGAAAGAGAGACTGGATATGGAGCGGAAGCTCAGGGATACTCAGGGAAAATTGCTACAGTCGGAAAAGTTAGCGGCAATGGGAAAGTTGACCTCTCAGATAGCCCATGAGTTAAACAATCCACTGTATGGTATCATGAATACCCTGGAGCTTTTAAAGACGGAAATTCCCCCGGAGAGCAAGAGGAGGAAGATTCTCGATATGTCTCTCTCCGAAATCGAGCGTTTGACCGATTTGCTCCAGAAGATGCTCCGTTTTTCAAAGCCAGAGGAAGAGGAAAGGCAGCCAACGGAGGTGAATACAATCCTGGAGGAGATTTTGCTTCTGGTAAGAAAGCAATTAATGGAAAATACCATACACATCTCCCTCTCCTTGTCCGAAGGCATGGACGATGTGTATGCCTCGAAGAATCAGCTTCGTCAGGTTTTTCTCAACATGATCTCTAATGCAAGGGATGCAATGCCAGATGGCGGGACCCTGACAATAAAAACCGTGCAGGAAGGAGATACTATTCATATTGAGATAGCAGATACCGGGATTGGGATCATGGAGGAAAACATCAATAGGATTTTTGATGCCTTTTTTACCACAAAAGACAGTGTGAAGGATGTCGGCCTTGGCCTATCGGTATGTTATGGGTTTATCAAAGAGCACGGAGGCGATATACGCGCGTCAAGTCGATGGGGCACCGGCACGACTTTTACCATTATCCTTCCCGCTTATGGAAGTGATCCTCACGGCAATGGTACCGCTAAAACGGCTCAGAACGGCTAGCCTTATTCTGTTCCCGAGGTGAGTTCTTTTCCTTCCTCACCCGGACATAAACCCACCATAAAGAGGTATCCTTCCCTTCTTGGAATAGCTTCAGGTTATTGAAATTGTCCCCAATCCACACCAGCTCGAGGTGCCAGTTTAAGGGTTGGTCATGAATCTCAAGTATTTAATTATTATATTTATTATCATTATTTTATTTTTATTTTTCTTATTGACAAATCAAAATAATCATATTAATTATAAAAACTATAATCTCTATAGCAAAGGAGGCCCTTATGGATGGCATACTTACAGTGTTCCAGGCGAGCAAATACTGTAACGTATCCCCGAAAACGATTATCAATTGGGTCGAGGCCGGCCATATAGAGGCCTATAAAACGGTAGGAGGGCACCGGCGGATTAAGAAAACCAACCTGGAAGCATTTATGAGGAAGCAGGGCATGCCCATTCCAGAAAAGGAGATCAATAGCGAGAGAAAGAGGATCCTTATTGTGGATGACGACCCGATCATCGTGGAAACGCTTGTTCAGGCCCTGGAAGAAGAGGACTATAATTATGAGATTATTTCTGCATCGGATGGTTTTGAGGCTGGGCTTCAGGTCAACCATTTTAGGCCTCACCTCATGGTCTTGGATATCATGATGCCCGATATCAAGGGGTACGAGGTGTGTAAGAAGATCAAGTCAAACGAAGAAACAAAGGATACGAAGATTATTGTTCTGTCTGCCTATCTGGACGATGAAAAGTTCAAAAAGATGAAGGAATATGGCGCTGACCTCTGTTTTTCGAAACCTCTGCCGCTGCCTCGGCTAAGGGAGGAAGTGGCCAAGATGCTGGGTCTGCTTTGAATATTAATTATTGACGATGGTCGATACCTGATAGGCCAATGTAGAACCAGGTTCTCGAGCCTCAAATCGTCAATATTCAGTGAATTATGGAGGCGTAATGAAACTAAAGGAATCCCTTACGAAGAGGGAATTCGTGGTCACCTCCGAAGTGCAACCCCCCATTGATACCGAACCAGAGGAAATCATAAAGAAACTGGAGCGCGTGCGGGGCCGATTGGATGGATTGATGGTGCCGGAATTGGAGATCGAGGGGGTTGTTGCAGATACCCTTAAGATGTGTGAAGTGCTGAGGAAAAACCGATTCAATGCCATCTATGAGACTACGACCCGGGAAAAGAATCGCTTGCAAATACAGAAAGATCTGATCAATGCGCATAAAACGGGCGTAGAGAATCTCCTTGTCTTCACAGAGGACTACCGGATTACCGGAGATAGCCTGCAAGAAATAATATTTTTTCATGTGGATTCTGGAAAACTTGCCTCCGTGTTGGAGCATCTACGGGAAGGTCAAACCGTTGAGGGCAAAGCCCTCCCCTTCAAGGCTGAATTTACTTTCGGCTCCGGGATTGAATCCAAGTGGGGCAAAAACGTGCCGGAACTGGAGATGAAGGAGATGGAGGAGATGACAAAGATAGGCGCAGGGTACTTTTTGACCACACCTGTTTTCGATGTGGGAGTGTTTGAAAAATTCATAAAGCAGGCCGACACCTTCGGAATCCCTATTATTGCGGAGGTTATGATACTGAGGACTGCGGGGATGGCCCACTTCCTTAATCGCCATCTCAAATCGGGACTGGTGCCGGATTGGGTTATTAGAAAATTGGCGAAGGCCCCTGACAAACAAAAGGCAAGTATTGAGGTTTTCTCGGAGATTGTCTCGGGACTGAAAGACCTCTGCCAGGGGATTCATATCATCACCATGGGTGCCGAGGATAAATTGAGGCATTACCTGGATGCTGCAAGGCTTAAAAGATTATGACCGGCACATTGCCGTGGTGCATGCATCCGCTAATAGGAGCACAACCATTTGGAAGAGGTAAGTCTTACTATTAACGGGAAAAGCGTCAGCTGTCTTCCGGGCACGAGCATTTTGGATGCAGCCCTGGAAAATGGCATCAAGATTCCCACCCTCTGCCACCATCCTCACCTGGAACCTATTGGTGCCTGCCGGCTCTGCCTGGTGGAGGATGAACTAACAGGTCGAGTCATGGCCTCATGTGTGACTCCTGCCGCTCCTCATATGGTAATACGGACAGACTCACCCGCTATTAAAGAACACCGGAGAAATATCCTCCGCCTTCTGATGGCCAATCACCCGGAATCCTGCATCGTTTGCAGCCAGGGAAACAGGTGCGAGTTGAGGCAGATCGCCGCCGAGTTGGGCGTAGGCGAAATAGGGCTTTACCCCATGCCTCATTATTCCGGCCTGGAGCAGGCAAATCCCTTTATTATCAGGGATCTCAGCAAGTGCATCCTTTGCGGCAGGTGCATTCGCGCAGACCACGAACTGGTTGTGGTTGGGGCCATTGATTACAATCTCAGGGGATTTAAATCACGTCCGGCGACCGTGCATGAGATGCCACTGGAAAAATCAAGCTGTACCTTCTGCGGTACCTGTGTATCGATGTGCCCTACGGGTGCCCTTTCGGTCAGAAATACCCAATATGTGGGCACTCCCCAGAGAGAATCATCAACCGTGTGCGGGTTCTGCGGGGTCGGTTGTTCTTTGGTGATGGGGTCGGTTGATAATCAAGTGGTGGAGGCCAATCCTTCACACCAAGAGGGCACAGTTAATCGATCCACGCTCTGTATCCGAGGTCATTTTGCCCATGACTTTTTAAATGTTCCCGGGAGATTGACAACCCCATTGATTCATCGCGAGGGAGACCTCTCCTCAGCCACATGGGATGAGGCACTTGGGGCAGTTAAAGAGGGGCTCATTTCTATTAAAAAGAAATACGGCCCTCAGAGCATCGCCTTTCTGGGCTCATCCAAATGCACCGTTGAGGAGAATTACCTTTTTCAAAAGATAGCCCGTGTTTGTCTCGGGACCAATAGCATAGACAATGGCAGTTACGGCTCAGGGAGGTGCATAGGAAACCGGGTCAATGAAAGGCTGGGTGGTGGAGGTCGTGTCACCCCCCTAGCTGGCCTGGAGGAGGCCGAGGTAATCTTTCTCCTAGGGTCAAACCCCGCCGAATCGCTGCCTGTGGTCAGCTACTACATCAAACGGGCTTCAAGGATAAGGGGGATCCCATTGGTTGTGGCGGATCCCAGAAAAACCGGCTTAACACCCTTCTCCTCCCTCTGGCTGCCCCTTGCCCCGCACAGCGATTGCGCGATGATACACGGGCTCGCAGCCATCCTTAACAACAGGGGTGCCTTTGACAGCGATTTCATCGGCCGGTTCACCGAGGGCTTTGATCTTTTCAGCTCCAGCCTCTCATCGATGAATCTTCAGAGGGTATCTCGAATCACGGGGCTTGATATCGAGGCCATGGAAAAGGCGGCGGATTTGCTTGAAGGGAAAAAGATAGCCTTCGTGATCGGACACGGCATCCTGCAGCAGAGATATGGTGCTGAGGCTATCGATGCCATTCTTAATCTCGCTCTCATGACGGGGAGTTTTGGCGGTGACGGGAGGGGCCTCCATGTACTTGCGGGTGAAAATAACCAGGTGGGGGCAGTAGATATGGGGGCTGTGCCGGATTTCCTTCCCGGTCGCCAGCCCCTCCACGATAATAGGGCTCGGAAGCACTGGGAGCAGGGCTGGGAAGTAAAACTCTCGCCGGATCCGGGACTCGATGTAGTTCGAATGATCGAGGAGGCGGAAAAGGGAAACCTCAAGGCCCTCTACATCATGGGTGAAAATCCGTTACGGAGCCTTCCCCAATCAAAACGCGTAGGCAAGGCATTACATAACCTGGAACTACTGGTAGTCCAGGACATCCTCGCCACCGAGACTGCTCACATAGCGAATGTTGTGCTGCCAGGGGCCGCATTCAGCGAGAAGGGCGGATCATTTACTAACCTTGAGGGAAGAATCCAATCCTTTGAGCCGGTAGTTTCCCCACAAGGGGAGGCCAAGCCGGACTGGGAGATCCTTGCCCTATTGTTCGAGAAGATAGGCTCATCTAAAAGGTATTCCTCTCTTGAGGAGATAAGGGACGAAATTCGCAACCTGGTGCCAATGTACTCGAGGTTGGGGCGAGGAGGGGAGCAATCATGGGTCAATGAGGATGCTGCTGTAGGGCTTTTTCATCCCGAGGAAGGGGGGAAGCGTATCAAGTTCTCCCCTCTCATCTCTATAGAAGAAGAGGGCTGTGATGAATTGTTTCCTTTTACGGCCATCTTAGGCTCTATGAAATACCATTTAGGAAGCGGCACAAGGACGAGCCATTCAAATCGAGTGAGGGAGTACGCCCTGAAGGGGGAGATAGAAATATCTCCTGAGGACGGTAAACGACTTAATTTGAACGAAGGAGATCAGGCCAGGATAATCTCCCCTCGCGGATCTATATCCAGGAGCGTGACGCTCAAGGAGGGTCTGAAACAGGGACTGATTGTTATCCCCACGGCCTTTTATACTAATGACGCCATGGAGTTGATAGAGCTGAGCCACCTGGGTGAAGTGGATTCGTCTGGCTGGAAGGAGTGCCACGTAAAGGTTGAGAAACTGTAGGACCAGCGAGTTACGAGTTATGCGTTATGCGTTTAAACGAGGAAGATACCATTGAAACCACAAGAGATAGATTGGGGGCATCTGCAAGCCATCATAGAGAAATATAGAGGTGAGAGGTGGGCCTTGATCCCGCTTTTGCAGGATATCCAGGAGACCTATGATTACATACCTGAGGAATCTATTGAGACGATTGCAGAGGCGCTGAATCTCTTTCCGAGCCAGGTTCAAGGGGTAATCTCCTTTTACGCTGGGTTATCCTTGAAGCCTAAGGGAAAAAATGTGATCCGGGTATGTCGCGGCACTGCCTGCCATGTGAAAGGAGGCCGAGGCATTCTGAGGTTCATGAAGAGAGAGCTGGATTTAGATGAAGGGGAGACGAGCCCCGATTATAACTTTACCCTGGAGACCGTGGCGTGTCTCGGGACCTGTTTCCTCGCCCCTGCCATGATGGTGAACAATGCCTATTTCGGCAAATTATCCCCGCCAAAGGTGACCACCATTCTGAAACAATACGGGAAGGAAAAAGGGAAGGATTCACTGGCATGAAGAGGCTTACTTCCATTGGGGAACTGGAGTGGTATCGAAATAGAATCCTCGCTCAGGAGGACAAGCGAAGGACCCGCGTCCACGTCTGCATGACCGGCTGCCGGGCTTACGGTGCTGCTGAGGTGATGGCCGCCCTTGAAGAGGAGATCAAAAGCCAGGGTCTCACCGGTACGGTGGAGTTACGACCAACCGGATGCCATGGGTTATGCGCGAAGGCACCGGTGATGTCCATTGATCCGTTGGGGGTGCAGTACCAGGAGGTCGGCCCGGAAGATGTGGCAGAAATAGTGGCCCTGACCCTAAAGAAGAACCAATTGATAGATCGCCTGTCGTACGCTGATCCCCAAACAGGAAATCCCATCTACTACCGCAACCAGATTCCCTTTTATAAGAAACAGGTGAGAAGGGTGCTGGCGAACTGCGGAAGGATCGATCCAACAAAGATAGAGCACTACATTGCCGCCGGCGGATACCAGGCAATCGTCAAGGCCCTCTCGAGGATGACCGCGGATCAGGTAATTGATGAGGTCACCGCGGCTCACTTGAGGGGAAGGGGCGGTGCCGGTTTTCCCACAGGCATGAAATGGAGATTCGCACGCCAGGCTCAGGGAAGGCCCAAATATATCGTCTGCAATGGGGATGAGGGGGATCCCGGTGCCTTCATGGACCGCGCGGTCCTGGAAGGTGATCCCCACGCCGTGCTGGAAGGGATGCTCATCGGTGCCCATGCAATTGGAGCGGAATACGGCTTCGTTTACGTGCGGGAGGAATATCCGATTGCCGTCGAACACCTGATAATTGCCTTGGAGCAGATGAGGGAGCTGGGGCTGTTGGGGGAGGATATCCTGGGAACCGGTTTTGACTTCGATGTTGAGCTCAAGATGGGTGCGGGGGCCTTTGTCTGCGGCGAAGAGACTGCGCTCCTGGCCTCGATTGAGGGCAAGCGAGGAATGCCGAGGGCCCGGCCGCCCTTCCCTGCCCAGGCAGGACTTGATGGCAAACCCACCAATATCAACAATGTCGAGACCTGGGCCAATATTCCATTGATTATAAAAAATGGCGCGGAATGGTACTGCCAGGTGGGTACAGAAAAGAGCAAAGGGACTAAGATCTTTTCCCTGGCAGGCAAGGTGCACAATACGGGGTTGGTTGAGGTCCCCATAGGGGTTTCCATCAAAGAGGTGGTGTTTGATATCGGCGGCGGCATTCCCAAGGGCAGGAAGTTTAAGGCGGTGCAGATGGGGGGGCCATCAGGAGGCTGTGTCCCTCCCCAGTTTCTGAATCTCCCCATAGATTACGATACACTCCAGCGAATCGGATCAATAATGGGCTCGGGCGGTATGGTGGTCATGGATGAAAATAACTGCATGGTGGAGATCGCTCGCTTTTTCCTGAGTTTTACCCAATCGGAGTCCTGTGGAAAATGCGTTCCCTGTCGATTGGGCACTACCCAGCTATTGGAGATTTTAACCAGGATCACCCAGGGAAAAGGGAGAATCGAGGATCTGCCTACTATCAAAAAGATAGGAGAGACCATGATAGCGACATCTCTCTGCGGTCTTGGACAGACCGCTCCCAAGCCCGCCCTCTCCACCCTCACATACTTCTTGAGGGAATACGAGGAACATATCATAGAGCACCGGTGTGCTGGTGCCACCTGTGACTCCATGGTCATCTCCGCCTGCCAGCATGCCTGTCCGGCGGGCATTGATGTGCCCAACTACGTAGCGGCTATTGCGGGCGGTAACTACGAGAAGGCGGTGGGGATCATCAGGGAGAGGAATCCCTTTCCAGCGGTATGCGGCCGTATCTGTATACATCCCTGTGAATTAAAATGCCGGAGAGGAGAGCTGGACGAGCCGGTTGCCATCCGCTCCTTAAAACGGTTCGTAGCGGACTGGTATTACGATCATATCGGCAAGGCCAAAGAGCCCTTTCCGGTAACAGGGAATCAGAAGGTCGCCGTGGTGGGAGCAGGGCCGGCAGGGCTGACCTGCGCCTATTTTTTAGCGAAGCAGGGATATGAGGTGACCGTGTTCGAGGCCAAGGAAGTGGCGGGGGGCATGCTGGGAATCGCGGTTCCTGAATTTCGTCTCCCCCGAATGGTAATCCAGGCAGAGGTAGCGCACATTGAAAGCTGCGGTGTTGAGATCCGCTATAACTCGCCTATTGATGCCAGGCATACGGTAGACGATCTCATGAGGGAAGGATACGGAGCGGTCTTTATTGCCGCTGGGGCCCAGGCGAGCAAGAGGATCGAGATCCCCGGCGAGCAAGAGGACTTGGAAGGCCTTTACTACGGCCTTCAGTTCCTGACGGATATCAGGACCGGCAAAAGGATAACGCTCGCTGGAAAGGTCGTGGTCCTGGGTGGGGGCAATGTGGCCATTGACGCAGCCAGAACAGCGCTCAGGGTGGGCGCTGAAGACGTTCAAATATTCTATCGGAGAACCAGGGAGGAGATGCCGGCGTGGGAGAAGGATATAGAGGAGGCCATAGAAGAAGGGATCATTATCAATCCCTCATGGGCACCCATAAAGATCTTTCATACGGGTGGCAGGGTCACGGGCCTCGAGTTTGCGGCCAGCAGAACCGTTTTCGACGAACAGGGACGCTCCTCCCTCCAAACCGACGGGAAAATGACTCAGGTGGTAGAGGCCGGGGTCATCATTATCTCCATAGGCCAGGCACCGGATATCTCGTTTCTATCCAGGGACAGCCAGCTCGAGAGGGCGCTGTGGGGCAGTCTTGTGGTGGATGAAAACAGTTTGGCTACCAATATCCCGGGCGTGTTTGCAGGGGGCGATTTTACCACAGGCCCGAGTATTGTCATAAACGCCATTGCATCAGGCAGGAGGGCCGCCCTGGCCATCGATAAATATCTTAAGGGCGAAAAAGGGAGGGTGGAAATCGTAGATGTAAAGACGGCCTTGGGTGAGGATCTCGGGTTGGCCCTGGATGAGGAGACTGCCGAGGAAAAGCCCAGAATCAAGATACACGTTGAGAATCCAGAAGAGAGGGTAGCAGACTTCAGGGAGGTGGAAAAAGGTTTTACCGAGGAAGAAGCCCACCTAGAGGCAATGAGATGTCTGAGATGTGACCTGGAGGAGAAATAGGAGCTGAGGAATGATCAGATCTATCACGAGACAAAAACCCGAGGAGGAGATCGACCGTCTCCTCGAGGGATTGGGAAGGGTTTTCATCATCGGGTGCGGTACCTGCACGACCCTGACCCATACAGGAGGGGAGCCGGAGGTGAGGGCCATGGGAGAACGGCTGTCAGGGAAGGGAAAGCTTGTTACCGGAGCGGTGGTATTGCCGGTGGCATGCGACAATCTCACAGGAGAGGCCATGGCAGAATACGGGCAGCATATCAATCAGGCTGATGCCCTGCTGATCATGACGTGCGCCTTCGGCGTGCAGACCATTGCTCGGCAGGTGAAAAAGATGGTTGTCCCGGCCCTTGATACCCTGTTCATAGGAAAGGAGAGGGGCATCGGTGAGTTTGATGAGATATGCACCCAGTGCGGCACCTGTATATTGGGTGAGACGGGGGGAATCTGTCCGGTAACCTCATGCCATAAGGGCTTGGTCAACGGCCCCTGCGGCGGCACCAACAATGGTAAATGCGAGATCGACCCGGAAAAGGACTGTGCCTGGACCCTTATTTATAATCGATTAAAAGAGTTGGGCCGCCTTGATTTGATGAAAACACTACAGAAACCGCGTAATCACCAGGGTGAGCCCTCACCGGGGAAATGGAAATCAGTCTCGCCTCACTCAACTGATGGCCAAAAGGCATAAGCAAGAAACGTAGCAAAGTAAAACTCCCCGCGTTGAAACGCGGGGCATCTGACACTTGCCTCGACATCTTCCTCCCCCTTGACGGGGGAGGATTGAGGTGGGGGTGAAAAGTCCAGAAGTTTCACCCTCCCCTTTATCCCCTCCCATCAAGGGAGGGGAATTATACGTATGCCATTCATCCCCGCCTTAAAAGGCTGGGCATTCTGGCATATAGTCGTAAAATATTCTATTAGAATGGAAGAGGTCGCGCATGGTTTCTGAATTCAAAAAGGCTCTAGAGTCGGGCAAGTTCGTGATCACCTCCGAGGTGGCGCCGCCCAAGGGGACAAACCTGGAGAAGATGCTCCACCATATCGAGCTCTTAAGGGATAAGGTGGATGCCCTGAACGTGACAGATCACCAGAGTTCTGTCATGAGGTTCCCCTCTCTCGGGGGGGTGCTTCTGGTGAAGGAGATGGGCGGCGAGCCGATCCTTCAGATGACCTGTCGAGATCGAAATCGGCTCGCGCTTCAGGCCGATCTCTTATTAGCCGACAGCAAGGGGATTCACAACGTGCTCTGTCTGACGGGGGATTCCGTGCTCCTGGGTGACCACAAGGAGGCCAAGGGGGTGTTCGACCTGGACTCCAGCCAACTGCTGGCAGCCATACGGCGGTTGGAGAAGGGAAAGGATCTAGGCGGCAATGACCTGGATGGGAGTGTGTCTTTCTGCGCGGGGGCCATTGTCACCCCCGAGGCCAATCCCATCGAACCGCAGCTCATAAAGTTTGAGAAGAAGATCGAGGCAGGCGCCGAATTCATTCAAACCCAGGCGGTCTACGACCTGGAGAATTTCAAGGGATTTATGGATTATGCGAGGCAGTTCCCGGTGAAGATCCTGGTCGGTATCATCCTGCTCACCTCCGCCCCAATGGCCAGGTTCATGAACAAGAACGTGGCAGGTGTGAACGTGCCGCAAGAGTTGATCGATGAAATGGCCGCCGCGCCAAAGGGAAGGGCCCTGGATAAGGGAATCGAGATCGCCGGGCGGATGATAAAGAGAATACATGATGAGAAGATGTGCGATGGGGTACATATCATGGCCATCGGCAGGGAGGAACTGGTGCCGGATATCATCTCCGCAGCAGGCTTATCCTGACGTATAAACCTGCTTTCTTATCCTTTAGCTCTCCTATTTCGGCAATGAGGATGTGGTGTCGTGCATCCAGTTTCTTGTTCAGTATTCGCTATAATCGGCCCGGTGGAAGGATATAGATTAAGATAGTGATCTGAAGTCAAATCCATTCGAGTCAACGAAAAATTGGGGTCGTCTTTTCACGTGGGTTGGGCTTTTGATCTGAAATCAAAGAATAGTTGTAAGCAGTGGACGAATTGATAAGATTAAAGGTGCGGACTATTTTTCATGATATCTCAATCCCATGGAGCCTGGAAATATTGGCAAGCTGTCTCAGGTTTCAAATCTCATGATTTATATGACATACACTCTCTTATCACAGGTTTTGGTAAGGCTATGATCTCCATGAGATATCCAAACCTCCACAGCCCATAAAATCAGACCTATGGCAGTGACTCCATCAATCTCGACATTGGATTTTCTTCATTTAGCTTTACGCCCTCTGCGCTCTATCGCCAGTGTTATGAAGACTGAGCTGTCTTTTTTCGACTTACTTTTTTACCAGCCCCCATAT
>CAYMFC010000009.1:0-3275 GCA_964389665.1 uncultured Desulfobacteraceae bacterium | reverse complement strand
TGTTATGAAGACTGAGCTGTCTTTTTTCGACTTACTTTTTTACCAGCCCCCATATTTATCCCCGTTACCCCTTCATAGCCGTTCCATTATAGGGCTGCAACCTTATCTAGCCGCCGAACATGAAGGATTTCATTTCCTTTCACGGGATTTAATTTTGATTCTTCAACCACTAGAACGGCAATGGTTTCACCAACGGCATTAAAAACTTCCAATGAATAGCCTGCCTCTTGGCCAGGTTTACCTTCGTGCCTTTCAACAATGGTGGCCAGATCGCCCCTATGAAGTCCGTACTCAGGAATATCCTCTGCCAACGATACCCGTGTAAAAAGCTTGTATGTCATGGTTATCCCTCCTTGTCAGGAAACAGGGTGATAAACTTTGTTTGCCGTGAGGCATACTCCGCCATCCAAACAGTGATTACCCTTATGGAAACACCATTTGGACCCAGCAGTGTGCCACGTATTCTGAAAAGATCGCCATAAGCAGTTTTGCGCATTAATTCAGCCTCGATCGGCAATATCTGGGTACGAATATCTTCCAATAACCGCTGCCAGTTGTCCAATGAGTATCCAGCCCGCGCCAGGAATTGCGACTTGTCATTATCCGGTTGCCATTTGAGAAGATACTCGGTGATTTTTTCGGGACTGATAATTGAATCATCAGGCAGCTTCAATGTTCATCCCCTTTCAAATCAATGATGATGCGGAATGAATCATTATCTATTCTTCCAAATTTCGATGGTTTTTGCACGGGAAATCAAGACGGCAATGAGTTCGTCCCCTTCTTTCATGAGCTCTGCCATTTATTCAACTTTGATTATGCCAGAATCAAGGAGTATTTCCAACCAGTAAACCGCCTCTTCAAGTTGCCGTGAACCACCCCCATTTTTGCTTATCAGTTCAACACCTGAACGACTGGGTTAACCTTCCCCCACCTGCGCATCCACAAATGTTCCTGGATGGAATATCTGTTCGGAATTTTGAAATCTTTTAAAGAGGAGAATCTATCTCTTTGGAATATGAGGATATATGCAGCTCACTTTAAATGGAAATTCAAATTCGACTGTGCCCAATCAGATTTGATCGCCTTGCGCCTTAAGCCCTGTGCCTCAGGCCAAACCTGCTTCATTATCAGTGACGCTGATAAAGCCTCTAATTTCGTGCTTCAAGGAATGTTAAGCACGTTCAGCACGAGCATCCCCTCTTATATCCTTTTGCTACTGACACAATCTACCGGTTGCCGTCTCTCGCGCATCTCATCCCGTAGATCCAGTATGACGTGAGACAACGCTCCGAGCTTCGGGAACCTGACCCGCCGATTCACCTTCCGCCACTGGAGCCGATGCCAGAGCTGTTCGTCACGGTTAAACTGATCAATGAGTTCCTGATTGCGTTGCAACATGGCCTATAGATAGAATTCGTGAATATAGTTGAAGGGAATTAAACTATAGCAACCTCTCCAAGTTCTTCAACCTTGGGAGGTTTTTGTTCAGCAATCCACAGGTCTAATTTTGCCTGCATGTATAACCAGCTTTCAGGGGATGTCTTTGTTGCTTTACTTACCCTGACTGCCATTTCCGGGCTCATTGATGCCCTGCAATTAAGTAACGCTGACAAGGTTTTTCTGGTTACACCAAGGCGCTTCGCCGCTTCCGTTACCGTCAAACCGAGCGGTTTCATAACATCCTCTCGCAATACTTCTCCAGGATGGGTAGGTTTTCTAAGGTCAGTCATTGAAAGCCCTCCTTTGATTAATGATAATCCCGGTAATCAACAGCCACTGCGTCAGGTCCATCAAACTGAAACGTGACTCGCCAATTGCCGGTAACCCATACGGCCCACGTTCCCTTCTCCTTACCGGAAAGAGAATGTAATGTATAACCGGGCAGGTTCATATCCTGAGGTCCTGTGGATGCGTCTAAGCGGTCCAAGATTCTGGCAAGTTTGGATGCATGGTTTGCACTTATACGGCTTCGGTCATTGTTGTGGAAAAATTTTTCCAACGCTTTATGCTTGAAGGACTTGATCATTCACGGTTCTCATTATTTCTATGAAGCAGCATACTGTGTAACCTATAACGTGTCAAGTATCACTTTTCATTTCCGGTCCCTATCACGGCTTTTCTTTAACGAGCTTTTGGATCCTTTTCCGGGTTCGCTTTAAGTGAGGCGAAATTCTATGTATTGTTAAATGTCCTGTGCTATAATAAATTATTTTAGATAAGGGAGCTGAAAAGCCATGAAACCTATTACCATTATATCGAACGTAGATGACGAGGGGAAACTTCATATCCCTGAGGGGCTTGCCCTTAAAAAAGGAAAAGTGGAACTCACCATAAAGCCTCTCGATGATGCCAAGGAGAAGAGTAAACCATTATCGTACTCGGATCATTATTGTGGCAGAATCCTCGTTAATTCCTTGAGAAGAGAAGAGATATATGGCAACGATGGACGCTAAGGGCATATTTATTGATACTAATGTCCTTATATATGCCAACAACAGGGAATCTCCTCTCTGTGAAGTTGCCAGGGGAACGCTCGATGAGCTCAACCGAAGCGGTAATACCCTGTTTGTGAGCAATCAGGTTATCCGGGAATACCTTGTTATTATGACGAGGCCCGGTTTTATTGAAAAACCGATCTCTTTGGAGTCTGCAATCGAGGATGCCAAAAGGATAATAAAAGAATTCAGCTTGCTTTTTGCTGACCGGAGCTCCCTGGATAAGCTCATTGAATTAGTTCTCAACCATGCGATAAGAGGGAAAAAGATTCATGATGCGGCGATTGTCTCCCTTATGCTGACAAATGGCATAACCGATATCCTCACTCATAACATAGATGACTTTAAATCATTTCCCGAGATAACTATTCACTCATTATAAAATCTTTCTCTTCCATCCAGCCTTTTCACGTGTTGGTTCATTTTTCAGACTTCAGATCCCAGACCTCTAGCCTCTGCACCCGACAAGGCTTCTTAAACAGGGATGAAGGAGGAGCATACATAGGGAAGGGGAATTCACCATTCGAGAGTTGGCTGTCTTGCACCTTGTACCTATCGCCTTTCTTCTATGAGCTATGATCTATCTTGCTTGCCCGTCCCCCCGACCCCTGACCCCTGCTTTCAGCTTTGAGCTTTCAGCTTCTTCCTGCTTTGAGCTTTACTTCGCTGTGAGCTATCAGCTATCAGCTTTGAGCTTTGAGCTTCTTATTGCTTTTACCTTATTCTTGCTATGAGCTTTGAGCTATGAGCTTCTTCCTGCTTTGAGCTTCCTTATTT
>CAYMFC010000008.1:0-32830 GCA_964389665.1 uncultured Desulfobacteraceae bacterium | reverse complement strand
TTTTTCCCTTCTCCGAGAACCCTAAGTAAAAATCCTTGATGTCTTCGTTCTCCTTTAGTCTCTCCGAGGTGTCATCCATGACGATTCGGCCGGTTTCCATAACATAGGCATGAGGGGCCACATTCAGGGCCAGCTTCACATTCTGCTCTACCAGAAGAATAGATATGTTCTCCTCCTTGTTAAGCCTCATCAGGATGTTGAATATCTCGTGGATGAGCATAGGAGCAAGGCCCATAGATGGCTCGTCTAAAAGTACCAGCTTGGGTTCAGTCATAAGGGCCCTGCCCACAACTGCCATCTGCTGCTCCCCTCCACTCACAAATCCTGCGGTTTCACTCCTCTTTTCCCTTAGCCTTGGGAAATAATGGTAAACCAGCTCCAGGCCATCCTTAACAGATCCTGTCTTTCTCAGATGTGCCCCCACCTTGAGGTTCTCCTCAACGGTGAGGTGTTCGAATACTTTCCGGCCCTCGATAACCTGTATGATGCCCATCTTGGCGATTTCCACCGCGGTCTTCTTGTGTATCACAACGCCTTCAAACTCGATTGCGCCATCAGTAACCGCACCTACTTCCACCTTGAGGAGACCTGAAATGGACTTTAATGTAGTGCTCTTTCCCGCTCCGTTGGCACCCAGAAGGGCCACAATCCCACCTCTCGTAACCTCGATGGACACACCTTTCAGGACGAGGATGACCTCATGGTATTTGACCTCGATATTATTAACCATTAAGATTTTTTCTGCTGCTTCCAATCGGAAACCTCCCTTTTACCATCCGTGCCATTCAGAGGCCCACTGCTGCGGCCACCGGCCCTTCACATCAACAAATTCCACCTTCTGGAATTTACCGTTTTTCCATTCCTGGACCCAGCACCCGCCGGTGGGCCTGTGGTCCTCAGACGTGTAAGTAACATTACCGGTGCATAAACCAATATGGAAGTCCTTCATGGTCTCAAAGCCCTTTTTCATGATGCCCGGGCCGGTCAGGTCGCCTGCCTTATCAGCCCGTTTCATGGCTTCCCAGAGCACGAGACCATTGGACCAACCCTGAACCGTCCTGCATATACGCTTTTCTTGCGGTATGCCGGGGTGGACTTTCTTGGCGTACTCCACCACCTTGTCCATCAGGTCGCATTCCTGACCAAAAAAGCCGTTCGGTGTAGCACCCAGCACGGTGAGGCCGTCCGGTGCATTTATCGCATCCCCTGCCAGGCGAGGCAGGTTTTCATCAAAACCCCAGTTGTTCACGATATGATCCGCCCGCAACCCCAGTGCATAGGCATCCCTGATGGTGGAAGAGACCGACATGGTGGTGTTTCCATGCCAGATGATATCGGGACCAAAGCTCTTAAGCGCCATGATCTGGCTCTTGGTATCAATGGCAAAGAGACTCACATCCTGATCCTTGCCTATATCAAAACCGAGCAGCTCAGCATGATTTTTAATAGCTGCAATAGGGGCACTTGCATAGGGAGAGCCGAACATATAGCAACAGGCAAGGCGTGGTTTCCTCTTGCCATAGTCGGGATGGCTGGGCCATTTCTTGTCAAACCAGGCCGTCAGGCAGGATCTGGCATTGGTCGAGTAGTCCGAAGAAAAAAAGAGGTTGTATGCCGTGCCGATATGTTTTCTTCCCTCTTTGTCTACCCAGTCCTTCGGCCGTGTGAGGTGGGCAGAGTACGAATCCGAGACATAGGGAATCCTGTCCTTATTGATCGTCGGCGAAAGGGCCTCGGTATCGCCTGTTCCCCACCCCATGATCGCGATAACCCCCATTCGCTTAAGGAGCTTGTATTTGGTAATGGCCTCCGGGATGCGGTACCCATAGTCAAACCATGTATACTTCACTTTCTTTCCGTTGATGCCCCCCATATCATTTACATAATATTGCCAGAACTCCTCCTGGCCAAGGGCGGCGTCTTTTCCCACATCAGATGTGGCGCCTGTGGTATCCTTTAACCCTCCTAACTTTATCACCTGAGCTACAGCAATAGAGGTTAGCCCAAACAGAAATGCAAAGGTAATCAAGCCAATCAATATCTTTTTCTTTTTCATATCTTCCCCCCTTTGTTTGTTAAACCCGTACCTTTTTGGATTCCCCTAACAATACTACTGTTCATCCGCAAGAATCACCCCCTTTCTATCATCAGTCTCTTAGGTTCGATGAGTTTTTTAGGTTTATTGTGTTAGAACTCTATCATCTCAACGAACCCCACAAACCCAACAAACGCTAATACGAAAATGGCCATAGGTTAAAATAGTTTTTTACCTGCCACCAGCGATATGAAAGACCGCGCGGCTCATAGATCAAGAATGCGCATATTGCAAGGCCGAAGGCCGCGTCTTTCAGGAAGGCAAAATCAACCATAATCTTTGGCCAATATCCGGAAAGCGGGATGGCTGCAATCTGCAAGAGCTCCATCACCATGACCATAAAGATGGATCCGAATATGGCCCCGTCTATTCCTGCACCGCCGATCAGTATTACCCCAACCAGCCAGAGTGACCAGGACCAAGGAAAATGCTCCGGACTCAGAGCCGCGCAGTTGCTCACCCAGAAAGCCCCGGCGATACCTCCGAAGAAACCCGCCACGAAAAAATTCAGAAGTTTATACCAGATGATATTTACCCCTAAGGTCTCAGCGGCAATATCGTTATCTCTTATGGCGACCCACGCCCTTCCAACCCTGGTCCTGAGAAGATTGGCCATAACCATAACAGTAAGGGTCAAAAGGATAATCATCAAAAAATATACCTTTGTATCCGAATCTATAAGCCACGGGCCTATCTTGATGGTGCCGGGTGGAAGGGAAAATGCCTGCCCCCTCCCACCAATTTGGCTTATATACTGGGTCAGTATAAAGTCCACCGTGATAAACTGGGCAGCCATGGTAGTCAGAATAAGATAGAATCCCTTAACCCTGGCTGAGGGGAGCCCAAAGAGAACACTCCACAGGCCCGCAACAATTGCAGCAATTATAATGCTTATGGGATAGGCAAGGCCCCATGTCACCAGAAATTCGGGCCACGGAAACCGCAAGATTAGCAAGGTGCTTGTATAAGCGCCGACGGCGATAAAGGCAGCATGTCCTAAGGTTATCAAACCTGCATAGCCTATCAGGAGTTGCACACCAAAGGCCCCAAGAGCAGTGTAGCCGATCATATTCGCCACACCAAGCCAGTATTCGTCTAAAAACAGCGGGAATCCAACAAACACGATCAGGAGCAGTAGAATCATCTTCCCCTTGATCACGTTGGTCTGCCACCAACCATGATCCGCAGCATAGTCTTGATGGTAATCGCCGCATGGCATCCACACCCTTGTCATGAAATCATCTCCTTACCTGTAGTAACATTGCTGATTTCTCGTTCTCAGCTATTCCCGCTCTTTATTGATTGTGCGCAATGAGTAACGAGTAACGAGAAACGAGCAACCAGTATCACATCCTCTCAATCTTCACCCAGCCCCAGAACCCATAGGGCATAAAGAGCAAAAATATCACCATAAACGCAAAGGGAAATATCTCCTTCACCCCTCCAGGAAAATAGCCATCTAAGTAAGTGCCCGCAAGATTCTGCAATACTCCAATGGTTATTCCACCGACAATCGCCCCGGGTACGGAGTTAAGCCCACCTAACACCACAGCAGGAAGCACCAATAATCCCAAAACGCTGACGCTTATATTGACCCCATTGATATTTCCCAATAAGGCCCCGCCTACACCGGCAGACATAAAGGCAATGGCCCAGGAAGCCGCATACACAAACCGGGCGCTTACCCCAAGCGATAGAGCGGCTGTTTCATCGTCAGCCGTTGCCTGCATGGAAAGCCCCCAGCGGGTATACTTAAAGAAGGCCACGAACACGAGAAAGAGCACTATGGCCAGCACAAAGGACCAGAAATAGACCGTTGAGATCTTTAAAAAACCAATGGTAAATGGCTTCAAGGAAAATAGGGCCGGCGTGAAGACCCTCGTATCGGTGCCCCATATGAAAAAAATCGTTCCTTTAAAGAAAAAAGACAGACCCACGGTTACCATGATCACGGCTAGGATAGGCTCTCCAATGAGCTTATCAAGGAATATTCGTTCAGTCAGGATGCCAAGCACTATTCCGATGATCAAGGTACATAAGATGCTCAAGACGAAAGGGACGCCAACCGAATAAAAGTAAAGAGTAGTATAGGCCCCGAAAAGGGTCAGCTCTCCCATGGCCAGGTTTAATACCCCTGAGCACTTGTAGATCAGAACCCATCCCAGGGCAACCAGTGCATATATTCCCCCGACCATGATGCCGGTGGTAAGGGTCATGAAAAACAGTTCCATTCTTTATCCTCCCTTTGGTCACTAAGCAGTATGCAGTAATACACAATAATATGAAAAATCCTAAATCCTAATCTCTAAACACTAAACAATTTCAAAATATAAAGTCACAATATCAAAATTTATTTTGTCTTCTTCAGTATTGCACCAAATATTTTCATTAGCTCAGTTGCTTCCTTGATCAATAATTGTCTTTGTTCTTCGCCTTGTTCGCCATTTACTTCAACAAGTTGCAGCCAATATCTGCTCTCTTTAGATTCTTTTCGGCAAATCTTGATCCGCATTGCAAAGTCCTTTTTACTCAAAGCTTCATTTGCTTCAATGTAATTTGGTCCAATAGAGCCAGAAGCGCGGATAAGCTGCTTTATTATCTCAATGTTAGCTATGGTCTTTGGAAGATTCTTCACGAACTTTATTACCTCCTTTGAGAATTTTAAAGTCCGTTCTTCTAAATCATACTGTTTTGAATTTCTAATTTCGGTCCTTTGGATTTGTTTAGTATTTCGGATTTAGATTTTAGTGTTTATAACTCAAAGTCCTTATCCCTTCTTTTACTGCCAACTGTTTACTCCCTACTACTTATTTCACATAGCGATTTCTTGAATTCGCAGATCAGTCTTGATAGGTTGTATCCTCCCGTCTTCATACGTGATGGTCATATCGAGGTGGACGTTGCCTTGATCTTTATAAAGGGCATCAACGATATCCTTATAGCGCTGAGCCATAAAGCCCCTCCTGAGCTTGCTGGTCCTCGTCAACTCATCATCATCGGCATCGAATGCCTTGAAGAGATTGACGAATTTATATATCCTGGCAGGACCTGGTAGGCCCTTATTGGCTTCCTCTATCTGTTTCTGGATCAGATTGTAAACCTCGGGGTGTTGGGAGAGCTCCGGATAGCTCGTGTAGTTAATCTTATGTTCATCTGCCCATTTGCCGACAACGGAATAATCAATGCACATCACAGCAGTCACATGGGGAAGCTTATCCCCGATAACCCAGGCGTCCTGGACGTAAGGGCTGAACTTCAACCTGCTCTCCAGATACTGTGGGGCAAAGGGTCGTCCATCGTTAAGGACCATCACGTCTTTTGATCTATCGAACACCACCAGGTGGCCATCCTCGTCGATAAAACCGGTGTCCCCTGAGTAGAGCCATCCATCCTTCAGGGTCTTCTTCGTTTCCTCCTCCATCTTATAGTACCCCTGAAAGACCGAGGGGCTTTTTGAGATAATCTCTCCATCCTCTGTGATCTTTACCTCGGTTTCAGGGATAGGGGTTCCCACGGTGTCGAACTTGATGTCGCCGTCCATGTGTACCACGGATATTCCAGCTATCTCGGTCTGACCGTAAATCTGCTTGAGGTTCACACCCAGGGCATGGAAGAAGCGGAAGTGATCAGGCCCCATGGCAGCTCCGCCGGTATAGGCATGCCGCAGGCGAGACATACCGAGGTGGTCCTTGAGCTTTTTCTGTAGAATGATATTCGCAAAATAATTCAAGACCTTCCAGTACCAGGGAATAGGCTTTTTCTCAAATTTGAGGTCTGCCACATAATACCCAATCTTGGTGGCCACCTCATAGGCCTTCCGCTTTATCCAGGTGGAGTCCAAGTATTTTACCTGAACCTGACGCGTCAGGCCCTCATAGAGCCTTGGAGCAGCGAACATCACATGTGGCCCTATCTCTCTAATATTGTGCTGTGCTGTTTCAGGCTCCTCAGGGAAATTAAGGGTATAGCCGATCTGAAGGCCGCAGGATATGGACATCATCTGCTCCCCGATCCACGCAAAGGGAAGATACGATACAAAGTCATCGGTATCGTAGCAGGGATCAACTGCCATGAGATTTTGGCCCATGCTCAGCATGTTGTAATGGGTCAGCAGGGCCCCTTTGGGCAGGGCTGTTGTCCCGGATGTATAAAATAGCAAGCAAATGTCCTCCCCATGGCCTTCGTTGATCAATTTCTCGAAAAGCCCCGGTTCCTTCTGATCAAGCTTTCTTCCAAGCTCTTGGGTCTTCTTTATGCTCATTAAAAATTCCTGATTGTAGCGCCTCATCCCCTTGGGATCATCCCAAATAATATATTCCAGCTTCGGGCACCTGGGCATAATGGCCAAGGCCTTATCCACCTCTTCCTGGGTTTCTCCCACGAAGAACCTGCTGTCTGAATGATCGACGATGTATTTGACCTCTTCCATCATGCAGTCCTGAAAAAGCCACACCGGAATGGCACCGGCACACATGGCCGCCATTTCCGCCCAAACACCTTCCGGGCGGTTATCCCCGATCATGGCAACCTTGTCCCCCTTCTTTAATCCAAGACTCACCATTCCCAGGGAGAGGTACTTCACATTGTCAAAATAGTCCTGCCAAGTAAAAGGTCGCCATATGCCAAACTCCTTCTCCCTCATGGCAACCTTCCCGCTTCCGTACCGTTTGCATTGCCGGTAAAATAGTTGAGGGATAGTCAGATCCTTTGATATCTCTATCTTTTCCTCATCCATGTCATTTCCTCGATATGTAGAGATCCTCCTCGCCCAGGTATGCCTTGATAACCTTCGGGTTTTTGCTCACCTCCTCCGGCGGCCCATCAATGATCATATTGCCGAAATCAAGCACCAGCACCCTGTGGGAGATGTCCATTACCACGCCCATATCATGCTCAACCAATACGCAGGTTACCTTCCAGCGCTCCTCCTCGTTGATATCAAGGATGAACCGTGCCATGTCCTCCACTTCCTCTAAATTCAAGCCCGCCATGGGTTCATCCAAGAGGATTACATCCGGCCTGAGTGCTAAAGCTCTTCCAAGCTCAACCCTCTTCTGCAAGCCATAGGGAAGCATATGGGCTACCTGATCCCTGATACCCTCGATCTCCAGGAGATCGATTATCTCCTCTTCGATGAACTGCCGCTCCTCTATCTCCTCAGCTCTTGTCTTGCCCACGTACAAGGAGCCACTGAGGATCCCGGATTTGAGATGGATATGGGAACCCATCTTGATATTGTCGAGCACGGTCATTCCCCCATAGAGCTCCAACTTCTGGAAGGTTCTGCCAATTCCGAGTTCTGCCCTCTTATGGGGTAAAAACCCGTTAATTCTCTGCCCCTTAAAATAGATATTTCCCTTCTGCGGGTGATAAAGGCCGTTGATACAGTTCATCATCACCGTCTTGCCGGCACCATTCGGCCCGATAATGGAGTGTATCTCTCCTTTCTTTACCTCCAGAGATACCCCGTTGAGGGCCTGCACCTTTCCAAAGGCCATAAAGATATCTTCAAGCTTCAGAAGAACCTCTCCTTCCTGCACCTCGCCTGTGGTATTCATGCCTGATAAGCCTCCGATCATGGTGTATAGAATTTTCTTATGATAAAAGAAATAAAAAAGCCTGTGATGGGAAACTCACATCACAGGCTTTTTCTTATTCGTAGTAAATATACGCGTCAGAGTGAGAGTAAACGTTTTGTTAGCAGAGAATAATGTGAAGCTCATCGTCGCTGGGCCTATTCATTAAATGAACTATATGCTTGCATGGTGCATTTACTGATTTATTCATGATTTGTCAACATTTTTTTTAAGCTGAAAACTTATAGTATTATGAAATAGTTACAATATAGCTAAGAATTAGCTGCCAATATTTAACGGTTATTTCTTGGTAAATTCCTATATTATCAGTAATGATCCGATATGGCCTGGGGGATGAGATTCTCCTGGCATTGACGGATAAAATAATCGTCTGTCATGCCAGCGATAAAATCTCGGACAATCATGGCAGGAGGATTCTTGTCCAAATATTGTGGGGACATGCCTTCTAAAAATTCCATGAAGATCGCCGAATCCTCGTTGCCTGATTCAAGGTCTTTGAGGTAGTTTTCGAAGAGCAGCCTGAACATTAATCTAATTTTATGGGTCTGATGTTTCGCGCGCGGGTTGGCGTATATGAACTCTTGATTGAATTCCTTGAGCCTCCCAAGCGCCTCTGCAACCTGGGTGCTGAAGGAAATATAAGGCTTTTCAAGGCTCTCTGAGATCAAATCCTCAACCAGGGTATACACAATCGTGCCGTTTGTGTCTCCGAGCAGGCGCATGCACTGCTTTGGCATATCTCCTCGCTGTATTAAGCCGAGCCTGATTGCATCCTCTATATCCCTGCCTATATAGCTGATGGTATCCGCCATCCTCACCACACACCCCTCCATAGTCATCGGCCATATAGGATACGCTGCGTCATTGGTCAATGTCGCTATCTCCTTTTCAAATCGCTTAAAATCCTTATCTCGCTCCGGAGAGAGCGCTGGATTATGTACTTCTCCATTATGGCTGAGTATGCCGTCCAGGACCTGAAGAGAGAGGTTCCAGCCAATCCCTTTTCTCTCAATCAGGTCTAAAAACCGCACCCCCTGTATGTTGTGCAAAAAGTGCCCTAGACGGTATTCCTGAGACAGATCGGAGAGAAAACCCTCGCCATCGTGTCCGAAAGGGGCATGTCCTATATCGTGACCAAGCGCGATCGCCTCAATGAGATCCTCATTGAGCCTGAGCAGACGCCCTATGGTTCTCCCGATCTTGGAGACTAATTGGACGTGGAGAACACGGTGAGTAATGTGATCGTTCTTCACGAGGTAGAAGACCTGCGTCTTATCGATGTACCTGGCATAGGCCCGTGAGTGAAGTATCCTGTCTGCATCAAGGGAAAAATTCTCCCTGTGACCGCTCACGATCTCCTCCTCGTCCATTCTCCTCACGGCATGCATGCTCAGGGTGGCAAAGGGGGAAAGCCTGTCTTTTTCTTCAAGACAAAGGTGCTGTTTTACGTCTTGCAAGGTGTTTTTCTTGTTCATGTTCCCGGCCTGCTCCGCACGTGTGAAATCCAGACAAAGGTGAAACGATAACCCATGTTTACCTCACCGAGAGGATCAAGGTGCCTCTCGTATGCCTTTGTAAATAGTATAGCAGATGTTCTTTTGGCAAAACAGCCATATATTTGCTAAGATAAATAATGGATTTGAGATTTCATATATGCCTAGCATAAGCGGTTCCTGGTTCAGCGTTCCGGGTTCAAACCCCAGTGAAATACGCTTCGCTGTCACTATCGCGAATTTCACGGGGTAAAGGTTCAAGGGCATTTCAACCAGAACCGTGAACGGCGAACCGACCAACCCGGGATATATGGAGAAAGGTCATTTCATAGCCAATAGATCCTGAGGACTCTTTTTCTATGATGAACTTACACCCTACAGAGAAGTTGGTCCTGTCAACAATCCGCGAGCACGAGATGATCGGGAGCGACGACAGGGTTGTTGTTGCGGTATCAGGAGGTCCGGACTCAGTCTGCCTCCTGGAGATACTGCTCCGACTTCGAGAGACTCTCAACGTCAGCTTGATTGCGGCGCATCTCGATCATGGGCTCAGACCTGGAGAGGATGAAAGGGAAACGGAATTTGTGGAAACCCTGGCGCGGAGATCAGGTATTCCCTGTGCTTACGAAAGGGTCACCCAGCTCGCGAATGCCCATGGAACCTGCCTCGAGGAGAGGGCAAGGGAGATACGCTATAGGTTCTTTGAAGGAGTTCTGGACACGTACCACGCTCAAAGGCTTGCCCTTGGACACAATAAGAATGATCAGGCGGAAACGGTTGTTATGAATATGCTGCGGGGAACCGGATCAGCAGGTTTATCCGGAATGCCTCCCGTTCGAGATAATTGCTACATCAGGCCCTTGATCCGCATTACTAGGGAGGAAATCCTCGCATATGTAAGGGAAAAAGGCCTGTCCTATATGACGGATAGCTCGAATCTCGATAAGAGGTATTTACGGAACAGGATACGCCTGGAGCTGATGCCAATTCTCTTAACGTATCAGCCGAGACTCATAGACCACTTGGAAGATCTCGCGTTCCTCTGCAGGGAGGAGAACCGGTTTATGGAACGAGAGGCGGAGAAATGGCTGCAAGAGATGATAATCCTAGCCCCGGAGCAATCGTTCGATATATCCATTGACGCATTGAAAGGCCTTCCGGTCCCCCTCCAGTACCGTGTGATCAGGGGGGTGATACGGAGGGCAAAGGGAAACCTCAGGAGAATGGATTTAGGGCACATCAGGGCAATCATTGAACTCATTGCTAATCGGAGGCCTCAGGCAAGGATAAACCTTCCCGGACATATCGTGGTGAAGAAGCGCTATAAAAAGCTTCGTTTTTGCGTGGGAGAGGAGATGCACAGGACTGAGTTCTCATATCGCTTAGGGGGTGCGGGCAGGTTTCATCTGGATCCTATCAACCGCACGATAACCTGTGAGGAGATCCCCAGAGATGAATTTACAGGGCGTTCTCCATCCGGTTGGCAGTGTTTCCTTGATCTAGAAGCCCTGAGATGGCCACTTATTGTACGGAATTTCAGGCCAGGCGATACATTCATGCCCCTCGGCCTCAATGGGTTTAAAAAGCTGAAAGATCTATTCATCGACAAAAAGATTCCCTATGATGAGAGGAGAAGGATCCCGATAATCGAGAGCTATGGTGATATCGTGTGGGTAGGTGGGATCAGGATCGATCACCGCTATCGAGTGAGGGAAGATACGAGGAGAATTTTAAGATGTACAATTGAATAAAACGTGGTAAGTGATTATATGTTATGGATACGCATCTAACAACGGGGATGTTTTTATCTAATCTATGTAAAGGAGAGGTAGTTGAATACATTTTCCAAAAATCTCACTCTCTGGCTGGTTATCAGCCTGATGATGATCCTGCTGTTTCAGATCTTTAAAAAGGAAACGAGGTCAACTGGTGAATTAAGCTACAGCCAATTTCTCAATATGGTGGAAAAGGGGGACGTGAACCATGTCACTATTCAAGGCGATAAAATCTCCTTTGCTGCCAATCAGGGCCAATCATTTAAGACCTTTGCCCCAAAAGACCTTGAGCTCATAAAAATCCTCAGAACGAGGGGCATAGAGATCACCGCCAAGCCCGATGACGCAACCCCATGGTATATGACGATATTGGTATCCTGGTTCCCCATGCTCCTGTTGATAGCAGTTTGGATCTTTTTTATGCGCCAAATGCAGGTGGGGGGAGGAAAGGCCTTGTCTTTCGGCAAGAGCAGGGCCAGGCTTGTGAACGATGAGAGAAACAAGGTTACCTTTAACGATGTTGCCGGCATAGAAGAGGCAAAGGAAGAGCTCCAGGAGATCATCGAATTCTTAAGGGATCCCAAGAAGTTCACGCGTCTAGGAGGCAGGATTCCTAAAGGCGTGCTTCTCGTGGGCGCCCCTGGCACGGGAAAGACCTTGCTTGCCAGGGCGATAGCAGGAGAGGCAGGGGTTCCCTTCCTGAGCATTAGTGGATCGGATTTCGTGGAGATGTTCGTAGGTGTCGGCGCATCACGGGTACGGGATCTCTTCGTGCAGGGGAAAAAGCACGCGCCGTGTATCATCTTCCTGGATGAGATCGATGCTGTCGGGCGACATAGGGGAGCTGGGTTAGGCGGTGGTCACGATGAACGGGAGCAGACACTCAATCAGCTCCTTGTGGAAATGGATGGATTCGAGTCCAATGAGGGGGTAATACTTATTTCCGCCACCAATAG
Organism: uncultured Desulfobacteraceae bacterium; assembly: GCA_964389665.1. Taxonomy (GTDB): domain Bacteria; phylum Desulfobacterota; class DSM-4660; order Desulfatiglandales; family B25-G16; genus B25-G16. The sequence goes on along the minus strand of CAYMFC010000008.1, from coordinate 20,914 downwards.
GCCTGATGTGCTCGATCCCGCGCTTCTGAGGCCAGGGAGGTTTGATAGGCAGGTAGTAGTCCCGGTGCCGGATGTACGGGGAAGGGAGAGCATCCTGAAGGTGCATACGAAAAAGACGAGGCTGGCGGATAATATAGATCTCTCCATCATCGCGAGGGGAACGCCGGGATTTACCGGCGCAGACCTTGAGAATATGACCAATGAAGCCGCCCTGCTCGCAGCCAGAAGGGATAAGGACAAGATAGAGATGGTTGACCTGGAGGATGCCAAGGATAAGGTTCTCATGGGTACCGAGAGAAAGAGCATGATCATCAGCGATGAGGAGAAGAGGACTACCGCCTTTCATGAGGCGGGCCATACCCTGGTCGCCAAGCTCCTGCCCAATACCGATCCGATCCATAAAGTGACCATCATCCCCAGGGGGAGGGCCCTTGGGCTGACACAGCAGCTCCCTCTCGACGACAAGCACACCTACACCAAGGATTACCTCATAGACAGCATCTGTGTGCTCATGGGAGGCAGGATTGCGGAGGAAATTGCCCTGAACACCCAGACCACCGGCGCGAGCAACGATATCGAGCGAGCCACCGAAATAGCGAGGAAGATGGTCTGTGAGTACGGCATGAGCGAGGCACTCGGTCCCTTGAGCTTTGGAAAGAAGGAGGAAGAGATATTCCTCGGTCGCGAGATTACCCAGCACAGGGATTACAGCGAGGAGACGGCGCGAAAAATCGACCTAGAGGTGAACAACTTGATAAGCCAAAACTACCAAAAGACGCATACGCTGGTAAGCGAAAACCTTACTGCCTTGAACAACCTAGCCAAGGCCTTATTAGAGCGGGAGACTCTGAACGGCCCTGAGATAGACGAACTAGTGGGAAACACGCGGAAAAAGAGAAAACCCGGGGCAACCAAGGGGAAGGGAACCGATGATTCCTCAGCTACAAAACAGTAACATCCTGAAATGGTCGAGTTACTGCCTCGAGCTTGAATCGAGAACCCTCATAATGGGTGTCCTGAACGTTACCCCTGATTCCTTTTTCGATGGCGGACGGTACCACAAATTCCACGACGCGGTAACGCAAGCCCTGAGAATGGCAGAGGAGGGTGCTGATATCATCGATGTGGGCGGAGAGTCTACGAGGCCTTATTCGAATCCTCTCCCTATTGACGAAGAGCTCAAGAGGGTTATACCGGTCATAGAAACACTCTCAAAGGAGCTCGAGATTCCCATAAGCATCGATACCTACAAGAGCAAGGTCGCCGTACGGGCACTAGAGGCCGGCGCTGCAATGGTCAACGATATCAGCGCCATGAGGTTCGATCCCGCCATAGGCAGCATTGTTGCAGCAGCAGGAGTTCCCATTATCCTCATGCACATGAAGGGAACACCCCAGAACATGCAGAGCAACCCCACCTATAAGGACCTGCTCGGAGAGATCATGGAATTTTTACAGGGGGCTGCGGATAAGGCGCTTTCCATGGGAATTCAGAGGGACCTCATCATCATCGACCCAGGTATTGGTTTCGGAAAATCCTTTGATGACAATCTGGTGATCCTGAGAGATCTGCGGAGATTCTCCTCCCTCGGCTACCCGATCCTGGTGGGTACCTCCAATAAGTCCTTTATAGGCCACGTGCTCGGCTCTCCCGTCGAATTTCGTGATACGGGGACTATGGCGACTATTGCAGCTGCGGTGATGAATGGGGCACATATCATCAGAGCTCATAATGTGAGGGAAGCCAAGGAAACGGTAACTATTATTGATGCGATAAAAGCGGGTGCTTCCGCCCCTTTGTCCTGAAAAGACCCCTTCTCTCCCCCACTATCAACCGAGTATCCGTAACGAGAGTGAGGTGTACTGTGTTGCTTTGTATTGATGTGGGAAATACCAATATCGTGATCGGGATCTATAAGAATGAGGCGTTACACGCGCACTGGAGGATACGGACCGAAAGGGATATGACCAGTGATGAGTTAGGCCTTCTCTTGAACAACCTCTTTACGCCGGCAAGATTGGAGGTAACCAGCATCACGGACGTTATCATATCCTGCGTGGTGCCGCCTTTGCTCAGTGCCTTCAGGGAGTTCTGCCTTCTCGCAGTTCACCGTGAGCCCTTGATCGTGAGCGCGGACATAGATACGGGAATTACCATCAACTACGATAACCCAAAGGAGGTGGGCGCTGATAGGATCGTAAATGCAGCGGCTGCCTATCATAAATATAGAACCGCTCTCGTTGTCGTGGATTTCGGCACCGCTACCACCTTTGATTACGTTTCTGCCGGCGGCGTCTATGAAGGGGGAGCAATCGCCCCCGGAATCATCATTTCCGCGGAGGCCCTTTTCTTGAAGGCTTCTAAGCTGCCTCGGGTTGAGATCTTTGCGAAGCCGAAAGAGGTGGTCGCAAAGGAAACCATCAGCAGCATCAATGCAGGCCTCGTATATGGGTACGCCGGCCTCGTTGATGGCATTGTGGAACGGATAAAGGATCAGGTGGGATCCGATCTTATGGTGATTGCAACGGGCGGCCTTGCACCGCTCATAAGTTCCGAGGCCAGAGCTATAGATTACGTGGAGGAATTTCTAACCCTTGAGGGTTTGAAGATCATATTCTCCATGAACTCCTCAAAATAAGGTTACTCACCTATGACCCATGTCTATACACTGGATAAGCTTCCCGAGAAGATCAGGAATCCCGTAGCTACCATAGGGAACTTCGACGGGGTGCACAAGGGGCACCAGGCCTTATTCAAAAAGGTCATCGAGAGGGCATCCGATATCGATGGGACCTCCCTTGTCATCACCTTCGATCCTCATCCCATAAAGGTGATGTCACCTCGTAGATTAAAGCCCCTGATAACCGGTTTAGAACAAAAACAAGAGCTCGTCACCGATTTTGGACTCGATATTCTGCTCTTGATACAGTTCACCCCGGAATTCGCTGCCATCAGCGCCAGGGAGTTTATTAAGGGCATATTAGTGGATAGATTGGCTGTTAAGGAGATAGTCGTCGGATATGATTATGCCTTTGGACACAACAGAAAAGGAAACATCGAGGTCTTACAGGAGATGGGACGGGAGTTCGGTTTTGCTGTGCATCAGATAGGTCCTGTGTTTGTGGGGGAAACCTTAGTATCAAGCACCTCCATCCGGAACCTTCTTCTGGAGGGAAAGGTATCAGAGGTAAATCAGTTACTCGGCAGACAGTACCAAATACGGGGTGAGGTAATGAAAGGGAAAAACAGGGGTGAAGCTCTCTTGGGTTACGCAACGGCGAACCTGCAGCCAACAGATGGTCTCATCCCAAAACGAGGTGTGTATATCGTTCTGGTGGAGGTAGCCGGCATTCTTTACCAAGGCTTGACCAATATAGGTTTTAACCCCACATTCAAGGAAAAAGACTTAATGATTGAAACTCATATCCTCGGCCTGTCAAGGAATATCGTCAAGGAGGAGATCAGGATCAATTTCCTTTTTCGATTACGGGATGAAATAGCCTTTACCGGTCCAGAGGAGCTCTCTCAGCAGATATCCCGTGACATCAAAGCGGCTCAGGAATTCTTTCGAACAGCAAAGATCAGCACATGAACTGGAAATTTTGGGTCGGCACTGCGATCAGCGCCTTGTTCTTATATCTCGCATTCCACAATATCGATCTGCACCTCATCTATCACTCCATGCAATCCACGAGTATACCCCTCATTATCACGGTGGGATTCCTCACGGTTATCCTTTATCTTATAAGGGCGTTGCGATGGTTTCACCTCCTTGCGCCCATAAAAAAAATTGGGTTAGACAGCCTCTTCTCTTCCACCGTCATCGGCTTTGCAGCCAACTGCGTGCTTCCAGCGAGGCTCGGAGAATTTATTCGAGCGAATTATATCGGGCGCATGGAACATATAAGCAAGAGTTCGTCCCTGGGCACTATTGTGGTAGAGAGGTTGTTTGACACCTTTACCATCCTCTTGATCTTCGCCTTTGTTATGTTTTTTATTGATTTTCCGGGGGAGTGGGTCTCAGCAGGGAGAGCCCTCAGAGCCGGCGGGCTATTCCTTTCTCTCCTCTTTTTAGCGTCAATCGCCCTGCTCATCATTTTAAAGGAAAAAACCAGCACCTTTCTCGCGGTTTTCGAAAAGGCGCTGGTTTTCCTGCCCAAGAAACAGAGGCATAAGCTCATCACCATGCTGGATGGCTTCAGCAAGGGGCTCGTCCTCGTAAAAAGACCAACCAATCTCATAGCGGTGATCTTCTACTCCCTTGCGCTTTGGGGCCTGTCTGCGGCGCAGATCTATGTCCTTGGTCGTTCCATGGGCTTATCCCTGCCCTTTATGGCACCATTCTTTATCCTCGTGCTCCTGTGTTTTAGTGTTGTCCTACCATCGGCGCCTGGATATATCGGCACATTCCACGTGGCATGTCAGTATGGATTGATCTTCTACGGCTTCAGCCGCGCTCATGCGCTCTCAATGGCAATCATCCTGCACGCAGCGGGATTTATCCCTACCGTCCTTTTAGGCTTACTCGTATTCGTACTGCACCACCTCTCTTTTCGTTCACTCACCAACGGGAAGCTTTCAGATAGCTGAGGAAATGATGATTAAACTGAGAAGACCGGAGGTTCGTATCGAGTTGATGCCCACGCTATCCCAGTGTATCGAAACGGCTGCCAAACGGGAGTACTGGAGAAGCATCGACGAATATCTCAAGGCAAAACCAGGAGATAAAGGCCTCGAGGAAAGGATTGAACTGCTCAAATCCTTTCTCGAAACAGCGGACTTCAAGGATTTGAGGTCTCAGTCGGAACGGTATATGACAGAGGGGAAAAGGGTTGCCTTCACGGTCTTCGTCAAGGATGGGAAACCGTGCCACAGGATGAGCATTGAGTAAATTGCGCCTTTCCCTGAAATGCGGAGAGAAAAAACTTGTCATCTCACAACTCGCGTGATATAGACGGAAAAAAATTTCGAGGAGGGCAACATGTCTGAAAAGTCCTATCGCATAGGGGAATACGAACCGATTACCAGAAGAGGTTTCCTGAGGCTATCTGGCGTGCTTGGCCTTGGTTTGGCAGCCTGCCCCATTGGGGCATCCCTGGCAGAGGCATCAAAATTCGACAGGCAGTTATATAAGGTCTCGAAATCCTGTCCTGAGATGGGTACGCTCGTTTCTATGACAGTTCTCAATGATTCCAAGGACCAGGCCTATGAGGCAATCGACCTCTCCTTCGAGGAGATAGCGAGGTTATCCAAACTCATGAGCAGGTATGATTCCGGCACACCGGTGTCTCAACTTAATCGAGATGGATTTCTCAAAGACGTTCCGCCAGAGCTCTCTTTCGTGGTGAGGAAATCGATGGGGTATCATGAGATCAGCAATGGTCTCTTCGACATCACCGTAAAGCCTCTTGTTGATATGTATAAGCAGTTGTCTCAGAGCTCACAAAATATTTCGGTTCAGGAGGAAAAGATCCGCCATCTATTGGAGCTTGTAGATGCAGGGGGGATCATCGTGAGAGAGGACTCTATCGCCTTTAGAAAGCATGGCATGGGGATTACCCTTGACGGGATTGCCAAGGGTTATATCGTGGATAAGGCGATTGGAGTAATGCGAAGGAAAGGCATTCAACATGCCCTCATCAACGCTGGAGGCGATATTAGGACGGTAGGCGATAAGGGAGGTAAGGGCCCCTGGAGGATAGCGATCGAGGATCCCCTCAAGAAACATAAGTATCCCGATATCATTGGGATCACGAATAGCTCCATTGCCACCTCTGGCAACTATGAGGTATTCTTCGATGACCAGAAGATCCTCCATCACATCGTGAATCCAAAAACCGGGCTTTCGCCATTGATAAATGCGAGCGTTTCTGTTCAGGCTTCAACGGCAATGGAGGCTGATGCGCTCTCAACCACGCTTTTTACTCTTGATCCCGCAGCAGGCATACACTTGATACAATCGCTGCCTCACTGTGAAGCCCTGGTTGTCACGAGGAACAATGTCAAGCTCAAATCCACAGGATGGCAGGGCATGAGAATATGATATCTTTCACGTATTCCGCATCCTCTGCTTGCAATGAGGAGGGCAACCTGTTTATTGTTCCTTCGCCAGAATAGCCCGCAGCTTGCTGCGAGGAGATTCATTCTGAAATCCGTAATGCCCTAACGAAGCTTCACCTCATATAGACATTACCCTTCTACTGACTCGTCCCTATAAAAGTTTTGAAACTTCGTGTATTGTTCTCTGAAGGTTAAATCAACCTTACCAGTGGGCCCGTTTCTGTGTTTGGCGACAATAACCTCCGCCTTTCCCTTGTTTTCCTCTGTCTGGTTGTAGAGGTATTCCCTGTAAATAAATAGGATTAGGTCTGCATCCTGCTCGATTGCGCCGGATTCTCTCAAATCAGCCAGAAGCGGCCTCTTGTTGGGCCTGTCCTCTACCTTTCGGTTCAGCTGGGAGACGGCTATCACGGGAATATTCAGGTCCTTTGCAAGGGCCTTGAGGGACCGCGATATATCCGATATCTCAAGTTGTCTCGATTCGGTGGACTTCTTGCTCTGCATCAATTGGAGATAGTCAATCACCAACAGGTCAATATCAAATTTCTTTTTAAGCCTCCTGGCCTTTGCCTTTACTTCCAAGGCAGAGAGCCCGGAGGAATCATCGATATATATGGGCAGCTCCGAGAGCCTGTTTGCTGAGTCTGTTAAGCGGACGTAGTCGTCATCCCGAAGGGACCCCTTTCTTATCCTTGATGCGTCTATCATGGCATCCGCTCCCAGGAGCCTCATGCCGAGCTGAAGACTCGACATCTCCAGAGAGAAGATCGCGACCCCTATCTTGTTCTCAAGCGCAGCATTGTAAGCTATGTTCAACGCCAATGCCGTCTTGCCCATGCTCGGGCGTCCTGCAATAATGATGAGATCAGAGGGTTGGAGGCCGGAGGTGAGGTTATCGAAATCGGTAAAACCGGTTGGAACACCGGTAATATTGCTTCCGGTGCTCTTCTCTATCTTCTTGAAGCTCTCCTTGATGACCTCACTGAGCGGGGAAAAGACTTGTTCGACATTCCTCTCGGCTATCTCAAAGATGGATTGTTCAGCCAGATCGAGGAGTTCCTCTGTATCATTGGCACCCTGGAAACAGGCCTCTGAGATAGAGGCACACTTGTTAATGAGCCCCCTTCTCGTGGAAAGATCCTTGACGATCTCTGCATGATACACTATGCCGGCAGATGTCGATGTTGCCTCTGCAAGGGAAGCCAGGTAGTCCGTGCCTCCCACTTTTTCCAGGACCCCACCCTCTGTTAAGACATGTGCAAGTGTGATCACATCAATCGGGTCATCCCTGTTATAGAGCGCGAGCATGCCTCTAAAGATGAGGGCATGGGTCTCTCTGTAGAAATCATCATCGGAAACAATATCCGCTACTTGGTTAAAGGCGTCGGCATTTATGAGTATCCCGCCCAGTACGGCTTGTTCTGCCTCGAGATTATGTGGTGGCACCTTATAGGTTGAATGGGCGGCATCTTCCTTGTTTTTAGGCAGACTCATCTTGTGCCTTTTCCTCACCCTCGACCACCACCGTTATCGTGGCTACCACCTCGGGGTGAAGTTTAAAGGAAACGTGAAACTCCCCCAGCGACCTTATAGCCTCATGAATGATGATCTTCCTCCTGTCTACCACCACGCCTTGCGCGTCGAGCTGCTGGGCTATATCCCGGCTTGTCACAGAACCATAGAGCTTGCCATCCTCACCTGCCTTGGCCCTCACCCTCACGGTAATCCCGGAAAGTCTTTCCATTACCTGCTCGGCTTCTTCCTTGTCCTTTGCCCTTTTTGCAAGTATCTTCTTTCTCCTCATCTCAAGGGCCTTCAGGTTCGCTTCGGATGCCTCTATGGCCAGGCCTTTGGGGATAAGATAATTTCGGGCGTAGCCTCTCGCCACATCCGCTATATCGCCCTCATAGCCAAGGGCCTCGAGATCCTGCATCAAGATAATCTTCATACCGCGTCTCCGATCCATATATCGTTCTTGCTACAACCAGAAGCCTTGCCATGGCCGTTTCAACCGGCTTCTCACTCCTCCCCCCATCCCTGCACGATAGGTGCCGCATAAAAACAGTTCTTATTATGGAGATAATTGCACGGCATCCTCAACGAGAAGTCCTCGTCAGGGAAATGTATTCTCTTCAAAGCCTACCTAAGACACGTGAATGAAAAGAGGGTAGCAGGCAGTATGATAAGGAGCAATCCGTTACATCGAAGAAGGGAGCCCGCACTTTGACTTGTTGAGAGCCCCCACTACCAATTCCGAAAGACTCAATGCCTTTTATCTCCTGAAACGCTCAGTATTCCTTCAGCTTTACCTTTGCCGTGGTAAAGGGTAGGAGCGCGATGTTCCTTGCCCTTTTTATGGCAAGCGCCAGAGCCCTCTGGTGCTTGGCGCAATTTCCGGAGATCCTTCTTGGTATGATCTTCCCCCTTTCCGTAGTGAACATCACAAGCGTCTTGGGATCCTTGTAATCTATCGGAAGGCTTGGATCAGCACAAAACCGGCAGATCTTGTGCTTGATAAATACACCTTTACCTCTCCCATCGTAGGCCATTATTCTTCCTCAATTGCTTGATCGCGGCTTTCCTCTGCCACTATCTCCTGTTTCTTCTCTTCTCTCATCAACTCTTCCGGGTCAACGTCATCATCGATCTTCACGGTGATATATTTTAAAACACGCTCGTCTAGCTTGAGATTTCTCTCCAGCGTATTCACCGTATCGGGGTCTCCGCAGAACTCAAACATCAGATAATACCCCTTGTCGAAATGCTTGACCTCGTAAGCCAACTTCTTCTTTCCCCATTCATCAATCTTTAGGACATACCCCTTCAGCTTGGTGATGATATCAGATAACTTTGCGACCACCTCATTCAGGGATTCGGCATCGAGATTGGGATTAACGATGCAAATCATCTCATAACGTCTCATTGAACCTTACACCTCTCAACTGTGAACTCAAATAAGCTCTTGGATTTTCGTACCTTCTATCCCTGCTGCCACCAATTGTCAACTCAATTTTTTATCTGCCAGGGCAGCGGACGGAATAAGGGCCAGCAGTGCCCTTACCCGGCAGGAAAGCGTGAGAAATTTTTCTGGAGACCGAACAGTATCAGCGTATCGCCTTTTTGAATCACCGTAGAGGGCTCTGGAAGTATATATGATACCCTCTCATCTCCCGCTTCGCATTCCCTCTTGATAGTTAATACCGTTGCGCTAAAGCGCTCCCTGAGCCGTAACTCCTCCAGGCTCTTGCCGACAAATTCATCGGGGGGATTCACCTCCAGTATTTGAAATCCCCCGCCCAAGGACACCCTTCGAGTGTGCATCTTCTGTTGGAGACGGAAAGATGTGGCGAAAGAAGAGGGCATATCCAATTTGAATATCTCCCTGTTGTAGGCCTCTATTACATCACTCCTCCGTATCGTGCCAACCAACTGTCCTTTATTTCCTACTGGGATCTCGCTAAGGTCAGACTTCCCAAAGAGCTGCATCACCATGTCAAGGGATTCCTCAGCCTTCACCACTGTCACATTGTGATCCATGAGATCTGAGGCAATTACCACATCACGAACAGTTTCATAATCCTTGAGGATAGGTCGTAAGGTCGCTAGTGCAATATGACCGCAAATTCGATTATCGGTGCCAACTACAAAAAAGTGGTAATGGGAACTCGCCATCACTCTTGTAATGAGCTCGCTTAAAGTCGCTGAGGGAGATACCAATTCAATCTCGGGAACCATCACCTGAGCAACCGTTAGGCGCTTAAGGACATTGAGCTCCTTTCCAGCATAGATGTTCACGCCTCTTCGTACCAACTTCAGGGTATAGATCGACTCCTTAGAAAGGCGTGCTGATACCACTAGACCTATGGTGCAAGCGAACATTAAAGGGAGGATGATGCGATAGTTCGAGGTCATCTCAAAGATTATGATCATTGCGGTAATGGGCGCCCTGGTCGTGCCGGCTACCACTGCACCCATTCCCACCAAGGCATATGCGCCGGGGGACGCCGTAGTGTAAGGAAAAAGAACATGCACAACCTGGCCAAAGGCACCCCCCAGGAATGCCCCCATAAAGAGGGAGGGTGCAAATATCCCCCCAGAACTACCTGAACCGATGGTGATGCTGGTGGCCAATATCTTGGCAGCCAGGATCCCTAGAAGCATAACCCCGAACATCTCACCGCGTAGGACTTGAGTAATTGATTCATATCCCACGCCAAATACCTGAGGGAAGAAGATTCCAATGCATCCAATAATACTCCCCCCGATTGCGGGTTTAACAAATTCGGGCAATTTCCATCGTTCAAAGAAATCCTCCATGCCGTAAAGGAGACGAATGAAGATAAACGCAACCACCCCTGCTAGCACTCCCAATACGAGATAGAGAAACAGCTCACTATAGTGTGAAAGGTCATAAGCAGGGACTTCAAAGGCAGGGTAGTTACCTAGATAATGTCTGGATAAGGCCGTAGCGATGACCGATGAAACCACAATTGGAATAAATCGTAATGCAGCCAGTTCACTCAGGATAACCTCTAGAGAAAAGAGTGCACCGGCCATGGGGGCATTAAAGGTTGCGGCAATACCTGCTGCTGCCCCGCACGCTACTAAAATACGCAGGCGTTCCCCGGACATCTTAACCCATCTTCCGAGGGCTGATGAGATGGCGGAGCCAATCTGCACGATAGGGCCTTCACGGCCTACCGAGCCACCAGAACCAATACAGATAGCAGATGCAAAGGCCTTGGCAAAGACCACCCGCGTTCTCATCCTACCGTCTTTTAGGGCAACAGCCTCCATCACCTCTGGCACACCATGCCCCTTTGCCTCTTTTGCAAAGTAATAGACTATGATCCCCACGAGGAAGCCACCTATCGCAGGTAGCAAAATTCTTACCCAAAAAGGAGTGGTGACTACCATGCTCAGCAGATCCCTTCCCTCCATCCCGGTTATAGTTCCCCACCCCAATTGGGAAACAGCAAGGATCAGCTTTCGAAACCCGATGGCGCCAAATCCACCTGCCGCACCAGCGATCCCTCCCATCACGATCATGAAGATATACTCACGCCGTGTTAGGGCAATAGACATCTTCCCTAAAGCCTGCCGAATCTTTAAATAGAGGTATCCTTTCATCACAAACCATTACGGCCGCATAGGCAGCCGGTATTCCTCAAACCGATACAGCAATTCATGAAAACAGATCTTAAAGGAAGGAAAGTCTGGAGGGAAATTCACCATTGCTTTACGTTGTATGCAAGGGATGAATGACGAGACAAGCTACGGCAAAACTCTTTATGGCTAAAAGCATCGATCTCCGATGAGATCTTACGCGCGCTCAAGCCGGACAGCTCACCTTCACTCAAGGACCGAAATTCTTTACATATAGCAGGCGCTTCACCTCCCGCGGAGCTTTACTTTTCCTCCCGTTTGAGCACCACGTATCTCGTGTGCCCGAGATGTCGCACCACCATAAGTATCTGCTTCTTTGAGGCGGCTTTTTCCATTATCCTCTTATAATCATCCATATTCTCGACGGGTTCACTTTCTATCTCGTGAATAAGATCACCCCGTTCAAGACCCGCCTCATCAGCCGCGCTACCCCTTTGTATACCCGATACCACAACCCCTTTCTCACCTTGTAGGGATAGTGCCTCCGCGAGTTCAGGGGTAAGCTCCTGAACGGAGAAACCAAACGCCTCTTCGGTCTCTGGAGCGAAAGGAATTCCTGCCGGGGCTTCCTCTTTGAGCTCTGCAATTACCACCGTAAATCGCTTTTCCTTTCCCTTCCTGATCGCGACTATCTCAACCTCCTTTCCCACCGGTGTTTGCGCAACAATGGGGGGAAGCGCGCTCATCTCCGTAACCTTCTTGTCATCAAACCTGATTATCACATCTCCCCGCTGGAGACCTGCTTTTTCTGCAGGGCTGTCCTTTGCTACCTCAGCAACGAGGGCGCCCTCCGCTTTAGTAAGCTCGAATTTTTCCTTGATTTCAGGGGTAACGTTCTGAATAGTCACACCAAGCCAACCTCTCGTGACCTTGCCTTTGTCCTTCAACTGAGACATGACGGATTTGGCCATGTTGATGGGTATGGCGAAACCAATGCCGATATTCCCCCCTGTCTGAGAAAAGATTGCGGTATTTATTCCCACGACCTCACCGTTGAGATTGAAGAGCGGGCCTCCTGAATTTCCGGGGTTGATAGAGGCATCGGTCTGTATGAAATCATCGTAGGGTCCGGCTCCGATTGTTCTTCCCTTCGCGCTCACAATCCCTGCGGTGACCGTGCTCCCGAGACCAAAGGGATTTCCTATTGCCACAACCCAATCGCCCACCCTCAGCGCATCTGAGTCGCCGAGCTTGGCAGCAGGTATTGGCTTGTTCAGCTCAATCTTGATGAGGGCTATATCGGTCTTTGGATCCCTTCCGATGATCTTGGCCTCATATTGTTCCTTTTCGGTGAACGTGACCACGATCTCCTCGGCCTCGGCAACCACATGGTTGTTGGTCAATATGTAGCCATCTTGAGTGACAACGACGCCGGATCCCAGGCTTCTCTGCCTCATCTGCTCTTGAGGGATCTCGCCAAAGAAGTGTTTAAAGAACTCCTCCCCGAAGAAATCCCTGAACTCGCCGCCGGGAAATTGGAAGAACTTGCCCATAGGTTTCACCACCTTGGTGGAGCTGATATTCACGGCGACATGACCGACCTTGTCAGCCAGCTCTGCAAAGCTTTCAGGTATATCGCCTCGAGCCATAGACTCTTGGCACAAGGCAATGCTAAAAAAAAGGCTTATTGCTACTATGAAAACTACCATCTTCGGTAGAAATTGCAAACTTCCCTGTTTCATCGAGTAGTTACCTCCTTGCTTATAGTATTAGTTTTTCTGCTCCTCGAGCCCCTTTACTCTCTCCATTGCGAGATCCAACTGCTTTCTCAAGGTACGTATCTCCTCTCGGAGTTGCGATGTCTCATCCTGGGGAAGCTCATCAAAATCATGGTCGGATTCATGGTCCATGCAGGGGCTCGCACCCTGAATCTGTCCATCTAGATACAATTGAATTACCCTTTGAACCGCACCGGAGACCCCGGTGACGACCTGAATTCCGTATTGCTCAAAGAAACCAATGGCCTTTGGCCCCATGCCGCCTGCGATTATCACCTGAGCACCGAGCTTCTTGATAAAGGCAGGAACCTCGCCCGGTTCCCCATGGCTTCCATAAAAGGGGCTCTCAAGGGCATTCACCTCCCCTATCTCACCGTTAACGACATCTACCAGAATGTAGTAGGGGCACCTGCCGAAATGCTGGCTCATGAGTGCCTCGAGACCCCTATTATCCTCAACAGCAACTGCAATCTTCATGGTTGTACTCTCCTTTTATAACGGTTATTCTTTGATACCCTTACCTATCAATACAGTCTATCGATCAGATTGGAGATGACATCAGTCATAACAGATGTAAAAATAGTACCACTATGCCTGAAAAAATAATACAGGCATGAAGGTATGTCAAGGCTGGGGATCAGTTCTTCAGGGCCTTGTCATAGAAAAAGATACCTCATTGGTTTCTCAGCATATTGTTGGGTATGGGCATCTCCTTTTTGTCCATGCCTTGAGATTTGATCTGCCCGATATCCCGATAATCGGGGTAGAGGGCAATGCCTCTGTAGCCGCTTATGCGGCCAAGGTCACTCCTCGACTATCCCGATTATCGGGATCATGCAATGCTTCTATACCTAGGCATGGACAAAAAGGAGATACCCATACCCATGACGTTGAGGTTACCCGGGTCAATTCTTGGTAAAGGATTGTTAGACACGATGTACCTCTAATCCCTTTCCCCTGAGATATTCCTTCACCTCTCTCACCCGCAGGATACGGTAGTGAAAAACTGAAGCAGCCAGCAGTATCTCAGCCCCCCCCAGGGCAACCGCCTCATAGAAGTGCTCCAATTTACCTGCACCACCTGATGCTACTACCGGGATGCGAACGGCATCCGAGACGGCCTTGGTGAACTCCAGATCGTAGCCGCTCTTGGTGCCGTCACCATCCATGCTGGTAGGAAGTATGACGCCGGCGCCCAGTTCCTGGCACTTCCTGGCCCATTCAACGGCATCCTGTCCCCCTGGCTTGGTGCCCCCTAAAACAACCAGCTCAAATCCCGATGGCATTGCCGTATTCCTCCGCGCATCGATAGCCACGGTGATTGTCTTTGAGCCGAACATCTTTGCCGCATCCTCAACCAGGCCGGGGTTTCGCACCGCTGCACTGTTCATGGAGACCCTATGGGCCCCTGCCTCCAGTACCAAATGAATATCTTCTAGGGATGAGATGCCTCCGCCCACGGTAAGCGGGATATCAATCACTGCGGATACCTTTTTTACCCACTCCAGCCTTGTTTTACGGTTTTCCAGGGTAGCTGCGATATCCAGCATGGCCAGCTCATCCGCTCCCTCACGCTGGTAAAAGTCGGCATTCTCAACGGGATCTCCCGCATCTTTGAGATCGACGAAATGGACACCTTTCACCACCCTTCCCTCCTTCATATCAAGGCAGGGCATGATCTTGATTGCCATTCTCTCCCCCTATCGTGTTAGCTCGCCGTATGCGCAGATGTGATCACAAGTGAAACGAAATAAGTATTGCACAGTAATGCCGTAGCAATCAATACCTTTCCGTCCGCTCTAAACGCTGGCCCCAAACATGATCATATTTCTCATATTCCTAAAGCTCTTTTCTTTCCTGCTCATGTCGGCTTGACTAAGGATATATCGGGTCTTATGTTATTCTTTACCATGAACAGTTCAAGGTTCAGGGTTCAAAGGTTATCATTCGTTTTTATTCTTAACCTTATTGATGCCGTCTGAGACACTCTTCATGTAAGCATCTTGAACCCAGTGGGTGAACCGCAACAGGGCTATCTTTTGCTTCTTAACAGTCACATATGACATTTTAACCGGGAACGGTGAACGATGAACCGCTCAACCCTGTTATTCTTCAAATGCCTTGAGAAAAAAAATCATGGAGGGTTGTCTACTATGCTGAGAAAACTTGTGGTTGGCCCGTATCAAGCTAACTGCTATATTCTGGGATGCGGTAAAACAGGAGAGGGCCTTGTCATTGACCCTGGTGACGATGTGCTCCGTATCGCAGAGGAAGTATCGAGAAACGGTCTCAGGATACGCTACATACTCATTACCCATGGGCATTTCGACCATACGGGGGGAGCTGGTGAGCTTCGAAGGATTACCAAGGCGCCCGTGCTCATTCACGCCCTCGATTCCCCAGCACTCGGGTTCAAGGCCGATGGACATCTCTCAGAAGGGCAACTGCTCCACGTGGGCACCTATGAACTATCAGTGATCCATACGCCGGGCCACTCGCCCGGAGGGGTGTGTTTCCATGCGCCCGGCGTTGTCTTTACCGGTGACACCCTTTTTGCCGGCTCGGTCGGGCGGACCGATTTCCCTGGCGGGAGTCACGAACAGTTGATCCAGGCAGTTCGCACTAAGATCTTTCCCCTGGGAGATGATATACGGGTATATCCGGGCCATGGCCCTGCAACCACGATCGGCAGAGAGCGCCTTCACAATCCCTTCTTCCGCCTGCAGCAAACCGTGTGAGCATAGGTGACGGAAAAAATTGCAATGTTCTCCCTTGATCGGAACAATTCCCGGTAGCTCATCTGCTTATGCTGCACTGGTAAACCACTCAGGTAATGCCTTTACTACGGAACTCACTATGTCGCGGTCGTATGCGCTCAAGGCCTCCCGAGCTATGAGGGCCTCGATCGTCTTCTCGAGTACCAGCATCTTTTCGCCCGAGTGGATGATTGCCGGGTAATACTCGTTCACAAAGAATTGTTTGAGCCTGAGTCGCTTGACCTCGTCATCCGCCATGGATTTGATATGGGCCTCGATTATGTCATTATCCAGCTCCCGTAACTCGATTTTAGGTGAGGTCATCAGCCTGGAAGTGACCTCGAAACCCTCGACACACCTGAATTGCAGCTGCCAGTGCTCGACATTTCCCAGGGAGTTGATCATGAGCGTGTGCGTGGTTATGAGGCCTTTTTCCCTGTCTATTTTTACCCCTTCGAGTTGGGGAAGGAAGTAGTTGTCGGATATGGCGCAGAAGGCGCTTACTCCCCCTGCATAGGGTCTTTCCATGAGATCGTTCACCGTGAAAAAGGGCTTCTGCTCGAACCGGGCATCCTGCAAGAGTATGTGCTCCTCTTCGGTGAAGTGGAACCGCCCGTTCCACAACTCCTCCGGTGAGAGATCCTTTCTGGTCAACGAGCTCTGGCTCGTGATCATCCCCAGGCTTTGACCCCCCCGCCAGACAAGAGGAAGAGCGCCAACCGTCCACTCCGCGCTTCCGCCGATCTCCCCGATCATGCTGTGCAGCCCCCTGCCATCCGGAAAGCGCAGGCCCTCCAACCCCAAAACCAATGCCGGGAAGAGATCCCCGTCCTGGTCAAAGGGGGTCGCAATACCGAGCGCGTTCAGTTGATCCATGGCTGGAAGGTGACGTGGCCGATCTATAAAGTAGGCCGTTATCTCAGAGAAATCCCTTGCACCATAGGCATCTGCGATGATCCGGGCCTCCTGCTTCATGTCCGTGTCCCGGGGGTTGAACTCTGAAAAGGGTGCGCCTGCCATCCACCGCTCGATGTAGATGTCGGGTAGATGCCGCTTGAACCCTGACTCTGTTAGAAAGAGCGCTGTGAGAGAGCTGTGGATCCCCTTAACCGACTTACTCGTGCCATCGATCACATCGGAGCCCATGGAAAGCCTGGCAACATCCTGTCCGAGACCGCGTCCATACCGGTTGCAGTGCTCCTCCTTGCCGAAGAGCGCACCAACCGGGATGGTGGGATTACCTCCGGCTTCCACCCCTGGCTTGACCCGAACGCCCTCGGTTATCGTGCTCTCTATGATGACTTCCTCTCCCACGTCGAAGGTCTCGGCAGTGATCTGAAGCACCTCGCTCATGATCTGTGCGGCGAGCCGATCGTTCCGACGTTTTAGCCGATTAACCAAAGCCTTTGTTTGTTGATCCTTGGGCACGGTATTCAGCGCACCAAATCCATGGATCGCAACGGCTGCTGCGGGCAGTGCCGCGGCAAGAATGACTGCCTGGCGCAATTGCTTGCTTCTGAACACTCCTAAATTGGATTGTTCGTTGACATGATCATCGATGATAAATACCCTGCCATCGACAAGTTCGAGACCATAAAAACCCAGCACTTCCTTGTGTCTCTGATTGAAGGTAGCGATCTTTTCCTTGCCCATTTCCATTGGTTCATGGCGCCCTGTATAGGTCAATTTCGCATCAGCGATATGGTATCGAAGGGGATTACTCATAGCTGCACCTCCATTCGTTTATAAGGATAGTAAAAACATGACAACGCTTACACCGAGGAGAGGCCATGGTAAGCGGACGTAGAGATGATAAGAAGATGGGGATGAAAAATCCCGAAGATCTCACATCAATGTTGACTTGAACACACATCTCAAAACTACAGGAATTGGGGCATGAAAGTCAAGGCAGAAAATGAGCAAACAATGCCTTATGCACGGCCATGGACCAGTTCGATGATCGTCACTTCAGGAGGCGATAAAAAGCGAATGGGCGGCCCCCACGTTCCCGATCCCTTGCTCACATAGAGGTATGATCCGTTCTCAAGCCTGGTAAGCCCGGGATCAACGGGATAGAAAAGCCAAACCAAGATGTTAAAAGGGAAGATCTGTCCCCCATGGGTGTGTCCTGATAGCTGCAGGTCAAAGAGACCGGCTGAATTCCCATCCACCACAGGCTGGTGCTTAAGGAGGATGGTGAATTGCTCAGGAGCTATCTTTGACAGCAGGGATTGCTCTGAGATACCCCGCGAAAGCCCGAAGCGCTTTCCGGTTGGGTCATCAACGCCGGCAATAGTCAGGCTCCCGGCTACAGCCAAGGCCTCATGCCGCAGGATCGTGAATCCAGCGTTTTCCGTAAAACGCAATGCCTGATCAAGGCCGGCATAAAACTCGTGGTTTCCTGTCACGGCAAACTTCCCGTAAGGTGCATCTACGTCCCTCAGTAGTTCCCCGAGGCCTCTAAGGTTATCGATCTGGCCATCGACAAGATCCCCTGTAGAGACCATGATATCGGGCTTTGCACGTTCTACCTCTCTCAGGATCCTCTTCAGCCTCCCGTGCCGCACGATCAGGCCAAGGTGAACATCTGAGATTTGGGCGATGGTAATCTTGTCTAGTTGTTCCGGGATCTTCGGGCTTTGGATCACAACCCGTTCGGTTCGTATGGAAACGGCCTCGAAAAAGCCATAGAGCACGATCGCCGCTGCCATAAAGGCCGGCACCAGCAAGGCCACTTGGGCTGAGGGAAGCAGAGACAGGGGATTCGCCTTGAAGATCATCCCTCCTGTAAAGACTGCCAGGCGATAGGCATCAACGAGCAGGGAACAGAGGAAGAACAGGAAGGCTATCCCCATCCAGGTATAGCCGACATAGGATAGGTGACGCGCGAGGGACTCGAATCCGTATCTCTCGGAAATGCGCACAAAAACAGGGGCCAAGACCATGATCGCCATGAAACAGATGAGAAGAACTATGGATGCCGTTCCAAACGCGATGGCAGCCTTTATCTTGTAGTAGAGGTACAGATGCAACAATCCGTATAACAATAGCATGGCCAGCAGGAAGACAATCATCGCAGCACCTTTTTAATTGCCCTATTCTTTAATGGTTTCGTAAAAGAGATGTATATCTTTACATGATCGAAAGGAAGTTTTCAATAGTTTGCGAAGGCCGCAATATCGTAACCTTCAGCGAAGTGCCCCTATGAAAATGTATGTTGACACAGGAGGTCGTATCGAGTCAAAATACCTCAATCTCGGGATCTGGATTTTTTGGGCGAATAAGGGCTCAATCTTCTTTTTGAATGAGCACATTCCAGATCGAATGATCTATGGAAAGGAGGTGAGCGCTTGGTAGGCCAACTGTGGTAGGTATGAGGCCCTCGCGGCCCCTAACCTCAACTTGTAACCATTTAGAAGAGGAGTTCTGAGATGAGAAGGTTAAAACTTTTGCTGCTTTGTTTAGCTCTGGTCTCCCTGGTAGTGTTTCCAGCCCATCTTTTCGCCAAGGAGACACTCGTGTACGGGACAACCGAGAAGGTCATTGATATGGACCCCGCCAATGCCTATGACTTTCATACCTGGGAGATCTTCTACAACATCTACCAGGGGCTCCTGGATTATGAACCGGGTACAACGAAACTGATTCCCGGGCTCTCGACATCATACGATATCAGCGCAGACGGAAAGGAATATACCTTCAAGCTGCGAAGAGGCCTCAAGTTCTCCGACGGCACCCCTTTTGATGCCAGCGTGGTCAAGTGGTCCATCGATCGCGTGATGGCCCTGAAAGGGGATCCCTCATGGCTTGTTACCGATTTCGTTGACCGCGTCGATGTCGTGGACACCTATACGGTCAAGTTCGTCCTTAAAAACCCCGTAGCCTATTTCCCCTCTCTGGCAGCATCCGTCCCGTACTTTCCGCTGAATCCCACGGTCTATCCCGTGGATAGGATCGTCCGTGATCCCTCTGAACTCAAGGGGGGGAAGCTGGTGGGCTTAGGGTCCTATAACGTTGTTTCCTTTAAGAGGGATCAAGAAATCGTTATGGAGGCAAACCCCTATTTCTATGGAAAAAAAGCAGAGAATGACCGCATAGTTATTCGATACTTTGCAGATGCCACTACCATGCGGCTGGCCCTGGAGAAGGGGGAGATCGACTTCGCGTTCAAGACGTTGAATCCCTCGGATATCCGCGACCTCGAGAAATCGTCCAAGGTCCAGACCATAAAGGCTCAAGGGCCGTACATTCGCTACATCTGCTTTCTCTGCGACAGGCCGCCTTTCAATGACAGGGTTCTCAGGCAGGCGGTTGCTGCTGCCATCAACCGGCCACCCCTTCTCAATAAGGTGTTTCTCGGGCAGAACGCCCCGCTCTATTCCATGGTGCCCATGGGCATGTGGTCCCATACCGATGTCTTCAAACAGGCATTCGGCGATGGGAATCTCGATACGGCAAGGGCGCTCTTGAAGTCCAAAGGTTACAGCGAGACCAATAAATTCACCTTTGATCTCTGGTACACGCCCAGCCACTACGGCGATACCGAGGTGGACATGGCAGCGGTGTTGAAAGATCAGTTCGAGGCAACCGGGATGATGAAGGTGAATGTGAGATCAGCGGAGTGGGCAACGTACCGGGATAACTGGAAAAACAAGGTGATGCCGGCCTATCTGCTGGGGTGGTATCCGGACTACATCGACCCCGATAACTATACCGCTGCGTTTGCAGGGACCGCTGGCTCCAAGGGACTGGGAATCTACTTCTCCGATCCTTACTGGGATCTGAAGTTCGTGGATGGCCAGACGATCACTGATCCTGATCAGAGGACAAAGGTGTTTGAAGAGATTCAAACCCTGTGGACCTATGAGGTGCCGACAGTAACTGTCTTTCAGGGAATCCTGTATCTTTTCGCCCAAAAGGACATCCGCGGCATCATGGTCTCCCCCACGCTGCGGTTCATGTATGGGACCATTTCCAAGGCTCAGTAAGCCAACCGAAACGAGGGGCAGGGCAAAAGGTCCTGCCCCTCTGGTTTCGAGACCTCGTGTACGCGCCATGCTGTGAGCTCAAGGGCACGTACACGGATATAATGAACCATAGATAGAATTGGAATTCCCTGTATAGATCATAACATACAAGCCGGCTATGTACTTCATCCAATGAAAAACCTCCTCCGATATGTTATTACCAGGGTGCTGTTGACCATTCCCATGG